>NZ_KV814379.1:0-1476 GCF_001813925.1 Corynebacterium sp. HMSC072D12
CCCTTGGGACCTACTCCAGCCCCAGGATGCGACGAGCCGACATCGAGGTGCCAAACCATCCCGTCGATATGGACTCTTGGGGAAGATCAGCCTGTTATCCCCGGGGTACCTTTTATCCGTTGAGCGACACCACATCCACAAGTAGGTGCCGGATCACTAGTCCCGACTTTCGTCCCTGTTCGACATGTCTGTCTCACAGTCAAGCTCCCTTGTGCACTTACACTCACCACCTGATTGCCAACCAGGCTGAGGGAACCTTTGGGCGCCTCCGTTACATTTTGGGAGGCAACCGCCCCAGTTAAACTACCCACCAGGCACTGTCCCCAACCCAGATCATGGGCCAAGGTTAGACATCCAATCCGATCAGAGTGGTATTTCAACAACGACTCCACAACCACTAGCGTGGCCGCTTCATAGTCTCCCACCTATCCTACACAAACCGAACCGAACACCAATACCAAGCTATAGTGAAGGTCCCGGGGTCTTTTCGTCCTGCCGCGCGTAACGAGCATCTTTACTCGTAGTGCAATTTCACCGGGCCTGTGGTTGAGACAGCAGAGAAGTCGTTACGCCATTCGTGCAGGTCGGAACTTACCCGACAAGGAATTTCGCTACCTTAGGATGGTTATAGTTACCACCGCCGTTTACTGGGGCTTAAATTCTCAGCTTCGCAGTCAAAGACTACTAACCGGTCCTCTTAACCTTCCAGCACCGGGCAGGCGTCAGTCCATATACATCAACTTCACGTCTTCGCATGGACCTGTGTTTTTGATAAACAGTCGCTTCCCTCTATTCTCTGCGACCCCACAACCCACCACACTCGCAAGGAGTGCTTAAGTCGTGTGGTCCCCCTTCTCCCGAAGTTACGGGGGCATTTTGCCGAGTTCCTTAACCACAGTTCACCCGAACGCCTTAGTATTTTCAACCTGACCACCTGTGTCGGTTTAGGGTACGGGCCATACATCCACATCGCTAGAGGCTTTTCTCGACAGTACTAGATCACCAACTTCACCCCAATTGGGCTACGCATCACGCCTCAGGTTTAACAGCATGCGGATTTACCTACACACCACCTCACACGCTTACACCAACAATCCATTAAGCGGCATGGCTACTACACTGTGTCACCCCATCACTTGAACCACACATCAGGCCCCACGACATCAACAACCAACGTGTTCAAAGAACACATCAATCGTATCCGCGGTGGTTAGTATCAGTGCTTTATCATGGGCGCGGATATACGGGTACCAGAATATCAACTGGTTATCCATCGACTACGCCTGTCGGCCTCGCCTTAGGTCCCGACTCACCCTGGGAAGACGAACTTGACCCAGGAACCCTTAGTCATCCGGCGGGAAGGATTCTCACCTTCCAATTCGTTACTCATGCCTGCATTCTCACTCGCACACACTCCACGCCTCCTTACGGTAACGCTTCAACACATGCACGACGCTCCCCTACCCAAACAAAAAA
>NZ_KV814380.1:0-104759 GCF_001813925.1 Corynebacterium sp. HMSC072D12
TAGGGTGTCCACTAAACGAGGGTAACCTCACTTTGAGCTCATACGTCGAAGAGGCGGTCCGCGCTGCCCTCAAGAAGGAATCCCGCATCAGTACCGAAGACACCCCCGTTAACCTGCCCTCCTTCGATTGCGGCGGACCGGCTCTAGTTGATCTCAGCGACAAAGAAGCTGTGTGGGCGGTGCTCGATGATCATTCCTGATGTCAACATTCTCGTTTATGCCTTCCACTCCGCTGCACCGCAACATAAACCCGCTCAACAATGGTTAAGTAGTGCTCTAAATCGACATGAAACAATTGGACTCCTGGATGTTGTGGCAACGGGCTTTCTTCGAGTCATGACGAACCACAAGCTTTTTCACAAACCACTTACCGCCCAGCAAGCGCTGACTGCACTCAATACCATTTTAGAAGCCCCAAACGGCACCCTTTTAAGCTCCAGCCCAGGAACCTGGACAACCTTCACTGAATTGGCGCGCTTGCACAAACTTAAAGCCAGCGACATCCCCGATGCCTGGATAGCTGCGGCCGTAATAGAAGAAGAAGCAACCCTACTGAGCCAAGATCAGGGCTTTGCCCGCTACCGAGATCTGCGCTGGCACCCGCTTCCAGAATGACAACAACAAAACGCAGAACCCGAGCCACCGGTGAAACGATGACTCGGGTTCTGTAGTTTGCGGAGACGAGAGGATTTGAACCTCCGGACCTACGCAAGTAAGTCAACTCCTTAGCAGGGAGCCCCATTCGGCCGCTCTGGCACGTCTCCAGCGATTCGCAATGAACCGTCCATCACTCTACCTGAGCGCTTCCCCTATGGACAAAATCGGGCTTCCCTATTCTTTCCCTGAAGCGCCGCATGCAGCTTGAGGGCCACGTAGAGAGCCGCGCAACGCCAGCCGTCATCCAGCACGCCGGGCCCGAGAATCTCACGCACGCGGTCTAGGCGGTAGTGCAGCGTGGCGCGGTGGATGTAGAGCGCATTAGCGGTCGCAGAAACGTTGCGGGAATGCTCAAAATAGGTCAGCAGGGTGTGCCAGTAGGAGTTGCGGGGGTCGTCGAGAAGCACCGCGGCATCCGGGCTCATCGCCACCACCGTCGCGGGGGTCAGCTCCCACCCGCGCAGCAGGCGCCACGCGCCGGCCTCCTCCCAGCGCAGTGAATCCTGGCCGCAGAGCTTGGCCACGTCCGCCATGAGTCGCGCCTGCGGGGCCGTCGGCGCCGAGCCGCGCGCCACTACCTCGGCGCCGGCGACAAGCGCGGCACTCTGTAGCTCCTCCATGAGGGCCTCGGTGTCCTTGTCATCGCGCCGGCACTCAACGAGCACGAGGGAATCATGAGAGTCCGCGACCAAGAAGGGCCGGCGCACCAACGGGCGGGCAAGTTCCACGGCCACCGCGCGCTGATCCCCCTCCACCAGCACGCGATGCACGGTCAGCTCGCCATCAGAGGGCAAAAGATCGCGCTCCCGCGCACCCGCCAGCGCGGCAGGATCACCGGTGAGCACCTCGCGAGCCAGCTCGCCGAGCTGTTGGGCGCGGGCGGCGAGGGGCGCATCGCGTTCGTCGATAAGCCTGGCTAGCGGAGCCGTTAAAGAACCGAGGCGGACCAGGGAAGCATCACCCAGCGCGGGCTCATCAATAATCCACAGGTAGCCCACGAGCCGATCCTCATGACGCAGGGGGATGACTACGCGGGCCAGCATGTCATAGCGCGGGTTGGCGGGCAGGCGAACCGGCAGCACAGCCTCTTGAATACCGAAGCTCAACATCCACGGGATCGGCTCTGGGGGCGGGGTGCGGTTAAGAATAGAGGCCGCACGGTTCTTATCGATGGCACCAATCTGGGCACTGGCGACAATCACCGCGATGGCGGGGGTAGTCACCTCGACGGAGCGCTGCAGGATCTGGGCGCATTCGTCGACGATATCCTGAATGCTCGTCAGCTGCGGGGGTGTCACTTTTGACATATGTCAAAGATACTTCCGAATATTGTCTAGTGACAAACAAAACTGTGGTGCGCAATAATCTCCTACAGTTCAATGACTCACGTCACAGATATACGTTCATGAAGGGCGTCTACATGACCACAACCAACAATTCCGTCAGGGCACAGGACGTTGTCGCCAGCGACAACGCCAGTACAGACGACGGCCTGCAGCGCGGCATGAAGTCGCGCCATCTGCAGATGATCGCTTTTGGCTCGTGCATCGGCACGGGCCTCTTCTTAGGCTCCGGCGCCTCCATCCAGGAGGCCGGTCCGGGTGTTATCGCCGCCTATGCCATCGGCGGTTTCATCATCTTCCTCATCATGCGCATGCTCGGTGAGATGGCCGTGGAGCACCCCGTCGCCGGCTCTTTTAGCGCCTACGCCCGCGAATACATCGGCCCCATCGCCGGCTTTGTCACTGGTTGGAACTGGTGGTTTACCACCATCGTTGTCGGCATGGTGGAGCTTACCGCCGCTGGCACCATCATGGATTTCTGGTTCCCCGGCATCCCGCACTGGCTCACCGCCCTCGTCGCTCTCGTCATCGTCACCGCCATCAACCTGGTGCACGTCGGCGCCTTCGCCGAGGCAGAATTCTGGCTTTCGCTCATCAAGGTTGCCGCGCTCATCCTCATGATCGTCGTCGGCGCGGCCATCATCTTTGGCCTCACCCCGGAGCCGGCCCTGGGCTTAAGCAATATCACCGAGCACGGCGGTTTCTTCCCCAACGGTGCCTCCGGTGTGCTCTTTTCCCTCGTCGCTGTTATTTTCTCCTTCGGCGGCATCATCTCCATCGGCACCGCCGCGGGCGAGGCGCAGGATCCCGCTAAAAGCCTGCCCAAGGCCATCAACAACGTGATCTGGCGCATCCTCATCTTCTACGTCGGCGGCATCGGCATCATCGTGCTGCTCGCTCCGTGGAACGAACTCGATACTTCCACCTCACCCTTCGTACGCGCGCTGAGCACCCTAGGTATCACGGCTGCCGCCACGGGCCTCAACCTCATCGTGCTCGTCGCCGCCGTCTCCGTGTTCAACACCATGACCTTCTCCGGCGCGCGCATGTTGCGGGATCTCTCCCGCGGCGGCCAAGCTCCGCCCTTCTTCAACTCCGTCAGCGCTAAGGGCGTGCCGGTTCGCGCCCTGCTCTTCAACTCCCTGCTCATGGGTTCTGCCGTGCTGCTTAATTTCCTCTTCGAGGGCAAAATCCTGATTGTTCTCCTCGCCATCATCGTGGGCGCGGAGCTCATCTCCTGGTCCGCCATCGCCGTAGCTCACCTGAACTTCCGCAAACGCTGCCCGGATGCTGCTTTCCGCGCGCCCCTCTACCCCATCGCTAACTACCTGTGCTTGGCCTTCTTCGCCCTCGTCATCGCTTTGATGTTCATGCTGCCGGACTACCGCACCGGTGCCATTGTCCTACCCTGTTGGATTGTGACCTTGGCACTCATCTGGCTGGGGAAGAAGCGCCACGACGCACGAAACACATAGAAAGGACCCTCTCATGCAGACCACCATTGGTGATTTCATCCTGGACCGCCTCAAGGCCATCGGTATTACTGAAATCATCGGCGTGCCCGGTGATTTCAACCTGAGCTTCCTCGAGCAGATCGAGGCCTCCGAGGGCATCCGCTTCGTCGGCGCCTGCAACGAGCTCAACGCCGCCTATGCCGCTGACGGCTACGCCCGCCAACGCGGCGTGGGCTGCCTGCTCACCACCTATGGCGTGGGCGAGCTTTCCGCGCTCAACGGCATTGCGGGCGCACGTGCCGAGCACGTCCCGCTGGTGTCGTTGGCAGGCGCGCCGCCGCAGTATGCGACCGAATTCCGCTGGAACCTGCACCACTCGCTTGCCGACGGCGACTTTGCCAACATGCTCGATTCCTTCGCGCCCTTCACCGAAGTGGCCACGCGCGTGTCCCCCATGAACGTGGTCGAGGAATTCGACCGCGCCCTGCATACCTGCCTGCGCGAGAAGCGCCCGGTCCACATCCAGATTCCTTCCGATATCACGCACCTGACCATCGAGGTCCCCGACGAGCCTTTCTCCACCAAGCTGGCACCGTCCGATCCGGAGCGCCTGAACACTGCCGCGGACTACGTGCTGGAGCACTTGGCGAAGGCCAAAGACCCGATCATCCTCATCGATCAGGACACCAACCGCCACGGTTTCACGGAGAAGCTCCGCGCCATCATCGACAAGGCCCAGCTGCCTTACTCCCAGCTTTCCTCCGGCAAGGCCATCCTGTCTGAGCGCCACCCGCTGTTCATCGGCACCTATAACGGTGCGGCCTCCGCACCAGGCGTGCAGGAACGCATCGAAAAATCCGACTTCCTGGTCACCACGAACCCGCGCTTCATCGAGGTCAACTCCGGCTCCTTCACCCACAACCTGGCCGACGCCCGCGTCTATAACTTCGGCGACCAGCACCTCAACGCCGACGGCGAGTTCTTCGTGGGCATCAATACGCTGGAGCTTCTCGACGTCCTCCTCGACCGCATCCAGGAAGCCGAGGCGTCGCCAAGCGCGGCCTTCGAACCCGAGCCCTTCGAGCCGAACCCGGATGCCCCGCTGACCCAGGAGCGCATCTGGCCGCAGATGCTCGGCTTCATCCAGGACGATGACGTGGTCATCGCCGAAGCCGGCACCTCCAACATTGGCTTGGGCCAGCAGCGCATGCCCGAGGGCGTGCAGTACATCAACTCCACCATCTGGGGATCCATCGGCTTTACCCTGCCGTGCGTCCTCGGCTCCCAGCTGGCCAACCCGGAGCGCCGCCATGTTCTCTTCATCGGTGATGGCTCCTTCCAGCTCACCGCCCAGGAGCTGTCCACCATCCTGCGCCAGAACTTGAAGCCCATCATCGTGTTGGTGAACAACGATGGATACACCATCGAGCGCTACATCCTGGGCATGGAACGCGAATACAACGAGATCCAGATGTGGGATTACACGGCTCTGCCGAAGGCCTTCATGAAGGACACCACGATGGAGTCCTACGTGGCCTCAACCGAAGGCGAGCTGGCGAAGGCCCTAGACGACATCGCTGCTCACCCAGAGCGCGGCGCCTTCCTTGAGGTGCGCCTTGATGCTTTCGACGCGCCGAAGGGCCTTCAGGCCTTCGGGCCGCAGACCGCTGACTTCGACTTCGGGCCTCGTGGGCCCCGCAACGCCTAAGGTAGAAAACATGATTCGACCAGACCTTTCCTCCCTGCCCGCCTACGTTCCCGGAAAGAACGCCGAGCACGCCTTGAAGCTCTCCTCCAATGAGGCAACTCAGGAGCCGCTGCCCGGCGCGCTCAAGGCCATGGAAGCTGCAGCCGCGCACGTCAACCGCTACCCGGATATGGGCGCGGTGGAAATCCGCAAGGCGCTCGCCGAAAACCTCGGCGTCACACCGGAGCAGGTCACCTGCGGCGCGGGTTCCTCCGCCATCTGCCAGCAGCTGGTGCAGATCACCTCGGTGCCCGGTGATGAGATTGTCTTCCCCTGGCGCTCCTTCGAGGCTTATCCCATCTTCGCGCAGGTCGTGGGCGCTACCCCGGTCAAGGTCCCGCTCACCGCGGATCACCGCGTGGACTTGGAGGCCATGGCGGCTGCCATCACGGACAAGACCCGCCTGATCTTCGTGTGCAACCCGAATAACCCCACCGGCTCCATCATCACCAAGGAGGAGCTCGACGCCTTCCTGGCCAAGGTCCCGAAGGACGTCATCGTGGCGCTCGATGAGGCCTACATCGAGTACAACCGCAACGACGCCGTCCCGCTGGCCACCGACTACGTCCACACTCACGACAACGTCATTGGCCTGCGCACCTTCTCCAAGGCCTATGGCCTGGCCGGCATCCGTTTAGGCTATGCCTTCGGCAACGCCGAGATCATCGAGGCGCTAAGCAAGGTGGCCATCCCGTTCTCCGTGAACTCGGTGGCACAAGCTGGCGCTGTGGCCTCGCTGGCCGCCCAGAAGGAGCTGCGTGAGCGCACCGACGAGACCGTGGAGCAGCGCGACCGCCTGGTGGAGCACTTCGCCGACTTTGGTGTGCCGGAATCCCAGGCCAACCACATCTGGCTCGCCGCCGACTCCATTGCGAAGCTGGGCTCCCCGCAGGACGTTGCTGCACAGCTTGCCGAGAATGACGTTCTCGTCCGCGCCTTCCCTGAGGGCGTGCGCATTTCCGTCACCACAGCTGAGGAAACCGACATCCTGCTTAAAGCCTGGGACGCTGCCTTCGCTGCAGAGGAGTAGTTTCCGCGTTAGAGTGCAGTTGTGAAGACATTTATCAATTTTGCACTCAACGTCATTGCCGTCGCGGTGGCCTTCTGGGCCGTGGTGGCGATTGTCCCCGGAATCGACATCGTCCCCGCTAGCACCCAGAATTTCCTGCTCATCGCGGCGGTCTTCATCATCGTCAATGAGGTCGTCACCCCGGTGCTCCGCTTCCTCGGCGCCCCGCTGACCTGCCTCACCCTGGGCCTCTTCGCGCTCGTCATCAACGGCGCGGTCCTGCTCCTCGTCAGCGCGCTGATGGATTCACTCGTCATCGACGGCTGGGGCGCCGCCATCATCGGCGCGATTGTTCTCGCGATCGTTTCCGGCGTGGTGAACTTCTTCACCAGCCCGCTGCGAACTCGACACTAACCCCCAGCGAAAGGCGGGAGGACGTCGACGCGGGAGGCGTCGGCAAGCACGGCGTCCTCGGTAGCGCTCGCACCATCCACCAGGAAGGTGCAGCGCTCCAGCACCTCCGCGAAGCTCATTCCGGCCTCGGTGCTGCCGGTATGCCGAGCACGCAACACGTCGAGCAACTCCCCCAGCGTCGCTGCCTGCGCTGTGTCCTGCGCGCGCCCCGCGGCGGCGCGGGCTGCGGCAAAGTAGCGTATGTCAACCATGGTTGCCACTATGCCAGCCTCCGTGACAGGAAGGAACCTGATGCGCACCTATGAGGAACACCTCGCCGCCGTTCGCGCGGCCCTTCCGCAACCCCGGGTGGTGTCCACTCCCCTGAACAGCGCCTTCGGCCGACGCGCCGCCGCGACGTACCGCGCCGAACACAACCTGCCGCCTTTCGATAATTCACAGATGGATGGCTATGCGCTGCCCACCACAGACGGTGGAACCTTCACCGTCGGCCGCACTATCGCGGCGGGGGATCCCCCGGGCTCGCTCGAGCAAGGCACCGCCCTGCCCATCATGACCGGCGCGAAAATCCCCGAGGGCACCGTCACCATCGTCCCCGTCGAGCACTGCGAGCCCCCACGCTTCCCGGAGGAAGGCGCCACGGTCACGGTGCCGGCAGCCCCTGAGCAGTTCATCCGCCGCGCGGGCTCCGACGTCAAGGCAGGCACAACGCTCATCAACGAGCACGCGCTTCTCGACGCCCCCTCCATCGCCACCCTCGCCTCCCAGGGCCTGACCGAGGTCCTCACCGTCGCGCCCGCCCGCATCCTCATCTGTACCGGTGGCGCTGAAATAGGTGGCGAAGGTGGGGCCACCATCCCCGATTCCAATGCGCCAATGCTCGCAGCTTTGGCCAGGCAGTATGGCATCGACGTGGCTGGCTTCGTGCGCACGAACGACGATCCTTCTGCCCTGCGCGCGGACCTCGCCGAAGCAGTCATTACCCACCGCCCCGATGTCATCGTCACCTCCGGTGGCATCTCCCATGGAAAATTCGAGGTCATCCGCCAAATCTTCGAAGAAGACGGCTGGTTCGGCCACGTGGCGCAACAGCCGGGTGGCCCGCAGGGCCTGTCCCGCCTTGGCGACGTCCCCGTAGTCTGCTTTCCCGGCAACCCCATCTCCACGCTGGTGAGCTTCCGCCTCTATTTGGCACCCGTCCTTGGCCATGCCTCAGAGCCGGTTCGCGCGCACCTTGTTGAATCCGCAGACGGACTCAACAACCGCGAGCAGTTCCGCCGTGGAACTATCAGTATTTCCGATGGCACAGCCCACGCCTCCTTCCTCGGCGGCACCAGCTCCCACCTAATGTCCCAGGCCATCGGCGCTAACGCCCTCATCCGTATCCCGGCTAACACGCAGCTTTCAGCCGGCGACCTCGTGGAGGTGTTCCCGCTCTCATGACCCGCCGCGCACTCGTTATTGTTGCCTCAACCCGCGCCGCCGCCGGCGAGTACGAGGACCGTTCCGGACCCATCTTGGTGAACTTCCTGCGTGAACAGGGCTTCGATACCCCGGAGCCTGTCGTCGTCGCGGACGCCGACATCGACTCCGCCCTGGCCACTGCCTTCACCGAATCTCCCTCCGTCATCCTCACTTCCGGCGGCACCGGCATCACACCGGATGACCGCACCGTCGAAGCACTCGCCCCACACCTCGAGCGCGAGCTCCCCGGCCTGGCCCACGCCTTCTACGCGCACTCGACCACCATTCCCACCGCGGCACTCTCGCGTACCGTTGCTGGCGTATCGCACAAAACCTTCGCCATGGCCCTGCCCGGCTCGACGGGCGCTGCCAAGGACGGCTGCGCGGTCCTCGAACCGGTACTTAACCACATCATCAACCAGCTGGAAGGCATCAATGAGCACTAACTTCGGCTTACTCGGCGCCCACATCAGCGCTGAGCCTATCTCAGCCCCCGACATCGCCACCGCTGAAACCGGCGCCGTCGTTTTATTCGACGGCATCGTGCGCAACCACGACTCCGGCCGGGGTGTGAAACTCCTGACCTACACCGCGCATCCCTCAGCCCAGCAGGAAATCGAGCGCGTGGCCGCTGAAGTCGCTGCTGCCTTCCCCACCGTGCGCCTCTGGTGCGCACACCGTACTGGCCCACTAGAAATTGGCGAGTCCGCCTTCCTCGTCGCCGCCGCCTCCGCGCACCGCAAGGACGCCTTCGAGGCTGCTTCGACCTGCGCCGACCGCGTCAAGGCGGAAGTCCCCATCTGGAAGGAACAGCTGCATACCGATGACACCACCACGTGGGTAGGCCTGGAATAAACAGTTGTATGCACTGTCGGAATTCGGTACGGACGGGAAATGGGCTTAGATCCAGAAAGTGAAAGCGCAATGCTCATAGCACTACTTCGAAAACTCCTAGCGGTTTGCGCTCTAGGCGTCTGTGCACTTGTCGTTTCTTCGTGCGCGCAAGAGCGTTCACAGACATCGAAATCTTTTGCCACTTGGGAATGGGGCGGGATCGCTAGGGCTGTCTCTGTGACTCCTTCCGTAAATAATCACAATTATGTTTTTGGAACGAGCACTGATGAGGTGGACTCTCTCGCTGAACTTGCATCGGTGTATAACCCTTCGATGGAGAGGCTCGGTGAAGGGTATGTGGCTCCAGATAAGGATCAATTGGTTGTCTTTGATTCAGATTTTCGCAAACAATCTGAGAAACCTCTCGCAGGTTTAGGTCTACCGACCCAAACAGCTTCTGCTGGTTCTGTGGACAATAAAGCAGCAGTGTTTGTTTTTAACGAAGGCATGAGCGATAGTCCGTATGCGAGCCGCATAGTGCTCGCAACTAAGGAATCTACAAGCACGGTAACTCGCGATAGGAGACCAGTCGCGTTAAGGGCTTGTACTGATGAAAAAGCTGTCTGGATAGAACGTGATGAAGATGACGGAAGCGGTTTAACGCTTGTGCGTATGGGAGTCGACGGGTTGTTGTCTGAATCTCGCCTTGATATACCTGCCGGAACAGTCGCATCCGAATACTTCTCTGCTCTTGGGTGCGGGAAAGAAAAATCATATATTTCTTTTCCTGACGATACTGGTGGTGCGTATGTTGTCTCGGTTGGTACCTCGAATGAAAAACCAACTTTAAAACACGAAGGAAATATCGAAAGGCTGCCGATACCAGGCGTAAATAGGTCCTCTCGCTACGAAGAAGGAAGCGTGTCGTACTTTACGAGTCGAGGAACGATCGTGGCACTTGATCTCGAGCGTCAGGAAGTTAAAGAAACTGAACCGCTAATCGGCGCAGATCGCCGTCCTGTATCTGCAACTATCGACGGCGGAAATCTATATATCGTGACTCAGCCGATTGAAGGTGCTGAGGAGCTTCGCGTACATTCTTTTACATTCAAAGACCCAGCTGCGGATAAGGATGGCGCGCATATCGCGAAGCTTAGCCAGCTTATGCAAGGTGGTACTGCAAAAGGTGCATACACAATTCCGATGTCTATTTACCCTTTCGATAAACGGACGGAATAATGCCTAGAAGAGCTTTATTTTCTGCTCTTTACCTCGCATGGAAATCGCAAGTCCACTGCCTGGCTGATGCGCCTAGCCGACATTTCTGACAAAGATGAACTCGTCATCAAGGTCAACACACTGGTGGCCATCAAGGGCGTGCATGACGTTCGAGTGAGCGTCGAGGTAGGACGAAGCACGATTCCGCCAGAGCTTAGAATATCGACACCAACCGGGATTGAAACCGAATTCTTTAATCAGAATCCACTGCAGGAAACAATAGAAATCAAGGCAAAAGTCTAGGAAAACTCGGAGCACTTCAGAATGAGTTCACGCTACGCACGTCAGGAAGCTCTCTGGGGAACCTCCACTCAGCAACGGCTTCACGCTTCAACCGTCGCCGTCATCGGCGCCGGTGGCTTGGGCTCGCCTGCCCTTCTCTACCTGGCAGGCGCAGGCGTGGGGCGCATCCTGCTTTTCGACGACGACACCGTCTCCCTCTCCAACCTGCACCGCCAAGTCATCCACAGCACAGCAACCGTAGGCCAGCCCAAAACCGAATCCGCCGCCGCGGCCTTGAACGCCCTCAACCCAGAGTGCACCGTCGAGCAGTTCTCACGCCTCACACCCGATACCGCCTTGGAGCAACTGCGCGGCGCTGACCTCATCATCGACGGCACCGATAACTTCTACTCCCGCCACCTGGCCTCCTGGGCCGCCCATGAGCTGGGCATTCCGCACGTGTGGGCATCGCTGCTGGGATACGACGCGCAGCTCACCGTCTTCCACTCCGGCCACGGCCCGGTCTACGAGGACCTCTTCCCCACCGACCCGCAGGTACCCTCCTGCTCACAGGCCGGCGTGATGGGACCGGTCGTCGGCGTGGCCGGCTCCGCCCTAGCCGTGGAGGCGCTTAAGCTCCTCACCGGCATCGGCACCCCGCTCATCGGTACGCTGGGCTACTACGATTCCCTCGTCGGGACCTGGGAATACATCCCCGTGCGCGCGAACGGCGCCACCCCGGCGCGCCCCGACAACCCCACCGACGTCCGCGAGATCCCTGAGGACGCCACGCTTATCGACGTCCGCACCGCCCCCGAACGCGCTCCCTCCCTCATCCCCGGCTCGCAGCATCTTCCGCTCGATGACATCCTCGCCGGCCACAACCCGCCCCTAGACCCCGCCGACCTCGCCGTCCTCTACTGCGCCAGCGGCCTGCGCTCCTCCCAAGCAGTCGAGGCCCTGCGCGCCCGTGGCTTCAGCAACGTCTACTCGCTGCGCGGCGGCATCGATGCCTGGCAAGAACACATTTCTGAGCTTGAGTCCGAAGCCGCTACCGCGCATCGCGGCGAAGTGGAGACCATCTCTCTGGATGACCTAGAGGCCGAGCAGGACCTGGACGACTAGCTTCGCGCCGCTCGCTATGAGATTTTCTAACCCCGTAGCCGGCAGCGTCACCTTCTCGACACCCCTGCCACATGGTCCCTTTAGTTTGGTCCCCATACTCTGGTCCCTACTCACCGCAAAGGGACCTTTTACCGTCAGTTTCCTGCGCCCAGATGGTCCTTTTGCTCAGTGAAAGGACCAAAGTAAAGAGACCAATTTGAAGGGACCATTTACAGCTCCCCTTCATCGACCAATCAGCCCCAAGAGTCCGCACTACTTGCCCCACAAAAGGTTCCCTTCACCAGGTTCTAGTCAGCTGGTTTGTTTGCACCCAAACGAACCATCTACCTAGGCGCAGATGGTTTACTTGCCCCCAAGCGAACCTTATGACTGGAACCATGTAAGAATCCGACTCCCGCAGCGCAACCAACAACAGGCAACCTTGTAAGCTCACTGCCATGAGAAGCCGCCAGTATTACGTCGCCACCGCTATCGTATGTGCTCTCACGCTGGTGTACATGCTGCTGCGCTGGGATTCGGTGCCTGATCCCATCCCGGTCCACTTCGATGGCTCGGGCAACCCGGACCGCTTCGAACCCAAGTCTTTCTTCAACGCCACCGCCTTGGTGTGGATCGGCGTTGTCTTCGCCATTGCACTGCCGCTGTGCGTGCCACCGGTCTCGCTGGCGCGAAAGACAACACGGGTTCCGGCGGAGTCAGCGCTTCCTTTCTCCGAGGCCACCGCACAGCGCGCGGAGCTGCTCGCTGAAAAGACCGCCACGTTCATCGCTCAGACAGTCCTCTCCATGACGACCTGCGTGTGCCTCACCGCGGTCTGCACGGTTGTACCGGACATCCCCTTCTCGGGCTTTCTCCTCGTGGCCGCGTGGATAGCCTTCACCCTGTTCATCATGATTCAAGGCGTCCGATTGACGCTGACATCTGCGAAGGCCGTGAAAGCCATACCAACCGACGATGATGAACAGGTTCGCAACGAAGCACTCCGCTTTGCCGGTGGCATGGGAGTCTACAAAGAACCTAAAGACCCGATGTGCATGGCAGTCTTTTCCACGAATCCTTCGAAGCTGCAGATCAACACCGCCCACGAACCGGGACGGCGCTACCTGTGGCGCATGGGCATTGCCCTTCTCGTATCCATAGCATTCTGCGTGCTCATCGCCGTACTCTAGATGCATGGAGCACCTGTTTGAGCGCGCACACTCGATTCTTTCTGATGCCACCCACGTTGAGGTGTTCACCGGCGCGGGTATGAGTGCGGATAGCGGCATCGCCACATACCGCGATGCGCAGACGGGCATCTGGGAGAACGTGGATCCGGTCGCGATGGCGTCGATAAGCGCATGGCGTAATGAACCAAAGCCCATGTTCGCCTGGTACCTGTGGCGCGCCCAGCTGGCGCAGCGGGCCGAACCCAACGCCGGGCACCGCGCGATTGCTGCCGCACGCGGCATGACGGTGACCACGCAAAATATCGATAACCTGCACGAGCGCGCCGGAAGCCAGGACGTGGTCCACCTACACGGCTCCCTATTCGCCTTCCGCTGCACCGACTGCGATACACCGTACGACGAGGACATTGCGCTGCCGAAGGAACCGGTCGAGAGCATCACTCCACCCGAGTGCCCCGTGTGCGGCGGGCTCGTACGCCCAGGCGTGGTGTGGTTCGGTGAGGCTTTGCCCAACGACGAATGGGCCGAGGCCGAACGCCGCATGTCCACCGCGGACGCGCTGCTCATTGTGGGCACCTCCGGCGTGGTCTACCCCGCTGCCGGCCTGCCGCAGATTGCCCACGCACGCGGCATCCCCATCGTGGAAGTCACCCCGCAGCCCACGGATCTCTCGCCGCTTGCCAGCGTGGTGGTCACCGCCACCGCAGCGGAGGCGCTGCCTCGCATTTTGGCGGGGCGGATCGATGGCAAAGACGAGTAGCAACCAGAAATCCCGCGACCCTTGCCCACCAAAATGTACAAGATGTACATTCGTTGTATGAAAACGATGTCAGTGGCATCCAGCCAGTTTCGCCAATCCCAAAGCCAAATTCTTGAAGAGGCACAGCACACGCCCGTCGCCATCACTAGTCGTGGAAGCCGGATTCGCGCTTTTGTCGTCTCTCCTTCATTTTTCGCCCGCGCAGTCGAAGCACTGGAAGATCGTGAGGATGTTCAGGCCGCTGAGATTGCCCGAGGAGAAGCCGCAGAGATTTCACACGAAGACCTCAAAAAAGAACTCGGACTCACCTAATCGCCTTCTATGGCTAACTCCACTTATCGAATCACCTATAAAGCATCCGCAGCCAAGGAATTACGCAAGCTCGACAGACCGACACAGAGGCGACTACTTGCTGCAATCGAAGACTTGGCCGTTACCCCTCGCCCTGATGGAGTAAAGAAGCTAAGAGCCTCAGACGACCTGTACAGAATTCGAGTCGGACACTATCGCGTAGTTTATGAAATCTTAGACGGAAAACTCGTGGTGCTCGTCCTGCGCATTGCTCACCGACGAGATGTTTACCGGAAATAGGTAAAATTCCTCTCAGATAAACAAAACCGGTTCCACCCTGCCAGAAGGTGAATACTCCACTTCGATCGGAAGATAGTTCTTACACAGCTAGATCGATGTCGTGCTCCTTAGCCTTTCCGTCTAGCACTTGCTCGTAAGACTCCAATAGCCGGCGAGCATTGACTGGGGAGCCGAAAAGATAATCAGTCTCTACCCACGCCGAATAGTTATCCTCTGACATCACGAAACCGCCTTCCTTACCACAACCATTATTCCCCCCGAGAGGAGATGAATCCATGCTCTACCTAGTTCCAGGAGCCTTAGCGGGAATCGTCTTTTATGTCATTCTCGCAGCAGTGAGCTGGGCTATCGAGAAAGCTTGGCCGCAATGCCACCTTGGAGCGCATAGCCGGTTGGTCATCCACTGCCTTGTCGCGATTGCATTTTCGATTTTCCTCGTCGTGGCTGGCGGCGGCGGAAACTCGGCCACCCACCTGCAAATTAGCGGATTCCTACTGGCAGGATGCGTTCTGAGCTTCGTTACAGCCGCATGGGACAGAAGCAAAGCCGCTACAAATGACCCCCAAAACAATTGGCGGAGGCGGCGGGATTTGAACCCGCGGTGAGTTTCCCCACGCTGGTTTTCAAGACCAGTGCATTCGGCCGCTCTGCCACGCCTCCTCGTCACGCGTCAGCATGCACCGCGCGCAACACGTTCAGAGTACTAGACTCCGCCGCGGGAGAAGAATTCGCCTCATCACGTTGTGCAAAGCGCAACCTACTGAAAGCCATTGCCGCATATACCTTGCTCTGGTTTACTCGGGCCTATGCAGACAGTCGATACCCTCATCATCGGCAGTGGCGCGGCCGGCCTTCAGGCAGCACTGGTCATGGTCCGCGCCCGCCGCAGTGTCCTCGTTGTTGATTCCACCACTCCCCGCAATCGCTTCGCCCACGAAATCCATGGTGTCATCGCCCTCGAGGGCACACCACCACTCGAGTTCCAGGAGCGCGGTAAGGAGCAGCTGCGCAACTACGGCGTACAGATCGTCAACACCACCGTGGATTCCGTCACCGATAATGACCGAACACTCACCGCCACATTGAGTAATGGAGATACCGTCGCGGCCCGCTCCATCATCGTCGCCAGCGGTGTGGACGACGTACATCCAAACATCCCGGGACTCGAAGAAAACTGGGCAGATACAGTCCTCCACTGCCCTTACTGCCACGGGTTCGAGGTCGCCGACAAGAAGCTCGGTGTTCTCTGCATCGGCGAGTTCTCCCTGCACCATGCAGCGCTCCTGCGCCAGTGGTCCAAGGACATCACCTTCTTCACCAACGGCATGAAGCTCACCGAGGAACAGCGCGCTGACCTGACCCGGCGGGGCATTGCGCTTGTCGACGGCCCCGTCACCGCCTTCCAGGACGGAAAAGTCCTGGTTGGGAGCACAACCCATGCCGTCGATGCACTGTTCTACATGCCTGTCCCTCACCCGCACGATGAGTTTCTCGCTGACCTCAACCTTGACCGCCACAGCCCGCCGTCGGGCATGGGCGGCAGCCTGATCAAAACGGGCCTCGCCGGTGCCACCAGCCACCCGCGCATCTGGGCGGTGGGCAACGTGGTCAACCCACCGGCACAGGTCGCGGTAGCGATGGGCGAAGCCAACGCCGCAGCCATCGCGGTCAATGCCTTCCTGGTCGAGGATGATTGGATTTAAGTACGGTGGTGTGGCATGAAAGCCATCATTCAGACCAATCTGGACGACCCGCACTCGCTGGAGTTGGGGGATGTCGCCACACCAGAACTAGCTGCCGGCGAAGTCCTCGTTAAAGTCAAAGCCGCCGGCGTAAACCGCGCCGACCTGCTCCAGGCCCGCGGGCACTACCCGCCGCCGCCGGGTGCTTCGGAGATTATCGGCCTCGAAGTCGCCGGTGAAGTCGTCGACGCAGGCGACACCGACGTCGCGGTTGGCTCCAAGGTCGGCGCGCTACTGGCCGGCGGCGGCTATGCCGAATACGTCGCCGTACCCAAGGGCCAACTGCTGCCCATCCCCAACGGCTATTCCTTTGCCGAGGCCGCCTCCGTCATCGAAGTGGCCTGCACCGTGTGGTCCAATATCGCGATGGAGGCGAAACTAAACAAGGGCCAAACCATCCTCATCCACGGCGGCGCGGGAGGTATCGGCACCTTCGCCATCCAGGTGGCGAAAAACCTCGGCGCCACCGTCGCGGTGACGGCTGGCTCGGACGAAAAACTCGAGACCTGCAAGGAACTCGGCGCGGACATCCTCATCAACTACAACGAACAGGACTTCGCCGAGGAACTGAAGAACCAGTGCGATGTCATCCTCGACATCATGGGCGCGAAGTACCTCAAGAAGAACCTCATCGCGCTGGCTAAGGGCGGCCACATGGTCACCATCGGAATGCAGGGTGGCACGAAGGCCGAGCTCAACATGGCCATCCTCCTCAACAAGCGCCTGACCCTGCAGGGCACCACGCTGCGCTCCCGCTCGTTGGAGGGCAAGGCCGCCATCGTTGCGGACACCGTCAAAAATGTCTGGCCCTGGCTAGAGAACGGCAGCGTCAAGCACCACCTGCACGCGACGTATGCGCTTGCTCGCGCCGCCGAAGCCCACAAAGCCCTCGACTCCGGCGAGGTCACGGGCAAGCTCGTCCTCGAGGTCTAAGCCAAAGACGCGACCACGCGGGTGAGGTGCTCGACGTCGTGATAGGTGCTAAACGGACTCAGCGAAACCGTAACGGCACCGCCAACCTCCTCCACACCCATCTCCGTAAGCAGTGGGGTGTGCGGGGCGATGGTAGTCACCAACCCATTATCGAAGAGGCGGCGGTGGATCACGTCCGCAGGCACATCGCGCACGGCGAAGGTCAGGCGCGGGAGGCGGTCATCGGAGGCGTCGGCTGCCGCTTCCCCCGTCACACCAAGGATGTGGACGGCCGGCAGCGTGCCCAACAGACTGTAGAGGTCCCCGGTGAGATCCTCCATATATCCCGCGAGGGCTTGCATCGAACGCGTCAGGCGCACGCGGCGCGAACCGCGCTCCCCGCCGGCGAGTTCCGCCACATGATCCACTAGGGGGCCAACGCCACCCGCCAAGCCCGCGGAAACCGGGCCAACGACAAGCTCATCGAGGCGACGGAACATCGCGGTATCGCGGAAGACCAGCGCTGCCATCTGCGGGCCACCGAGAGCACCCACATCCACGCCGAGGATATCCGCCCCAATCGCATCAAAGTCGAGGAGACGGTAGGGGGCGATCGAGGAGACGTCGACAAGCACCCAGGCGCGCGAACGCTCATGGACCGCATCGATGATCTCCGCGGCCGGTGTTACAGTGCCCAGCAGCTCGTGGGCGGCAGAAAAGGCGACAAAACGTGTAGAGCCATCCACCAGATCAGCGTATTGGAATGCCGGAAGCTCGCCAGTTCCCAAATCCGGCTGCGCCCACCGAATATCAGTACCCAGGTGTGCGAACGCGCTCGTAAACTCCGGAGAATCAAAACGGGAGAGCACCACCGAAGACTGTCGGCGCAACAGCGGGCGCAGTGCAACGCCCAAAGCCTGATACAGCACCGGCAGCGACGGGCCCAGGATGACCCGTTCCGCCGTCGCCCCCGTGAGATCCGCCACTGCCCGGCGCGCGGAAGCATACATGTCCGCCGCGTGGAGCTCTCCGGGGTCGTGGTGCGCCGAGTGCGCGCCCACGGCATCCTCCAGCGGTTTCACCGTGGCGGACATACGGAAAGAACGGGCAACGCCAGAGGCCACGCGTTCTGCAATCTGCGACGCGGCGTGCGCGTTCAGGTAGGTCCAACCATCGGACAGACCAGTGTAAAGACCTCGCACGCTGGCGACGTCATACTGTTCCGTCATGCTTCAACCCTTCCTCGAATCGTCCGATCGACTCCCTACTCTATACGCCCCACGTAAATCTTTCCTAACCCTCGATTTTCCCAGCTCGCTCGTGTTTTCCCAGGTTAAGGGCGTGTGTGTAGGTGTTTGGCGGAGGTGCGCGCTAGGGTGAAGGACGTGCAAGACAAGAAAAACCTGCGTGACGACGTCGCCCGCATGACCTCCGCGCCTGCACCCGGCGAGGAGCCGGCCTCGCGTTCCATGACCATGTCGGCGGCTTTCGCCGATCTGTTGCAAGGCGCGCGCCAGCGCGAGCTGTGGTTCAAGCTGGGCATCCAAGACATCAAGCAGCGCTACCGCCGTTCGGTGCTGGGTCCTTTCTGGATCACCATCGCAACCGGCGTGATGGCCGCGGCCCTGGGCCTGCTGTATTCCATGCTCTTCCAGATCCCGGTTGCAGAATTCCTGCCCCACGTGACCGTGGGCTTGATTATGTGGAACTTCATTTCGGGCGCCATTAAGGAAGGCTCGACAGTCTTCATCGACAACGAGGGCCTGATCAAACAGCTGCCCGCACCACTGTCGGTGCACGTCTACCGCCTAGTCTGGCGGCAAACCCTCTTCTTGGGCCACAACCTCATCATCTGGCTGCTGCTCATTCTTATCTTCCCGCGCCACTTGGGCTGGGAGTTCTTCCTGTTCATCCCGGCGCTAGGACTCTTCCTGGTTAACGGCGTGTGGGTAGCCATGTTCTTCGGCATCATCGCCACCCGCTTCCGTGACGTTGCCCCGCTGCTGGAGGCTCTGACCCAGCTGCTTTTCTACGTCACGCCGATCGTGTGGATGACCAACACCCTGAAGGAGCAGGGAGGTGCCGTGGCCAGCCGCGCGCGCATCGCTGAGATCAACCCGCTCTACCACTACATGGAGATCATCCGCGCCCCTATGATCGGCGAGCCCGTCGCCGGTTATCACTGGCTCATCGTCATCGGCTGTACCGTCGCCGGCCTGCTCATCGCCGGCCTGGCCATGCGCCAGTGGCGCTTCCGCGTCTCCTACTGGGTCTAGAAAGGATCGTCCATGGTTTCCATTGATACGTATAACGCTTGCGTGGACTTTCCCATCTTTGATGCCAAGTCCCGTTCTCTCAAGAAGGCGATGCTCTCCACGGCCGGTGGCTCCATTGGCAAGAATGACCAGAACGTGGTCATGGTGGAAGCGCTCAAAGACATCAACCTCCACCTGCGCGAAGGTGACCGGGTGGGCCTCGTCGGCCACAACGGCGCGGGCAAAACCACTCTGCTGCGCCTGCTCTCCGGCATCTACGAACCCACGCGCGGTGCTGCCGACGTCCGTGGGCGCGTCGCCCCCGTCTTCGACCTCGGCGTGGGCATGGACCCAGAGGTCTCCGGCTACGACAACATCATCATCCGCGGCCTCTTCTTGGGCCAGACCATCAAGCAGATGAAGGCCAAGATGGATGAGATCGCGGAGTTCTCTGAGCTGGGTGATTACCTCTCCATGCCGCTGCGCACCTACTCCACTGGTATGCGCGTGCGCCTAGCGCTGGGCGTGGTGACCTCCATTGAGCCAGAGATCCTGCTTCTCGACGAAGGCATCGGCGCCGTCGACGCTGCTTTCATGGCCAAGGCCCGCGTCCGCCTTCAGGACCTGGTGAAGCGCTCCGGCATCCTGGTCTTTGCTTCCCACTCCAATGACTTCCTGGCCCAGCTGTGCGATACCGCCCTATGGATCGACCACGGCCAGATCCGCTCGGTGGGCGAGGTCTCCGACGTCGTCGGCGAGTACGAAGGCCCTAAGGTGGGCCAGTACGTGCGGGATCTGCGTAAGCGCTTCGATAACGAGGAGAACGTTTAGCCCCTGCTACCTGCCTCGTTGACATATTGCGCGTCAATCATCCACGTTCCACGCTGTCGGAAGGCCGGAATGGTACCCCGCGCCGCCTTATTGGCGGCGACGGACCCAGAGACACCGTTAACCTTTGCCCATTCCGACAGGCGAATTACCCTCGGCGCGGTCAGCAGCGTGATGCGCTTGTGCAAGGACTCGACGAGTTGCCGCGCGATAAGTGTGCTCAATGCAGAAAAGTCCCCACTCACCGGGTAGCCACGGAACACTGGGTAGTAGTGGCGCTCTTTTCCCTTGTTCGGAATGATGATGGGCGGCGCCCCTAGCTCTAAGAGTTGTTGATTGATAATGACGCGCCCGATGCGCCCATTGCCGTCTGAAAAAGGATGGATGGTTTCAAATTCCGCGTGGAACCGCGCGATTCGGTCAACAAAGAAGTTAGTGTCCTCGTAGTATTCGGCAATGGCTGTGTCCACCAGCCTGTCCACGTATTCAGGGTTGGCTCCCATATGAGCGCCCACGCGAACCCACTCCCCCCTTCGACGAAAGCGCCCCGCCCAGTCGTCATTGATGCCGCGAAGCAACATACGATGCAGTCGCAGAATGAGGTTTGCATCGAGCTTACCGACGCCCCGAATAAGTTCCTCAGTCACGTCCGCCAGGTTTTTGGCTTCAAAAACTTCTCGTAAATCGTGCGGCCTAGCGGTAAACCCCGCCAAGATGTTCTCGGTCTCCTCCAAAGTCAGCGTGGAATTCTCAATGGCGTTCGAGTTATACACCGACTCCGCCACTTCTGCGCGTGCTATCTCCGCGACGGCCTCGGGGGCGTCCTCCCGCAACGCCGCATACCGATCAAGAAGAGCGTCGATTTTTGAGGCGGACCGCGCGTTAAGCATGCCAACATTCTACAAGTTTCCGTGAAATTGAGTGGAAACTCTCCCATTTTCACGATTTATTCCTCAAACTGCGAAGTTGGCTCCCAACATCGCGCGCAGTTCCTCACTCATCCCGGCCACAGCTACTTCAGGCCCCGGCTGGTAATCCTCCTTGCGCAACACGGCCTTGTTGCCTTCGATGGTGTAGCCCAGCTTGCGCGATACAGCCTGGGAAGCCGCGTTCCCCGGCTCCCACTCCGAGCGCAACCGGCGTGCGCCCAGGTAATCAAAACAGAAGACCGCAGCGGCGTGACGAACCTGCGTACCCATCCCGCGGCCCTGAAGGCGGTGGTAAATCCACGACCCCGTTTCCACCTCACCATTGTCAGCAAAGCTCTTGGCCCGCAGATCCACTGAGCCAATGACTTCACCATCAAGATGTACGCCGAAGTCGAGCGACCATTCTTCCGGGGACATCTGTGCGCGATGCGCCCACCGGAAACTCGGATCAGGCTTCTGCTTCAACCACGGGAACGTGTACTCCGGAAGCGGCTCGCCGAAAATCTCAGCGGCGCTAACCCCATGAATGGCGGCGATGTCACTATCGCGCAGCACCCGCAGACTCAGCTCACCCACGTGGATGGAAACCCGAAAAGGAGCCCACATTTCTTCAACGCTTCTCACGGTCATGAGATAACTGTACTTTGCGTAGAACTCACCTTTAGTCTCATGCACTGGAAATATGCATACCCCCTGTATGGGTGAATCACGAAAGAAACTTTTTCTATTTGCTTCTTTTCTCAGATCCTTTCAAGTTAAAATCGTCGCGAGCCTGAATCACAGGCACTGTTCTCTCTTAACCCTAAGGAGCCCTATCATGAAGCGTTTCGCCGCTGGCGTTGTAGCCGCTGCTACCGCACTGTCCCTGTCCACTGGTGTTGCCTCTGCACAGACCGAAGGCGATTGGGAAGACCTCGGCACCCTCGTCGGCGCTGGCATCGTCGCAGGCGTAAACGGCGTCTCCGAACCCCACGAGGGATCTGCCAAGATCAGCTCGGATGCCATCAAGGATATGGACTCTGACGCAGCTCGCGGCTCTGCTAAGGCTCATGTTGACTTCAACAAGTCTTCTTGGGAGAACGACGCCAAGAACGGCTACGCTCTGGGCACCACCGCTGACATCCTCTGGGGCGTTGGCATCGCCGCTGCCGTCCTCGGCGCTGCTTACACCGCAGTTCAGAACGGCCTCATCCCGGGCGTTTCCCTTCCGTTCTAATCTGAACGTATCAAGCTTTTAGCTTTGAACTTCTAGCTCCAGTCCTTTGAGGGCTGGAGCTTTTCGCTATCGCCTACTTTTGCATGGGCACTTTCTACACTTTCACTACCTCTTCACTTTCTCTACCTTTCTTCCAAGGAGAACCTCCATGAAGCGTTTCCCCGCCGCTGCCGTTGCTGCCGCTACCGCACTGTCCCTGTCCATCGCCCCGGCTACCGCCGCTGATAAGGGTTCTTCTGAGGTCTCCGAGGCCGAGGTCCTTGGCTACATCTTTACGCAAGGACTCAAGGAAGCCGTCGGTGGCGATGGCTTCGCCTCCTCCGTGGATTACGGCATCGAGAAGGGCGCTGAGGCTATCAGCAGCAAGGAAGGCAGCAGCACCCCTGAAGAAATCAAGGAAGGCCTAGAGACTGCCGGCTCCGCCAAGGATGTTGCCATGTCTTCCCTGAAAAATGACACCGCCAAGGAATACCCGGTGGGCACCACCGCTGAGATCCTCGTTGGCACCTCCATCGCCGCGATTGTGCTCGGCCTCATTGCTGGAGTGGTCAACGCTGTGAACTCCGGATTCATCAAGGTTCCGGGCTTCAACGCCTAAACCTTTGCCACCTCCATGTCACGCACCTGAGCGCCACAGGCGGGTGGCACAATAGAACCCATGACTGCCACCTTGTCCCAGGCCGGTACGACGGCCGCTGTGATCGTCACCCACCAGCGCGTGGAGCTGCTGCGCGCCTCCCTTGAGCAGGTGGTGAACCAAACGCACCCAGTGCAGTGGGTGATCGTGGTGGATAACGGTGCGGAGGCAGCAGTAGAGGAGCTCCTCCACGAACTGGCCGGCGAGCGCGGCGTCTACGTGCCTTCTGAAACCAACCTTGGCGGTGCGGGAGGCTTCGCGTTGGGCTTCCTGACGGCGTTGGCCCTCGGCGCGGACGCGGTGTGGTGCGCGGATGATGATGGCCGCCCAGCCGACCACCACGTGCTAGAGGAGCTCTACCGAGTTGCGGAAAACAACGCACTCCACGAAGTCTCCCCCGCCGTGTGCAATATCGATGAGCCTGCCAAGCTGGCTTTCCCACTGCGCCAGGGCCTGGTGTGGCGGCGCTACATGAGCGAGCTGGAGGGTGACTTTCTGCCCGGCATTGCCTCCCTCTTCAACGGCGCACTCATCTCCGCCGAGGCCATGGAGATCATCGGCGTCCCAGACTACCGCCTGTTCATCCGTGGTGATGAGGTGGAATATCACCGCCGCCTGGTCAACTCGGGTTTAAACTTCGGCACTGCGCTGACCACCAGCTACCTGCATCCGGATGGCTCCGATGAGTTCAAGCCCATCCTCGGCGGAAAAATGCACACGCAATACCCGGAAGGCGAGTTCAAGCGCTTCTTTACCTACCGCAACCGCGGCTACCTTCTGTGGCAGCGCGGCATGCGCAAGTTGCTACCACAGGAATTCGCACGTTTCGGCTGGTTCTTCCTAGTCCAGCAGCATGACGTCAAGGGATTCATGGAATGGCTGCGCCTGCACAACCGCGGACGCAAAGAAGACTTCCGCCGGCCCTAAAACTCAAAGGACTTGCGCGTGCTGCGGAAAATCAGCCACCGCTGCACAAAGAAATTAATCAGCGTTGCCGTGCCCTGGGCAATGACGAAAGCCACCGCCAGTGCCCAGGACGAAGGCCAGTCCAGCGTGTGGTCAAAGAAGGGAAAGGCCCAGCGATACAACAAAATGTTGATCGCATAGGTCATGGCGTAGGTGGCAAAGACCGCAACAAAGCGGCGCTTCGAGGCCCGCGCGTTGAAGGTCCACCGTCGATTCAACAAGTAAGCCACCAAAGTACCGACGGCAAAACCGACGGTCCGCGAGGCTACTTCGCCGAATAACGCTAAACCAATTTGAAAAAGCCAGGTCAGAGAGACGTCGATAAGCGCGGCAATGGCCCCCGTGATCGCAAACTTCGTGCCCTGCGCCTGCAGGGAATTCGACCGTGAGAGGCGTTCGGGCATGATTACTTTCCTTTGAAGATGAAGGCGCGCTGAATGGCGAAGTTAGTCACCGTGGCCACGCCCTGTGCAATGACGAAGGCAATGGTGTCCTTGAGCGCGCCGTCGAAGCCCAAGCTGATCAGCGGGGCGTTAAGCACCCAGTACAGGAAGTTTTGCACGGCGAAGGTGGACAAATACAGCAATCCCACGGCACCGGCTGTACGACCAGAAACTTGAGCACCAAAAGTCCAGCGTGCGTTGGCGATGTACGCCGCAATCGTTCCGAAGACCCAGCCAATCGCCTTCGCCAGGGAACGGTGTAGGCCTAGGTACGTCAGAAAGAGGGTAAGGCCATAATCGATCGCCGCTGTGAAAACACCGACGGATACGAAGCGCACGAGTTGGGTCTTCATGCTAGAAGTAGGTTCAGTCACGGCGAAATACTCTACCCGCGGACAAGGGCGCGGTAAATGTCCAGACGGTCCACGGGTGCGACGGCGTTTTCACCATAGGCGCCGAGAGACGAAAGCACCTTAAGCGAAGCCGAGCACAGCTCCCGAATTTCCGGGCCGCGTAGCTCCTCGCCATCATCGTCAACCCACCCCAGCGCGGCCATGGACGTCTCCGCTACGGAATCGGTTAATTCGCGCCCGCCCATGCAGGACAGTGCTAGAGCCATAGACCAAAAGGCGTCCTTGCCTTCGTTTGTTACTTCTCGCGGCAGAGTACGCAGCTGGCGGTACGCCCGAGCATCAATGCTGACTTCGCGATGCAAGTCCAAAGCTTGGAGGAGCGGAACGAAGTCATAGAGCCGGGTTCTTTCAATGAGCGCGCGGACGGGACTAACCACAAGATCCAGAACTTCATCAATCGTTTCCTGGCCTGTGAGCTCAGCATTCACGGCGGTGAGATCAAAGGGTGTGTGGAAAGAACCGGAACCGCCCACGCACAGGGCCTCCGGCGTGCCGTTATCGCGCGGATAGGTCTCCACCACGACTATCTCGAAATCCCACAGCCCCCAGGCATAATCAATCTGCTCGCCTTCGCGGCTTAAGAATTCGCGCACGGTATGGCTCGGATCGATTCGTTGGCCGCGGGCATCGGTATGTTCAAAAAAGTGCCACGGCGAATCCTCTTGAGGCAGTCCGAAGCAGACCTCGAGAATATGATGAAGCTCTTCCAGCGTGAGTGCGTCCGAGAAACCAATCTGACGGTGCACCTCGGCTTCCGCGCGGACGTTGGACACCTGACACAACAGGGTTCGAGCAGAATCACCACGTTTGGCGCGGACCTGCGCCAAATCTGTGACCTGTGAGCTCATGTGCCCCACCATACGCACTTTTAGTTGCGGGCGGTGAGCTCGCGCGCTTCGAGCTCGCTGAGAATGAAGACGATGGCAGCACTGATTCCACCCCAGACGGTCCACGGCTTTTCCACGCCGCGGCGGCGAATAAATCGGACCACGCTGTGCTCAGTCTTTATTGTGAGCCATCCGCCAAGCAGCAGAATGCCGAAGGCAACCGGGATCGCCCACGCGGGGACATCGGGAGTCTCCGGCTCCGGTTGCCCCTCGTGGCTCTCGGCATTAGTAATTGCCACGAGTGCACCAAAGCCTAAGAAAGACAGGACATAGGCGGACACGAGCGCAGTCTTATTCTTAATCCAGTCGGGGAAGGCAGTCATAATGCCCACAGCCGCGGCTTGGGTGATGCGTCCGGCGAGGGTGTCATCCAGCGCATAATTATCTTGCTTGGGAGAGGTCATACCGCCCCACCTTAGGCGGGCGGTAGGCTACCGTGCATGTACTCCTCTAAAAAAGAGCACCTCACCCCGGCACAGCGAGCAGCGCAAGATGAGCGCGCCGAGGAAGACAAGCGTCACGGTCACTTTCTGGCGACGGAACACACCTCGCTGCCGCTTAATGGTTTTATGACGCGGCTCATCGCCGAGGAACTGCCCATCCTCGATTCCACGTCGCGCGGCCGCGTCTATGAGATCCTGCGCGCCTATGAAGGCCCAGAAATTAGCTCCCAAGAAGAACTGCCGGAAGAAATCCGCGAGATCATGGATCTGTACTAATTCCGAACTAAACCCACACAACCGGACAGTACAAATGTTCCGTTTGCTTGGCTTTTGTACCTAATCTCACGTTTTCACTGCCGCCACAGGCACGACCGCCTAGGTAGTGTAGGAAACCGACCCATCACATCGAATCAAAGAGTAAGAGATGGAACTGCATACTACTGAGAAGTCCCTCCACGGTTGGGGCCGCACGGCGGCAACAACCGCCCACGTTTTGTCCACCCCGGACATCGACGTCATCAAGGCTGCCGTCGCCCAGGTGGCTGAGGACAATGCTGATAAGCCTTCCCACCTGCGCCGTGGCGTCATCGCCCGCGGTATGGGCCGCTCCTATGGCGACCCCGCGCAGAACGCCGGTGGCCTCGTCATCGACATGCAACCGCTCAACAAGATCCACTCCATCGATCCGGAGTCGGGCATCGTCGACGTCGACGGTGGCGTCACCCTCGACCAGCTCATGAAGGCCGCCCTACCATACGGCCTGTGGGTTCCTGTTCTGCCGGGTACCCGCCAGGTCACCATCGGCGGCGCTATTGGCCCGGACATCCACGGCAAGAACCACCACTCCGCCGGTTCTTTCGGTGACCACGTCGCCTCGATGGAGTTGCTCGTGGCAGACGGCCGAGTCCTCCATCTGACCCCGGAAGGCTCTGAGGATGACCCGAGCGGTGATCTTTTCTGGGCCACCGTCGGCGGCATGGGCCTAACCGGCATCATCCTGCGTGCCAAGATCAAGATGACGAAGACAGAAACCGCCTACTTCATCGCGGATACCGACCGCACGGATAACCTCGATGAAACCGTGGCCTTCCACTCCGATGGCTCGGAGCACAACTACACGTACTCCTCCGCGTGGTTCGACGTCATCTCCCCGGAACCAAAGCTGGGCCGCTCCACTATTTCCCGCGGCTCCCTGGCCACCCTGGAGCAGCTCGAAGAGCTCGCCCCGAAACTGGCGAAGGACCCGCTAAAGTTCAATGCCCCGCAGCTGATGACGGTTCCGGATATCTTCCCGAACTTCACCATGAACAAGCTTTCGCTCATGGCTATCGGTGAGGCCTACTACCTCATGGGCGCCCCGGCGCGTAACCAGGTCAAGAACCTCACGCAGTTCTACCAGCCGCTCGATCTCATCGGCGAGTGGAACCGCGGCTACGGCTCCAACGGCTTCCTTCAGTACCAATTCGTGGTGCCGACCGACGCCGTCGAGCCCTTCAAGGACATCATCCGCGACATGCAGCGCTCCGGCCACTACTCCGCGCTCAACGTGTTCAAGCTCTTCGGCCCGGGTAACAAGGCCCCGCTGTCCTACCCGATGCCGGGCTGGAATGTCTGCGTGGACTTCCCCATCAAGCCGGGCCTGGGCGCTTTCCTCGATGATCTGGATAAGCGCGTCATGGAATTCGGTGGCCGCCTCTACCTGGCCAAGGAGTCCCGCACCTCAGCGGAGAACTTCCACAAGATGTACCCGGGCCTCGAGGGCTGGCTCAAGACTCGCAACGACATCGACCCAACCGGCGTCTTCGCCTCCGATATGTCCCGCCGCCTCGAGCTGCACTAGAAAGGAATCACCTCATGCTGAATGCAGTAGGCCAAGCACAACACATCCTCCTTCTCGGCGGCACCTCCGAGATCGGCCTCGGCATCGTCGAGGAATTCCTCGAGCGCGGCCCGGCCAAGGTCACCCTGGCGGCTCGTGCGGACTCCCCGCGTATCGCGGATGCTCGCGCAACCATCGAGTCCCGCGGTGGCGACGTCGAGGTCATCGACTTCGACGCGACTGATTTCGAGGGCCACGGGGACGTCGTCAACCGCGCCTTTGAGCGCGGCGATGTCGACGTCGCCATCATCGCCTTCGGCACCCTCGGTGACCAGGAGGAACTGTGGCAGGACCAGGCCAAGGCAGTTGCCTCGGCCCAGACTAACTTCACCGCACCGGTTTCCCTCGGTGTCTTACTCGGCCAGAAGTTCCAGCAGCAGGGCCACGGCACCATCGTGGCGCTGTCTTCCGTCGCCGGCATGCGCGTGCGCCGCTCCAACTTTGTTTACGGCGCCTCCAAGGCCGGTGTCGACGGCTTCTTCATCAACCTCGGTGAGGCCCTGCGCGGCTCCGGCGCCAAGGTGCTCGTGGTTCGCCCAGGCCAGGTGCGCACCAAGATGTCGGCGGAAGCCGGCGAGGCTCCCCTGACCGTCAACGTCTCCGACGTGGCTAAGGCCACCGTCAAGGCGGTGCTGGATGGCAAGCAGTCCATCTTCGTGCACCCGCTGTTTGAGTACGTGTCCTTGGGATTCAAGTTTATCCCACAGGCGATCTTCCGGAAGCTGCCTTTCTAAAGTTCCGCTATGTCCACGGCGTATGGGAAACTACTTACATGACTGAGTCTCCCGCCACGTCGTCTATCTCCCCCACCGTGGAATATAACGTCGACCGCTTGACGCGTCGCGCCACTCTCGTGGGAATGGCCGCCGCCGCTGTAGGTGGCGGCCTTATCACGCTCATTGGTTTCTTCGCCTTCAAGACGGTCTCCCTTCCGGCGTTTAGTACGTCGATGGTGACCCGTGCGTTGAGCACGGCGGGAACTGCGCTCACCGTTCTCTTGGTGGGCGCGTTATGCGTGTGGTGGATTATTAGGCCGCGCCCCCGCTGGCGGACGTGGCTCACCACCGCTGTGTGTTATATCTCCCCAGCGCTGCTCACGCTGACCAGTATCGGCTTGCCCCTTTCGGCTTCCCGCCTGTGGCTCGACGGCGTCCAAGTCGACCAGGTATTCCGTACCCAATTCCTCACCCGCGCCACAGAGGCCAGCTCTTATGCGGACATGAACTACGAGGGCCTGCCTACCTTCTACCCGTTGGGCTGGTTCTGGATGGGCGGGCGGCTCGCGAACCTTCTCAACATGCCGGGCTGGGAGGTTTATCAACCGTGGAGCCTTATCTCCCTGGCCGTGGCCGGGTGCGTGCTAGTTCCACTCTGGCAACGACTCACCGGTTCGCTGCCAGTTGCCACCGCCATTGCGTTGACCACCATGGCGGTGACCCTGACCATTGGCGCTGAGGAGCCCTATTCCGCCGTCATCGCCATGGGCGTCCCGGCAGTGGCCGTCCTGTGCTCCCACGCTTTCTACAGGGCTTCCTGGTTCTCTACTGCCGCAATCGCTATCTACCTGGGAGTTTCTGCCTGCTTCTACACGCTCTACACGGGTGCAGTGGCGCTCACCATCGTCAGCCTCATTGCACTGGTCACCGGCGTCGCTGAGCGCACATGGGTACCCCTCGTGCACTTGGTCACCATCGCGGCCGGTTCCCTGGCCATCGCTGCGATCGCCTGGGCGCCCTACCTCTACGGGGTCCTGCACGCCACTGCCCCGCTGGAGTCCACCGCGCAGCATTACCTGCCGGAAGAAGGCACCCAAATCCCGGCGCCTTTCCTCTCGTTGTCCGTCATTGGCATCCTCAGCCTGATCGGCTTGATTTACCTCGTCATGCGCATCGACGAGCCCGAAATCCACGCTCTGAGCACCGCTCTTGTCGGCACCTACCTGTGGATCTTGGCCTCCATGGTCATGACCCTCGCCGGCAGCACGCTGCTGGGCTTCCGCCTAGAGCTGATCGTCGTGGTGCTTTTCGCTACGGCCGGCATCCTCGCGCTGGCCGACATCCGCCTCATGGGCCTGCCCACGCTCTACCCGGAAGGCTTCAGCGAGGTCACCAGCAAGCGCGTGACCCTAGCCTTTGCCATCCTCATGGGGCTTGGCGGTGTTTACTATGCCCAGCAGATCCCGGCAACGAACGTGACCGCCTTGGACCATGCCTATACCGATACCGACGGCTACGGGGAACGCGCGGACCGCTACACCAGCGATTCTTCCGCCAACTACGGCGAGATCCGCGAGTTCATCGATGCCCAGGGCTACGAGGCCAATGACACGGTTGTCCTGACCGATGAGAAGCTCTTCATGGCCTATAACCCCTACTACGGATTCAACGCCTTCACCAGTAATTACGCCAACCCGCTGGGAGAGTTCAGCACCCGCAACCTGCAGATCGAGGAGTGGGCTTCCAAGTCCTGGGAGCAGACTCCGGAAGAGTTTGCGAAGTCGCTTCAGTCCGCACCGTGGCGCGGGCCGGACGTCCTCATCTTCCGCGGCGACCTAGAAGAACCCGGCGATGGTTACAAAACGCACTTGGCGGAAGACATCTACCCCAACCAGCCCAACGTGCGCTACCGCGCGGTGTTCTTCAACCCAGAGGTCTTTGAGGAAGGTTGGAACACGCAACAAATCGGCCCCTTCGTCGTGGCGGCGCGATCTTAAGAAGCCAAGGCGGTGACGTAGACTGATCGCCGTGTCAGATCGGAAAACCTCTTCATTACGTGCACCGCAGTCCCTGCGACTCACCGCCATCATCGCTGGATTCATTGGTTTCCTGTGCTTCGTGGCGACGCCGCTACTGCCGGTGAACCAGACCCAATCCTCCTTCGATTGGCCCCAGCAGGGCTCCCTGCAGTCCATCAACGCCCCGCTCATCTCGGTGGCGCCGGAAGAAATTGATGCAGAGATCCCCCTGGAAGCCGTCGACAAGCTGCGCGACGGCCAGGACCTGCTCTACGGCACCGTGCCCCCGGAGTCCAAGAAGGCCTCCAATCGCGGCATGTTTGTCCGCGCCGGCGAGGGTGGCCTCTCGGTAACCAGCCTCGATGAGGTCATTTTCTCGCTCACAGCCGAGCAGGTGGCACAGCTACCAGAGGACGCCACCCTCAGCATCGCCTCCACGGAGGACGGGACCACCGTCTCCGTGGGCAAGCACAAGAAGACCACCGAGGAGGATCTGCGCCCGCAGGTCACCGGCGTCTACACCGAGATTGATGACACTCCGGAGAACCTCGCAGAGCTTGGCGACGACCTCCGCATCCACGTAGAGATCAACTCTCGGTTTACCTCCTCCCCGACACCGCTCAAGCTCATCGCCATGTGGCTGGGCCTGGCCATGGTGGTCATCAGCCTGGTCTGCCTGTGGCGGATTGACCGCCTCGATGGCAAACGCCTTGGCTTCATGCCCGAAACCTGGAAGCAGATCCGCCCGCTCGATGGCGTCGTGGCAGCTGTACTCGGCTGGTGGTACGTCTTCGGCGCCAATACCTCCGATGATGGCTTCATCCTCACCATGGGCCGCGTTTCCGATCACGCGACCTACATGGCGAACTACTACCGCTGGTACGGCGTCCCCGAGGCCCCGTTCGGCGCGCCGTACTACGACCTCGTGGCATGGCTGGCACAGTTCTCCAGCGCCTCCATCATCGTGCGCCTGCCCTCGCTCATCTCGGCGCTCATCATCTGGTTTGTTTTGTCGCGCGAGATGCTCCCGCGCTTCGGTACCCGCGTGAACGAGCGCCGCCTCGCGCACTGGACGGCCGCGTTCATGTTCCTAGCTTTCTGGCTGCCCTATAACAACGGCGTACGCCCAGAGCCCATCGTGGCCCTCGGTGTCATGTTGACGTGGGCTTCCTTCGAGCGCGCCATCTCCACCCAGCGCCTTCTGCCGGCAGCGGTGGGCACCATCATCGCCACCATCACCCTAGCCGCTGGCCCCACCGGCCTGACCGCGGTGGGCATCTTCCTGGTCTGCCTGCCCGCGCTGTTCCGCATCATGGGCACGCGCGCCCCCGAAGTCACCTGGCCGGCACTCATCGCCCCGTTCCTTGCCTGCGGCACTGCCGTCATGGTCGCCGCCTTCGGGGACCAAACATTAGCGTCAGTCATCGAATCGACGCGCGTGCGCTCCGCGGTCGGCCCGTCCCTGCCGTGGTACTCCGAGTTCGTGCGCTACTCCACGCTCTTCGAGCCCTCCGTGGATGGCTCCCTGACGCGCCGTTTCGCCATGTTCACCATGCTTTTCTGCCTGGCGCTCATCATCTACGCCTTCATCAAGAACCACCGCGTCGTCGGTGCGGAGGCAGATCCCACCAAACGCCTGCTGGCCATCATGGCGCTCTCGGCTTTCTTCCTCATGTTCACGCCGACGAAGTGGACGCACCACTTCGGTATCTACGCCGGTATCGCCGGCGTCATCGCCGCGCTCGGCTCGGTGGTCCTGTCCCAGATCGCCATGCGCTCCCCGCGCGCCCGGACCTTCTCCATCGCCGCGGTGATTTTCCTCCTCGCCATCTCCCTCGGCGGTTGGAACGCGTGGTGGTACGTGTCTTCCTTCGGCATCCCGTGGTGGGACCGCACCGTGCAGTTCAAGGCCATCGAGGCCAACACCGTGGTGCTCGCGATCGCCATGGTGGTCCTAGCGATTGGCCTCTACCAGTCCCTGGTTCACAGCTATCGCAAGAACAAGGCCGAAACCGCCGGCACCCTTGAGGAATTCGAGGCCGCCAACGCCGCCAAGGTTTCTCGCTGGGCAGGCGCCATGTCCGCACCGATTGCGGTGGCCTGCATCCTCATCGTGGCCTTCTCCTGCGCCTCCTTTGCCAAGGGCTACGTGGCCCAGGCGGATTCCTACTCCGTGGGCAAGGGCAACCTGGCGTCCCTGCGCGGCGATGTCTGCTCGCTGGCGGATGCCACCATGGTGGAAACCAACACCAACGAGGCTTTCCTCACTCCGGTCGACGGCGACCTCAAGGATTCGCTGGTTGACGAAGACGAGGATAACTTCGGTTTCGGCCCCAACATGATCAAGGAAGATATTGAGCCGGAGAACCTCAACTCGGCGTCGGTAGGCGCCATTGCCAACACCACCGGTGATGACTCGGCTGCTTCCAATGAGGAAACCACCGAAACAACCGAAGTCACCGATTCTTCCGCCGGTGGCGTGCGCGGAACGCTAGGCGTCAACGGCTCCGAGATGCACCTGCCCTTCAACCTGGATTACACAAAGGTCCCGGTCATGGGTTCCTACGATGAGTCGCAGCGCTCCACCGCCACCATCACCACCCAGTGGTACAACTTGCCGGAACCAGGAGAAAACACCCCTGTCCTCGCGGTCTCTGCTGCCGGCAAGATTTACCACCACGACGTCAACGGTGTAGAGCAGGAAGGCACCGAGCTCACCTTGGAGTACGGCACCCTCAAGAACGGCAAGGTCACCAACAAGGGTGAGGCCGAGCTTTCCGACGTCGGCGCGACCCCCAAATGGCGCAACCTCCGCATTGCTCTAGACGAGCTCCCGGAAGAGGCCAACGTTGTACGCCTCGTTGCGGTAGATGATTCCACCGATGAAGACGATTGGATGGCGTTTACCCCACCGCGCGTACCGGAGCTGGCCACCATCAACTCCCAGTTCGATTCCTCCACCCCGGCACTCCTTGACTGGTCCGTCGCACTGCAGTTCCCCTGCCAGCGCACCTTCGACCACTACGCCGGTGTGACGGAGATTCCGGAGTTCCGCATTCTTCCCGACGCCGCCGCGCAAACCTCCCTCACAGACTTCCAGTCCTTCTCCGGTGGTGGCGCGCTGGCAACCGCAGAGGCAGTGAACTACTCCTATGAGATCCCGAGCTACCTCAACAACGATTGGGCACGCGACTGGGGCGCCATTGAGAAGTACGAGCTGCGTACCAACTCCCGGGGCGAGGAACCGCTGAAGGCGGATATCGACCAGGAAGTCATCCAGCGCTCTGGCTTGTGGAAGAACTCCGAGATGAAGATTCGCCCGGAGGGCGAGCAGTAGCCCTACAGGAACTCGGCCGAATCTTTAATGCGCTGCCGCGCCACGGCCGGGGTGGAAATGCGGTGCATAGACACGTAGTCCGCGGTCTGTGCACCGGGAATCTCCACGCGTTCCGCAATCTCATCCTGCGTTGCGGTCTGGACCAAGATGTCAGAATAGGCTGCTGCCAGCGCCGCCTCGTCGAGGACGTACTCACCGCGGATGTCCTCCGGGAGCTTGGCCAGCGCGCCGAAGTCAGGGAAGGTGAGGAGGAGGGCGTCGGCAGGCACCAGCGCTGCGAGCGCCCCACCCGAGGAATAGCCCCACACCGTCACGCGCTCGGCACCGTGTTCGCGGGCATAATCGACGGCCGCCTGAACCGACTGAGCCATCTCCGCCACAGTGTGCTCGGGTGCCAACGGATAGTCGACATCAATGATGGTGGTTCCGGACAGCTGTGCTGCAGCAGCCACTTCGGGCCGCCACTGCATCTCTAGCGCCTTGCCGTCACCACGCCACCATCCGCCAGAGTGCAACGACACCGCCCAACGACCATTCTGCTCTGAAGGAACAAAGATCGCTCCCACCTCAGAGTCTTCAACACGTACCCCCTCCGTGAAGGCAGTACCAGGCAGCGAGTGATCCACTGCGGAACCCAGCACCATCATGGAGGCCTGCACGATGCGGTCCGGCAGCAACGCACAGTAGCGGTCCGCCTCCGGCGAACCTCCACCGGCCCACGGCGGGCGGAAGTCCGGCAGCGGGTAGTGCACCTCCATGTAGGAGGAGAGCTGCTCGAGCTGTTGTTCCGGACTTAGTTGGCGATCAGTACCACCGATATTCCACTCACTCATGGCCCCCAAGGGTACTACCAGATGGTGACGCGCTCCTCCGGTGCTAGACCACCCTCGACGTCAAAGGCCTCGTAGAATTCATCGATGTTTTCAGCGATGATGTTGCAACGGAACTCCGCCGGCGAGTGCGGATCAATGGCCAGGTACTGCGTGGCCATCTCCGGGCGGATGGCAGTGCGCCACACGCGCGCCCACGCCAGGAAGAAACGCTGCAGACCGGTGTACTCGTGCTCTGCCAATTCCGGCTCAGCGCCCTCAGCCTCAAAGGGCGTGACCTGGCCGTTGATGTCCAGGCCCTTGTCGGCGCAGTAGTTCTTGTAGGCCACCACGGCGATTCCTAGTCCACCCAGGTCACCGATGTTCTCACCCAGGGTGAAGCTGCCGTTGACGCCTGCGGAATCGGTGCCTTCCAGCACCTTCGGTACCTGCCCTTGGAACTGGTCCACCAGCTTCGCGGTCAGCTTCTCGAAGGCTGCACGGTCCTCCTCCGTCCACCAGGAGTTGAGGTTGCCCTGGCCGTCATACTGCGAGCCCTGGTCATCAAAGCCGTGGCCGATCTCATGACCAATCACCGCACCGATAGCGCCGAAGTTCTCCGCCGCGTCCGCCTCAGGGTTGTAGAAGGGCGGGCGCAGAATCGCTGCCGGGAAGGTGATGTCATTGACCACTGGATTATAAAAAGCATTGACCGTCTGTGGGGTTGCGAACCATTCATCGCGGTCCGCCGGCTTGCCAATCTTGGCCAATTCATAATCATGATTCCACGCATTACCCGCGCGCACATTGGCCACCAAGTCCGCTCCCTTCGGAGAAAACTCCAGGTCAGAATAGTCACGCCAGGTATCTGGATAGCCAATCTTGGCCTTGAACTGGGAGAGCTTCTCCAGCGCGCGTTCACGAGTAGCCGGAGTCATCCACTCCAGCTGCGAAATCCTCTCACGATAAGCGGCGGTAAGGTACTCCACCAGCTCATCCATCTCGGACTTCGAGGAGGGCGGGAAGTGCTTGTCCACGAAGACCTTGCCAATCTCCTGTCCCACCATGTTTTCCGCCAAGCCCACGGCGCGCTTCCAGCGGTCACGCTGCTCCGTGGCACCGGAAAGCTTGGTTCCGTAGAACTCGAAATTCTTCTTACCGATCTCCTCGGTGAGGTACGGCGCGCGCGAGAGCAGAATGTGCCACGTTGCCCACAGCTGCCAATCCGCCATGCGGCCGGCGGTAAACAGGCCCTCCAGGTGCTCGAAATAAGACGGCATCATAGCTACCGCACGGTGCTCGGGCAGTCCCCCGCCCTGCAGGATGGCGCGGGTGATGCTGGGCAGCTTGGCGACGTCCACCGGGTTATACGTCTTCACCGCATCACGCGAGGCCACCACATCCCAGTGGCCGGCCGCGATTTCTTTCTCTAGGTTTACGATACGCGTCGCGGCCGTCTCCGCGCCCAGTCCGAAGAGGCGGGCGGGATCTAAGAATCCCAGCATCGCCGCAACGTGCTTCTCGTAGTCAGCGAGCGTCTGCGCGTGGGCTTCCTCGCGGTAATAAGCCTCATCCGGCAGACCTAAACCGGACTGAATAATGTAGGCCACCGCCTCCTCGGCGCCGGAGTCCTTTTCCACCCAGAAGGTAACCGGGGCGCCAACGCCCTCGCGCTCCAGCACACCCAGGTTGTGGGCCAGCTCCTCCGGGTCCGCCGCCACCAGCTTGTCGAGGTCCTCGTCAAGCGGCGTCGTTCCCGCAGCATTGACTCCTTCTACATCCATGTGGGAGGAATACACGATCCCTGGGCGGCCCGTGTCTTCCTTAACGATGTCGTGGACGAGTTCCTCGGCTTCGTCGCGAAGCGCGTGAAAAGTGCCGTCGACGCCACGGTCATCGGGGATAACGTGGGACTCAATCCAGGGGCCATTAACAAACTGATACAGATCCTTCATGCACTTCACTCTATGTCAGAAGCACGCGTTAGTGTGGTGTGCATGACTTCTTATCGTTTCCCGCCAGCGAAGATGACGGGGCCGTTTTTCGCTGTGCTGGGAGTGACTCTCCTCGTGCTGGGCACGCCCGCCATCCTCAGCTTGGCACTGCCGGAACACGAGCCGGAAACAGAGCCAGTCGTCCTCGATGATCCGGAGTGGCATCAGCCCATCGACGGCGTCGAGTGCAGCGTTAACTACGATTCCGTGGCCAACCAGGCGTGGGACTGCGGCGACACCTTGGTCGAGGCCTATCTCACCTCTGATGTCGACGATGATGAGCTAGCCCTGCGCCGCGCCGTTCGCGCGACCACCTTCGGGTCGATGCCGAAGGAAAAAGTAGAAAACCAAGACGGCATCCTCGTCCTGCGAACGTATACGTACATCCCGGTCGTTGCCTTCAGCGTGGCCAAGGGAAACCTCAACTACGAGCTCGTCTTCTCGGATGGAAACCCAGAGGAATTCGCCGATCAATTTATGGAGGCCTTCAAGTGAGCAAGATCTTCCGCGTAACCCTGTGGGTCTTCATTGGCGTCTGCCTACCCGCCGCTCTTATCAATCTGTTGGGCTCCTTTCTCGTTGCCCCGCTCCCAGGCCTGATAAGCCTGCTGATCGGACTAGCCTTCCTAGCACTAGGCCTATACCTGTGGCGCCTCAGCCCGATGTGGGCCGCACCGGCCAAGGGCTGGGCCACTGCCAGCGTGCTGTGGGGAGGCGGCACCGCGGTATCTTTAGCGCTCCTCTCCGCACTGCCGTTCACCTCCCTCACCAAAGGTGTGGGCTGGGAAGAATCCATGATGTCCTGGTCCGGTGCTTATCCGGAGGAATTCGCCAAGGCCCTCGGCGTGGTCTTCATTCTCCTCAGCTTCCGCCAGCTCAACCGGCCCTGGCACGGCTTCATCGTCGGCGCACTCGTGGGCTGGGCTTTCGATGTTTTCGAGAACATCCTCTACGCCTCTCTCGGCGCCGTAATGCACCCGACGTCGGATTGGATTGGCATGCTGCAGATGTGGGGACTGCGCCTTGTGGCGGGACCAGGTCTGCACATGTCACTGACGGCCATCGCGGGCTTCGGCATCGCCTGGGCCATTTACGCTGCCCATAAAACTTGGTGGTGGCGTCTCGGCGTCGGCGTGGGCGCGCTTTTTGTTTCCTTTTGTCTCCACTTCGCGTGGAACTACATGTGGGAAGAAACCTGGCAGCTGATCACGCAGTATATCGTCGTCGCGCTCATCCTCTACCCCACCGTCATCGCCCTGGGTATTCGGGCCCACCGTCTGGCCAAGTCGGACGATACCTACTCGCACTCGCCGGGCTTAGCCAGCCTGCGGTGAATTAGTCGAATTGCCCCTGCAGCTCTGATGTCGCGCCCGAAGGATACTTTCTTTACTTCCGACAACGGCTACGCTTAGCATGCCTGCGATGAGCTCGGCACCGCCCGTTTTAGTTCCGCACATGCTCTATCGCGCGCGTCCTGTAGAGACGTCGGCAAGCCTGGCGCCTGTGGTGCAACCTCCACCGCTCCCAGCACATCCCCCGTGAGATCCGCGGGGGATCCATAAGTATTAGCCGCCACGCTATACCCAGGACCGAAAGAGGCACTAGCGTGAACCTGACGGTTGTCCGACCATCCAAATTTCGTTCCAATGATGCCCGGGATGCGTGCGGTGCCAAAGTCCTGGCGGTAGCCGTCGGATGCCGCAGGCGCTACCATCGCCATACCCTTCATGAGCGGCGCGGCAGCCGGATCGCCAGATATCGCCCCTATGAAGCGAGTGAGATCCTCCGTCGACGTCGTGGTATTTCCCCAGTAGCCATTGTGGTGAGTCTCTCCTAACCGATACTCCCCGATGATAGAGGGAATGGCCTGTGGATACTTCCGCTCCAAGTCACTGGCGGTGCCGTCCTCAGAAAAACGAATCATGTTCTCCACCCGCGCCTTATCCTCGAATGCGCCATATTTCAGCACCCACATACCGAGATACAGCTTCGCCAGGGAAAGCGCGGGGCGGGACTCGTGGCTATTCCCAGTGGAAACTGAATTTCCATCGGCATAACGCACGGTCATCTGGGTACGTGGTGGGACTTTTCCAGGATCGAAAGTCAAAGCCTGGGCAGAAGGCGCGGTGACGGCCGCCAGGGCAAGACCGACAATGAAGGAACGAGACTTAAACACTTGTATAGATTAACTCAAGTCACAGCTTTAACAGCTCTGATTGGAGATTTGGCGCCCTAAACCCCCACTGGAAATCTCGAATGTTCGTTTTATCTGGCGCTTACCCCACGACTTGTGTGGAGCACCAGTTTTCTCATTTACCCCTCTAATCACAACTTCTTTCCGCAGTATGGACTTCTCCAGAGATACCGAATAAGCTCTTATTTCGAAAGGGATTTCGAACGGTGGGGGTTCGTCCCGTCGCATTAACTCAGTCAAAAGAGGGGGTTGAAGTGTCTTCCACTTCAGACGTTGTTGTTCCCTATTTTTCTCATTCCAATCCGAACGACCCAGTATGTATGAAAGGCAAGGACATACGCCAAGCAGACTACGAGTTCTGGTCTAGCGTCCTTCCCGCCTTGGACGAAGATTCAGACACAGCGTGTATGCGCCTTGGGTTAAAGACCGGCAAAACGGCCGGGGCAGTTGCTCGCATAGTCATGGGGATTTACCGCCTTAGAGAACTCCCCCAGCTCAAGGCCCTACAAGATGCTTATTATTTGCTGGACCTACCTGCCTTGATTGCCATTGACCAGGTCATGGCTAAGCTGGGCCAGCCTTCCCCAGAGGTAGTGGCTGCCATCGATACTTCGTTGGCCCGTTGGTTTACTCCTACGAAGCCCAATCAGGCGTTTCCCAGCACTTCGCAGATTCGCCGCCGCATGCGTGATCTCGTCAAGGTTCATGATGACTCCATCGCGGTGGAAGATACGCGCCCGAAGAACCGGTATTCCATACTCACCCGCGCCCAGCGCGCCACCATCGAACTAGAGGTTGACAGCAGCATCGGGGTCATTATTCATGAGGCTATTAAGGCAGCGGCGGAAAAGTATGAAGTTTCTATGGCCGAGGCACTCATCCTCCTCATCACTGGGAAGGTAGAGCCAGAGGCTGCCCGAGTAGTACTCCACACTTATCAAGCTAATGACGTCGAGGATGCACCAGTATATGTAGAAGGCCATGGCTGGCAGGTGGGCAATATCCCCGCACAGGCCGTAACAAAAAGGGATTTAAGCACCAAGCCAGAGGCCTCCAAAAGCTACGGACCAAACACGATGGTGCGCAAATATGTTGAGGGCCGCGATGGCACCTGCCGTGCAGCTGGCTGCGGAATGCCTGCGTGGCTATGCCAGTTGGACCACCGTATTAACTACGCCGATGGCGGACCAACGCACCCGGACAACATGGTCGCGTTATGCCAGCATCACCACAACATGAAGACCGACGGACGGGCCTTTTATATTTTGGACCCGGATACCGGCGATGTGGTCTGGCTTTTCGAGGATGGCACGTGGGCGATCACAGAACCCTCCGGGCCACTAGCCCCTAAGAACAAGCGCTGGGCGCGAAGTGTGGCACAAGATATTGAGAGCTTCCGCGCCCGGAAACACCGTGAGGCTCAAGAACTTAAAGCTGAGCTAGACAAAGAACAACAAGAGGCCGCACACCACGCACCTACAGAAAAGGCAGAGAACAAGGAACCTGAAGGCGGTGAGGAAATCCCCTTCTAAGAAAGGTCCGTCGTTTAAAACGACGCAGTAGCCACCCCCTTACCAAGAATGGCGATTCTCAAAGCGGATCTTAATAGGCGCTGCCTCCCAGATCCGTTGCATCCAGCCCACACTCAGAAAGGACCACACGGTCGCCGCGGTGCGGGATGCCTTCTTCATCCCAATGGGCTTGGGCGGCCGAGGTGTGGGCGCGGCCATTGCTGTTGACCACCCGCCACCAGGGCAGATCTGCGCTTTTCGACATCACCCAGCCCACATATCGCGCGCCGACCCCCACCACTTTGGCGATCTCTCCGTAGGTGGAGACATTGCCAGCTGGAATGCGGAGAACGACCTCCGTAACCCTAGAGCTCGATGGGTTCTTCGGGGGCATCCTCAACCTCACACAAGGTAAGCGCCGCACCTGTGCAATCCTCGATCAGACACAGACGGCCGAATGGGGAATCGTGGGGCTCACGAATGATCTTTCCGCCGTTATCAATTACAGCCTTAGCTGCCTGGTCAATGTCCCGCACGCCCAGGTAGGTTTGCCAGAAACTCGGCAAGCCCTCCGCGTGCCAAAATCCGGCGAAGGCAGCGCCTTCTTCCTCCGCTACTGCGTAATGCTCATCACCACGGATTTCCCAGTTGAAGAGCTCGCCATAAAAGTCCAGCGCTGAGTGGAAATTCGCCGAAACCGTCAGCTCATGCCACACCGGAGTACCCGGCTCTCCGCCGGCGACGAAGCGGTCGAGCTCCGGCTGCGTCAAACCAAACATGGCACCACTGTTGTCCAGAACAAGCGCCAACGGCGCACCTAAAGCGAGGATCTTGCCACCGAGTTGTTCTACCCGGGCGCAATCCGCCTCCAAGTCGCGGGAAAGGAAATAAGTTGCCCAGGTGTCTTGGCCTGGGACAATCTCCGCGATGGGAAGGCCCTGCAGGCGGGCAATGCCGTCTTCGAATTCCCAACCCAACACGGCCGAGTAAAACTTTTCGGAGGCCTTCACATCGGAACTAGCCAGAGTAATCCAGTAGGGCATTCCTACTTCTGCTTCAAAAGCGGGCATTAGAGGTTCCTCCACTTCTCCGGGTCAAAGTCATCATCGGCGGTGGCCTCATCGAAATAATCGTCGTCGTCTTCGACGACGCGGGCGCAGGTGTCGGAGACACAGATGACGTCGCCAAGCACCAGCGTTGCACCGCGCTGCTTAGTGACTTCCCCATTGACGGTGACCTGGCCCTGCTCGATGAGTTCTTTGGCCTCACCCCCGGTTGCGACCAAGGAGGCCAATTTGAGGAACTGGCCGAGCTTGATGGATTCTCCCTTAATTGAGACTTCTAGCATGCTGACCAGCATACCCAGCTCAAAGCGCAAGGAGTCCCTCCGTCAGAATGATGACGCCAAGCAGGGCAAACACGACACCACTAAAGATATCGACACTGGCGGAGTTCTTCGCCATCCACTTCGACACCGCACGAGTACACAGCGCGACGCCAACGAAGATAATGAGGCTTTCGAGGATGAGCACTGAGCCCACCGTGGCATTGGCACCAAACCCCATGCCGGGGTCGATGAAATTGGCAAAGATAGCGCCGAAGAAGATCAGCACCTTGGGGTTGGAAAGATCGCTGACCAGGCCCATGCGGTACGCCGTGCCGAGTCTGATGATGCCATCCGGGGTGAACCCACGCGGTTGGGGATTCATAGTTGCCGGAGCACGACGCTCTTTGATGCCACCGCTAATGGCAGAAAAAGCCATCCATAGCAGATAGCTGCCGCCGGCAACCTGCAGCGCCACCAGGATTTCCGGGTGCGCCGAAATCAATGCGGTAAGCCCCGCTAGCGAAGCAACGGTCCACATCATCAAGCCGGTGGTGCTACCGATTGCGGCCCACACCGCCGCGCGCGTAGAGCGGGCGCCCAAACGAATAATCTGCACCACGTCTGGTCCCGGCGAAGCCATCGCCGCGAACCACACACCCATTAAGGCCACTATGGCGCTGAATGCCATCTAACACCCCCATACTCACATGCATTATTGCTAACACATGCCACTGTAGAGCGGGCTTCATCTGCAGCGAAACAGGTAACCTGGCCCTTTTTACACAATAAGCGCTGTACTGGCATCTCTCGGCGACAGTACAGCGCTTAGGGGATGTAGCACGAGGCTAAATTAGTGGTCAGCACCTCTTATGGACTGCTTGTGATCACGCACGGCCTCGCCCTCAGCGTAGAGCGGCATATCCGTGTTGGCTTTGTACCACTTAGCGTTGTTCGGCGCGAGCGGGGTGCGGCCAGCAATGAGGTCGGCAGCCTTCTCGCCCACCATCATGGTCGGGGCATAAATATTGCCGTTCGTCACAGACGGGAAGACGGAGGCATCAGCAACATAGAGGCCTTCAACGCCCCATACGCCCATGGTGTCCGGGTTAACCACGGCCATCGGATCGGACTCTGCACCCATCTTGGCAGTACAGGAGGGGTGCAGAGCGGTCTCGCCATCGTTACGGACCCATTCCAAGATTTCTTCATCAGTCTGAACGTCTGGGCCCGGGCTGAACTCGCGAGCACCAACCTCCTCCATAGCCTTGGTGTCCAGCAGAGAGCGGGCAACGCGCACGGCTTCGACCCATTCTCGGCGGTCCTGGTCAGTCTTCAGGTAGTTGAAGAGGATGGACGGCTTGTCGTGGATGTCCGCGCTCTTAATGTGGACATGGCCCTTGGTGTCAGAAAACATCGGCCCAACGTGCCATTGGAAACCATGCTTCACGTCGGCCTTCTGGCCGTCGTAACGCACCGCCATCGGCAGGAAGTGGAACATGAGGTTCGGGTATTCCTCGTTCTCATTAGAACGCACGAAGCCACCACCTTCGAAATGGGAGGTGGCAACAGGTCCCTTCTTAGTCAGCAGCCACTGCAAACCCATGAATGGCCAACGCCACTTGTCCAAGTACGGCTGGGAGGAAGCGGTGGACTTAGTCGTTTCATACTGGATATAGACCTCGAGGTGATCCTGCAGATTCTCACCCACACCGGGCAAGTGCTTGACGACGTCGATTCCGTGCTTCTCCAGAATCTCACGGTCACCAATGCCCGAAACCTCGAGCAGCTGCGGAGTATTGATAGCGCCGGCGGACAGGACGATCTTATCGGCGTATACGCGGTGAACGCCGCCCTTCCACTCGTACTCGACGCCGACGGCCTTCTGGCCTTCGAAGAGAACCTTGGTGGTAAAGGCACCGGTGCGGATCTCGAGGTTTTCGCGATCCAAATGCGGGTAAAGGTAAGCACGGGCAGCAGACCAGCGCTTGCCGTTCTTAATGTTGCGATCGAACGGAGCGAAGCCTTCCTGGCGGTAACCATTAACGTCATTAGTTAGGTTGTAACCAGCTTCCTGCACCGACTTGAACAGAGCCTGGAAAAGCTCGGAGGTTGCCGGGCCGCGGGAGAGGTACAGCGGGCCGTCATGACCACGGCGCGGGTCATTCGGCTCAGCCGCAGCGGCAGTCTCCATGCGGTTAAAGTATGGCAGGCAATGAGCGAAGTCCCACTTCTCCATGCCTGGGTTCATGCCCCACTTTTCGTAATCCATCGGGTTACCCCGCTGGAAAATCATGCCATTGATGGAGGAAGAACCACCGAGAACCTTGCCACGGGCATGGTAGACACGGCGACCGTTCATCTCTGGCTCTGGGTCGGATTCATACATCCAGTCATAGCTCTTTGCACCAATGGGGAAAGAGAAGGCAGAGGGCATGTGGATAAACAGATCCCACAGGGAATCGGGGCGGCCGGCCTCAAGAACCAGCACGCGAGTGTCCTTTTCCTCAGTCAGGCGTGCGGCAATAACAGAGCCGGCGGAACCACCGCCGACAACGACCACGTCACTTACTTCATCGGTGACTTTCTTCGCAGAACGCTTCTTGGCTAGCTTGTCCAAAATACCCATAAATCCCCTTCTTTCCATGATTTGTATGACATTTCCATACCGCACTCCGCGAGCGAGTCTACTATATTTTATGCACTATACTGCATTTATTTACATTGTCTCTTTCGCGAGGCCGCGCCCCAGCGTACACATCCTGTGGAGATTTTCCCAGATTAATGTATATTTGCGTTGTTCGGATGGACGTCTGAGGAGATGAAATCCGGAGTCTTGACCGCATAGCTACCCGGATATGATTCATTTCACTCATCTTTCTCTCGAGTGCTTTGTGAGCAGTCCGAGGCCCAGTGGATAAGAGACTCGGCATAAATCAACCAACGATAGGAGAAGTAGATGGCTAACCACGGCCCTCTCGACTCTGGGGATCCTTCCACGGCCCACGAGAGCAACGAAAACACTCTCGCCACGCCGACCGGTGGCACCCCCACTCAAACTAAAGAAGCCAAACGGCGCATCCCGCGCTACCAGGTACGAGCCCTCGTCGGCAGCTACAAGGCAGAAACCGGCGATGATGTGGGTGCGGGCGAAGTCCCTGTACCCAAGACGAATTGGCCAGTATTTATCATTTCCGGTCTACTGATCATCGCCATGGTGCTCTATGCCGGGTTCGGCCAAAAATCCGCCGCAGAAACCTTGGCCAACGTAACCGGATGGATCGGCAACAACCTCGGCTGGTTCTACGTGCTCACCGCCACCATCGCCGTTGTCTTTGTTCTGTATGTAGCACTATCCAAAGCAGGCGAGATCCGCCTAGGACCGGATCACTCACGCCCTAAATTCAGCACCTTCTCCTGGGTGTCCATGCTCTTTGCCGCCGGTATCGGTGTGGACCTCATGTTCTTTGCCGTGGCCGAACCGGTCACTATGTACATGGCACCGCCAGTGGGTGAAGGCGAAACCATGGAAGCTGCCAAGGAAGCCGTGGTCTACGCCATGTTCCACTACGGTCTGACCGGTTGGGCGTTGTACGCACTGATGGGTATGGCCTTCGGCTACTTTGCCTACCGCCTGAATATGCCCCTGGCTATTCGTTCCGCACTCTACCCGCTCATTGGCAAGCGCGTGCACGGCCCAATCGGCTCCGCAGTAGACATCGCCGCTATGCTCGGCACTGTTTTCGGTGTCACTGCTTCCCTCGGCATCGGCGTAGTGCAGCTTTCCTACGGTATCCACCTCATTTTTGGCATTGAGCAGGGATTCGGCCTCCAGGCCGCGCTCATCATCATCGCCATCTCGATTGCGACCCTCTCGGCCGTATCTGGTGTGGACAAAGGTATCCGCTTCCTGTCTGAGCTCAACGTGTACCTGGCCATTGCGCTAATGGTCTACATCGTTGTTTTTGGCAAGACCGCCTACCTCTTCGACGCCATCGTGACCAACGTCGGTGACTACGTGTCCAAGTTCCCCTCCTGGACCTTGGAGACCTTCGCCTTTGCCGAAGACCAAGCCAGCACTGATGCCTGGATGCAGGCCTGGACTCTGTTCTTCTGGGCCTGGTGGATCGCGTGGGCCACCTTCGTGGGCCTCTTCCTCGCCCGCATTTCTCGCGGCCGTACGCTGCGCCAGTTCATCTTCGGCACCCTTACCTTCCCATTCCTGTTCATCCTCATGTGGATGTCCTTTTTCGGCAACACCGCTTTGGATATGGTGCGCTCCGGCGACTATCCAGAGTTCGCAGAAAATGCCATTAACGTCCCTGAGCAGGGCTTCTACGATATGCTGCAGGAATTCCCTGGCTCTGCCATTGTCATCTTCCTGACCACCTTCATTGGCCTGCTTCTCTACATCACCTCTGCCGACTCCGGCGCACTGGTCATGTCCAACTTCACCTCGCGCATTACTGATAACCGCCAAGACGGCTCCCGCTGGCTGCGCATTTTCTGGTCCGTCACCGTCGGCGCTCTAACATTGGCCCTGCTGCAGATCGACGGCATCGCCACCGTTCAGTCCGCCACAGTGGTGATGGGACTTCCTTTTGCTTTCGTGGTGTATCTCATCATGTTCTCACTGTGGAAGTCCTTGCGTCTGGAAAGCATCCAAGCTGACGCCCGCAGCACCGCACTGCATGGAGTCATCTCTAGTCGTACCGAGCGCGAACCAGCTGATTCCAGCCTGTGGAAGAACCGCTTGGATCGAGCCAACACCTTCCCCTCTAAGACAGAGATGGAGACCTACCTACGCGACACCGCTACTTACGCTCTTGAGCAGGTTGCTACGCACATGCGCACCCGCGGCTACGACGCCATCTTGCTCACCAGCGAGCTTCCCGATGTCGAGCTGCCCCAGCTTGATCTTGAAGTGCGTCTCCACAATGAACGAAAGTTCCGTTATCAGCTCTTTCCCGTCGCCGCCGAGCGTCCAGACTTCATTGAAGGCGAAGGCGATGAGTACTACCGCCTCGAGGTCTACGATATGACCGGTTCACTGGGCTATGACGTTTATGGCTACTCTGGGAACCAAATCATCAATAACGTGTTGGATCTCTACGAACGCCACCTGGCTTTCCTATATATGCAACAAACCCAGCCGGGCGAATCCGATGTCTCCGATGGCGCCGAGCCTGAGCGCACCTGGCGCGAAGATAGCTAAGCTGGCGAATCCACAAGCCTCTATGAAAGAAAGGTTGCTTTTCACTTGAGCCCCCAGAACACTTTGTTCGACCCCACAACGACCGACCTCTTGAAGGGCGTGCACTCCGGCGGCTCGCCCAAGTCCCTTTTCATCAATGGCCAGTGGGAGGCTGCCCAGAGCGGCGAGACCCGCACCATCATCTGCCCCGCTGATGGCTCCACCGTGGGCCTCGTGTCCGAGGCTTCCGACGAGGACACCGAGCGCGCCATCAAGGTTGCCCGTGAAACCTTCGACAACGGCGAGTGGGCTAATACCCCGGCCGTCGAACGCGGCAAGCTGGTCATCCGCGTGGCCGATTTCATCCGCGAGCACAAGGAGCTCTTCGCCCAAGCCGAGTCCGCCGATACCGGCAAGCGCTACGAGGAATCCTTAGGCGATATGGATGATATCGCCAATGCCTTCGAGTTCTTCGGTACCCTGGCTCAGCACCAGGCCGGTCGAGTAGTCGACCCGGGTGACCCAAATGTTCGCTCCCGTATCGATGCAGAGCCGATTGGCGTCTGTGGTCTCATTACGCCGTGGAACTACCCGCTGCTACAGGTGTCCTGGAAGGTGGGTCCCGCACTGGCTGCCGGTAACACCTTTGTACTCAAGCAGGCCGAGCTCACGCCGCACACCGCCATGCTGCTCATGGCCGCACTCAAAGAATGTGGCTTGCCCGACGGCGTAGGTAACCTCATCACCGGCGCTGGGGCTAACTGTGGCAACCCGCTGTCCCAACACCCCGATGTGGACATGGTGTCCTTCACCGGTGGACTGGCCACGGGCAAAATTATCGCCAAGAATGCGGCCGAGACCGTCAAGCGCACTGCACTCGAACTCGGCGGTAAGAACCCGAACGTGATCTTCGCTGACGCTAACTTCGACGTCGCCGTGGACAACGCCCTCAACGGCGCCTTCTTCCACTCCGGACAGGTCTGCTCCGCGGGCTCCCGCATCATTGTCGAAGAGTCCTTGCACGATAAGTTTGTTGACGCCTTGGTGGAGCGCGCAAACAAGATCAAAATCGGTGGCCCTACAGATGAAAAGGCCGAGACCGGCCCCCTCATCTCCGCTGAGCACCGCGAAAAGGTTGCCGCTTATGTGGATAAAGCACGTGAGCAGGGCGCCAAGATCCTCACTGGCGGACGCGTCGCCACTAGCCAGGACACCACTGGACCGCATGGCACCGGCACGACTGACCTGGGGGCTGGCATTTACTATCTGCCCACCATCATTGATGGCGCGACCCGCGAGATGGACTGTGTCCACGACGAGGCCTTTGGCCCAACCGTAACCATCGAGACCTTCACCACCGAGGAGGAGGCCATCGCCATCGCGAATGACACCGAGTACGGCCTAGCGGGTGCGGTGTACACCGCTGACGCTGGCCGCGCCGAGCGCCTTGCCCGGGCCCTGCGCCACGGCACCATCTGGATCAATGACTTCCACCCGTACTTGCCGCAGGCAGAGTGGGGCGGCTACAAGCAGTCCGGTAACGGCCGCGAGCTTGGCCCCACCGGCCTAGCCGAATACCAAGAACACAAGCACGTGTACCAAAACCTGTCCCCTGCCGCGTGGGAGCAGTTCGGTTTACAGTAGTTCGTAGGAACAGATATCGCTAAGGCCCCGCGGTCCAGAAAAGAACGCGGGGCCTCAGTGGCAGGCACACACCACGGTTTAGCTTTGCGTGCGCGGCTTAATGGTCATGGTGTCAATGTTGACGTGCTCCGGCAGCGAGGCCACCCAACGCACGGCCTCAGCGATGTCTTCTGCGGTGAGGTTGAGCTCGCCGTCATACACCTGTGCGGCACGTTCGGTGTCGCCCCGAAAACGATTAAGGGAAAATTCTTCCGTGGCTACACGGCCCGGGTCGAGTTCGGTGACGCGGACACCGTGCTCCTCGATACGTAATGCACGAGAAATCACGCGCACGCCATGCTTGGCGGCGTTGTAGCCGGAGCCGCCCTCGTAAACGTTCCACCCGGCAACGGATCCCATGTTGATAATGAGCCCACCCCGCAGCTTCGGCATGAGGGCTTGGATCATACGGACAGTGCCGAGGACGTTGACGTCGTACATCCACTGCCAGTCCTCTACGGTGGTCTCCACGAGAGGTTCCAAGCCCTTCGCGCCACCGGCGTTGTTGACCAAGAGGTCCACGCGGTCGAGGTGGGAGACGAACTCAGCCACGGACTCGTCCGAGGTTACGTCGAGGGCATAGGCCTCGCCACCGATGTCCTTCGCGAGGGCCTCAAGGCGCTCTACGCGACGCGCACCGACGACGACATGCCAACCGTCGGCCGCCAACGCTCTTGCCGACGCCTCCCCGATCCCCGAGGACGCTCCTGTGACAACTGCTACCTTTTCCATGCGCCCTAGGATAGGACTTCTTCCAGCTCGGCGCAGATGTTTTCCACGATCTCGATCTTGAAGTCGGCCGGGGTAAAGGTGCCATCCTTCATGTCAGTATTGAGCGAGATATCAAGCTGAGTGCGCAGCTGCTTCATGGAGAAATTAGCCATGATGAGACGCCACGCCTCCACCGCGCGGATGCCGCCGCTAAAGCTATAGCCCACATAGGCAATCGGCTTGGCCACCCACTCAGCGCCCAAGGAATCGACGGCGTTCTTGAACGCACCCGGCACGGAGTGGTTGTACTCCGGGGTAACGAAGATATAGCCGTCGCAGGCATCAATGGCATCGGACCAAGCTTGGACATTCGGGTCCTCGTAATTTTTGTTTGCCGCCATAGGGATGACGGAAGAAGTGAGAATTGGAACGTCGAAGGCCTTGAGGTCAATGAGCTCGTAGTCAACGTCGCGACCTTGGGCCAGGTCAGTGACCCATTGGGCGATGGCCAGCCCGGCGCGGTCGTCGCGGGTAGAGCCAAGAATGATGCCGATTTTTGCCATAAATGTGCCTTTCACATTTTGTTAACGTGTCAACGTTTGAGCGTACGCCGATATGCTCACGCGATCGACATTTCCGCTCAACATGTTTATTCTTTTGCCATGTCACAGGAGAACTTGGCGGATCACGGATCCATTGAGCGCATGACCAGCGGGCAGTGGTTCATGCCCAGTGTCAACGAGGAGGTCAACGCCGAGCACCAGCGCGGATTCCGGTTGGTCAAAGAACTCAACGAGCTGCACAACACCGATCGCGACCGCGCGCACGACATCCTGCGCGCGCTGCTCTCCCCCGAGTCCGAAGTACCCGGCCTCCACACGCCGCTTAACCTGGAATACGGCCGCAACGTCACGGTTGGCAAAGGGGTGTTCATCAACTTTGGTGCGACAATCCAGGCGCAAGCGCCTGTAACCCTCGGAGACCGCGTCATGATGGGGCCGAACTGTTCGCTCATCACGGTGGGCCACCCCGTCAACGATCATGAGATGCGGGCGGAGGGCTGGGAAATAGCTAAACCTATCACCATCGGTGATAACACCTGGTTTGGCGCCAACGTCACGGTCCTGCCTGGCGTCACCGTGGGCAAGAACTGCGTCGTAGGCGCAGGCTCACTGGTGACCCGCGACGTACCGGATAACTCGCTGGTCCTGGGCTCACCGGGGCGCGTGGTGCGCAAGCTGGAGGACAACGAAGATAGGTGGGAGCGCCAAGATCTCGATGTTTGATCTCAAGGCAATCGGCAAGGGACTTCCCGTCCTAGAGACCATTGATTCGCTTCCTTCAGACGGCCACGTCGTGGTCCAGGCCCCGCCCGGCACCGGTAAGACCACGCTTATTCCACCGGCATTAGCGAACCAGGTAGAGGGCAAGGTTCTCGTCACCGCACCACGCCGCGTGGCGGTGCGTGCGGCGGCAAACCGCCTTCAGGAGTTGTCAGGCCAGCGCATCGGCTATGCGGTGCGCGGTGATTCCCGCAAAGGCGCGGACGTCGAGTTTGTTACCCCAGGTGTTTTGTTACGCCGACTGTTGCGGGATCCGGAACTTGAAGGGATTTCCGCCGTGGCCATCGACGAGGTCCACGAACGCCAGCTCGATACTGACCTCGTACTCGGTATGTGCTTAGAGTTGGCGCAGCTCCGCGATGACTTTCGGGTTATTGCCATGTCCGCGACTGTCGACGCCACCCGCTTCTCCCAGCTTATGGGGAATGCGCCGATCCATTCCACTGAGGCTGTCACGTACCCACTCGATATTTCCTATGAACCGATTCCGGGGCGCGCTGCGGGAGATCGAGACTTTTGGAAAGGCGTGGCGAGGGTTGCCGCGCGGCAGCACGAGTCCACGCTGGTCTTTGTTCCCGGCGTGCGCGAGGTCAACCTGGTGTGTGATGCACTGAGTGGCCATAACGTTTTTCCGCTCCATGGCCGCCAGACCACGCAAGAGCAGGATGCGGCGCTTTATACGCGCGAGCCGCGCATCGTGGTGGCGACGTCCATCGCGGAATCTTCGCTGACCGTGCCAGGCGTGCGCACCGTCATCGATGCCGGGCTATCCCGCGTGCCCAAGCGGGATGCGCAGCGCGGGATGAGTGGGTTGGTGACAGTGTCGACGTCGAAAAGCAGCGCCGATCAACGCGCCGGACGTGCCGGACGTGAGGCGCCGGGTACCGTCGTCCGCTGCTATTCGCAGGAGGATTACCAGCACTTTTCCCCGCACGTGATTCCAGAAATTCTTTCTGCGGACCTCACGCAGGCGGCACTGTTCATGGATAGTTGGGGCGCGGGACCGGATTTCCCCTTGCTGGATCCCCCACCGGGGCCCGCGCTTGCCGACGCCCACCGCACCCTAGATCTGCTCAACGCTGGCGAAGAGCTGGCGTTACTGCCAACGCACCCACGATGGGGAGCTGCCCTGCTCAAACATGGCTCCGGTGCCGCTGACACAATTGCCCGCCTGGATGATTCGGATCCGAAGCGGCTTGCCCGCTTGGTGCCCAACAAGGGTCCGGTGGACCCAGGCGTGGTGGTCGCTAGCGCCTTCCCGGAGTTCGTGGCTAAGCGCGTGGGCGACAAGGAGTTTTTGCTCGCCAGCGGTACGCGCGCGCGGTATTTCGAGGATGGTCACGACTGGTTGGCGGTGGCTGAGGTGTCGTTGGCGCGATCTGGAAACGCCATCATTCGTGAAGCAGTGCCCATTGCGGAAAAGGACGCACTCGACATCATCGGCGTGACCGAAGAGACGCGAGCATTTCTCGACGGTCCCAAGGTCCGTGGCATGCGCGTGCGTGCGGCAGGCTCCATCGTGTTGTCGGAAACCCCAGTGAAGGTCTCCGGTGATGAGGCGGTGGAGGCACTACGCAACTCCGGACAGGGTTTAAATCTGTTTCACTTCAGTGACAAGGCTCAAAACCTGCGGGAACGTATGCGTCATCTGCATAGGGCATACGGGAATCCGTGGCCGGACGTGGACGGCGATGATCTGAGCTGGCTGGAGCCGGAGCTGCATGAGCTGGCTGCCGGGAAGCGGCCAGACATGTACCCGGCGCTGCAGCGCTTGCTCCCCTGGCCCGAAGCTAGCCGCTTGGATGAGCTCGCGCCGGAACGGTTAGCGGTTCCGTCCGGACGTGCTGCGAGGATCGATTGGTCCGGCGAGCGTCCCGTGGTCTCCATCAAGCTGCAGGAATGCTTCGGCCTGGCTGAATCGCCCGAGTACTGCGGCCACCGCGTGCAATTCCATCTGTTGTCTCCCGCCGGCCGGCCACTTGCCGTCACCGATGATCTGGCGAGCTTCTGGTCCGGGCCCTATGCCGGCGTGCGCGCCGACATGCGCGGGCGCTACCCCAAACACCCGTGGCCGGAGGATCCATGGAACGCTGTGGCCACGGCGAAGACGAATTAACCCCACTGCTGCCAGGACAGGTACACGCTCATCACCACGACGAGTGCGAGAAGCGCATAGCGGATGAGCTTTGCACCACCGCCAAGCACAGTCCGCGCGCCCAGCTGCGCGCCAATGATATTTGCTGCCGCGAGAACTAAGGCGAGACCCCACACCACGTGGCCACCCACGATAAACACCACGAGCGCACCGACGTTGGTACACGTGTTGACCACTTTCGCCATCGCTGCGGAGGTGAGGAAATTCTGCGAGAAGATAGCGGTAAAGGCCATGATGAGGAACATGCCGGTGCCGGGGCCAAAGATGCCATCGTAGAAGGCGATGGCAGCGACAGCGGCTAACCCTGCCCACGTGCGCCAGCCGCCGCGGATTCCGTCGCCGCTGCCGAAGTCCGGGCGAAAGGCCACAAAGATGCCGACTGCCACCATAAGCACGATGATGACCGGCCGCATGACGTCCTTGTCCATGAGTGCGGCTGCTGTGGCCCCGAGTCCAGAGCACACCAGCGCGATGAGTCCCATGCGGATGAGCTCGCCCTTCGGCGGGCGAACCTTCTTGACGAGTGTTACGGCAGCAGAGGCCGTTCCAGAGACCGCCGCCACCTTGTTCGTGGCCAGGGCTGTGGCGGGCGCAAGCTGGGGTGCGACCGCCAGGATGAGCGGAATGAGCACAAGCCCGCCGCCACCAATGACGGCATCGATCCATCCGGCCGCGGTAGCGCCGATGGTGAGAATCGCCCAACCGCTTAATCCGAAATCCATGTCCATCATTAAACTCGATTCCATGTCTGTTCGTACGCGATGGGTCATCGTGGCCCCGGGGTCTGCAGCACTGGGGGCATTGTTTAGCTACCTTCACGTACCCGCAGCCTGGATCCTCGGCGCCATCGTGGTCTCGGGAGCCATGGCCTTGACGACGGGCAAAGAACTCGCCGTTAACGAGCACTTTTATTCTGTCGCCCGCGGGTTCATCGGAATGATGGCGGGCATACCACTGACCTTAGTTCCTGCCTCCACGCTCCTTGGCTTTGTGCCAGCCGCGGTGACGATGTCACTCATCACCGTGCTTATCGGTGTCGCCGGCGGCGTGCTGCTACACCGCTCACAGCCAAAAGATATTTCCTGGGAAACCGGAATCTTATCCATGCTGCCGGGCGGGGCCTCGCTCATGCCCGCGCTAGCCAGCGAACTCGGTGCGGACTACCGCTACGTGGCGCTGACGCAATACCTGCGCCTTCTGGCGGTGTCGGTGTCCCTCCCCTTGGTGGTCTCCTTGTTAGACGCCCCCGCGGGCAAAGGCGTCGACATGAGCGTTGACGGCGAGGTCACGTGGTGGATCGTGGGGTTGACGGTCGCCATCGCCGTGGTTGGTGAAAAGCTAGGCAAGCTGGTGTGTTTGCCAGCTGCTGCTGTTTTGGGGCCGCTCCTCTTGACCGTGCTGGTCGCCCAGGTTATTCCAGCCGGCCACACTTTGGAGCCGCTCTACGTCTTCAAGATCATGGCGTTTATGTCCATCGGCTGGGTCTGCGGTGGTGGGCTGTCGGTACCGGCACTGCGGGCCTTCACTAAGCAGCTACCAGCAACGATCCTCTTTATCATTGTCGTGATCGGCGTGTGCGCGCTCACTGCTGTGCCTTTGACCGCATGGCTGGACATCACCTACTTCGAGGCGTACCTCGCCACCTCACCCGGAGCGCTGGAGACCGTCCTCGCGCTCTCCGCGGAAGGCGGGGCGGGCCCCGCCGTGGTAGCCGTGCAAATTATCCGGCTCATCATCGTGCTGGTCATCGCGGGATATTTGCCCCAGATTTTGGGGCTATTCCGCCGCTAGTGGATAAATCACAGAGTCACTAGTGGATAAATCCAAGAGTCTAACAACTAGTCCAGAATTGTCTCGCGCAGAATCGACATCGGCACAGAACCTAGGGCCAATGCCTGGGAGTGGAAATCACGTACGTCCATGCCCTGCTCCACGGCAGCGTCGCGGGTCTGCTGCCACAGGCGCTGGCCCAGGGCATAAGACGGCGCCTGGCCCGGCCAACCCAGGTAACGGGTGACCTCGAAGGAGAGGTTGGCGTCATCCATCGCGGTGTTTTCACGCATGAAGGTCTTGACGTGGGACTTGTCCCAGACGCCGGACGCGGTGCACTCCGGCAACGCCTTGCCCAGGTGGAGTCCGATATCCACCACGACGCGGGCGGCGCGGAAGCGTTGGGCGTCGAGAAGCCCCATGCGGAAGCCCGGATCATCCATGTATCCCAGCTCCGCCATGAGTGCTTCAGCGTATAGAGCCCAGCCCTCACCGTGGCCAGAGTTCCACGTCACCGCACGGCGCCATAGGTTGAGGTCCGGCTGGGTCAGCGCGGCGCCAATCTGCAGATGGTGGCCCGGCGCGCCCTCGTGGTGGACGGTTGTCAGCTCCTGCCAGGTGTGGAAAAGCTCCTGGCCAGCCGGTACGGACCACCACATGCGGCCGGGGCGGGAGAAATCATCGGAGGGCGAGGTGTAGAAGATGCCGCCGGTGCCGGCCGGGTCGATACAGCACTCGATTTCTTTAACGGCCTCCGGGATGTCGAAGGCGTTGCCGTCGAGGTCCTTGATCGCGCGGTCCGCGGTGGACTGCATCCACTCCACTAGCGCGTCGGTGCCGTGCAGCTGGTAGCGCTCCTCTTCGTTGAGTTTGCGCATGGCCGCGCGCACGGTGACGTCGGAGCCGTAGAGCTCGTGGGCGATCTTTTCTTGTTCCGCCTTGATGGAGCGCACCTGGTCCATGCCCCACTCATAGGCCTCATCGAGGTCCACGGCATCGCCAACGAAAAGCTTGGAGAAGCGCTCGTAGCGCTCGCGGCCCACCGCATCCTGCGATGGTGCCTGCGGCTGCAGCTCGTTAGAGAGCCAATCGGCGAACTCGCCGAAGGCTTCCTTGGCCGCGTCCACCTCTGGGCCTTCAACGCCAAGGTCCTCGAGCATGGAGCCGGCGTCGGCAAGCCGCTCGCATTGCACGAAGACATCGGAGATCTGGCGCTGCGGCGCGACCATGCCACGCGAAGCCGCCTCGGTGAGGGACTCCTTGTAGCCGTTGAGCGAGGTTGCCACCTTCGACAGGCGCGAACGCAATACATCAAGCTGCTCCGGGGTGTCCTTCGGCATGAGCATGAGGGTGTCGCGAATGGTCTGCACCGGGGAGGCAATGTTGTTAAGGCAGCGGATGTCCTCACCGGCATGGTGCAGGTCAAGATCCAGGCAGAGACGGTCGCGCAAGACGGCGGCGGTGACGTAGTCCACCTCGTCAAAATCGTCGTCATCGTCGGATTCGTCGGTGGTGTCATCGAGGGCATCGAGATCCGCCATCATCTCACGAGTGCGATCCGCCACGGAGGAGTAGTACTCCGGGGAGAAATCTTCCAACTCACCGTCGAAGCCGGGAATTCCCCACGCGGTGGCATCGGTGGGCGTGAGCTGCGCGAGGTCGTGGACGAAATTATCGCACGACGCGTCCAGCAGCGAAGGCTGGCGCTCTGCGTTCTGGTCAAAACTCATAAGGGCGAAGTCTAACGAAGATCCAGGGGTTTGGGCCAACCCAGCGCCGCCTTATTTACCAGCTTGTTAGCTAATTGTTGCTCCACTTACTTCCCGGGCTTGTCCAGGATGTAAATTCGTTGAGCACTTCAGCAGGAGAGGGGTTCACCACGAGAGCATCGAGGAAGCGCTTCTGAACGAATCCCTCCTGCACCATTGCAGAGTACATTCTTATAAACGGCTGCCAGAATCCCTTCACGTCTACGAGACCCACCGGGCTATCCAGGTTCCCCAACTGTTGCAGGGTGAGCACCTCGGTGAGCTCCTCTAGAGTTCCCACGCCACCCGGCAGGCACACGAAGGCATCCGCGAGTTCCTCCATACGCGTTTTGCGCTGCGCCATGGTGTCCACGACTTCGAGTTTGGTTACCCGCTGGTGTGACATCTCGTAATCAACGAGCTGCCGCGGGATAACCCCAATGACGGTGCCGCCGGCGGCAAGGCAGGAATCTGCGACGATGCCCATCAGGCCTACGTCACCGCCGCCATAAACCAGGGTGAGGTTGCGCCGCGCGAGCTCCTCCCCCAAAAGGTGTGCGGCTTGGCCATAGGCTTCAGAGTTTCCAGCGGCGGAGCCGCAGTACACAGCAACAGAATCCATGAACACTACTCTAACGCAGGCACACTTCTAGACTATGATGTCTACTGAATCCCAATTTCTATTAGACAATGCGGTCTGCTGAATTTATACTTGCGCCATGATTAAATCTGGTCCCGTGTTCACTCGCCCCCGCACCCCAGCGGCGAAGTGCCTCCACATCATTCGACTCAACCCCGTTGTTACCCGCAGTGAACTTGTCGAAGCCACGGGACTCTCCCAGCCGACGATTACCCGCGCCACTGCCGCGCTGCTGGGTGCTGGACTGATTCGTGAGCGCACGGATTTGACGCAGTCCCGCGGCCGCGGGCGCCCCACCGTGCCCCTGGAAGTGGCGGATAATGATTGGATGCTGGTTGGTATTGCGGTTGGCACCGCCTTCACCCGCATCGCCTTCTTCGACACCAAGGGACGCACCCTGCGCGAGGAAGACGTGGCTACCCCGGTGTCGCGCTTAAGTGCAAGCGATGTTATCGAGCACATCATTGCTGGTGTCAACCGCCTGATGACCGGCCTGGATCGACGTTTGGTTTCAGTCGGCGTGACCACCTCCGGCAGCGTGAACGAAGCTGGACGCATTACCGCCCACAACCTGGGCTGGGACGAGATGGATATCGCCAGCCGTCTGGAGTACCAGTTCGGCGTTCCGGTTGTCGTGTCCTCCGTCATCCCTGCCATCCTGGGATCCGAGACGCAGTCTGCGGAGCTGGGCGCGGAGAAGCCCGTCATGGTGCTCTACGCGGATGACTCCGTTGGCGCCGCGCTGACCTTGGGCGATGAAATTGTGCAGCTCGAACTCGACGAAGCTGACGTCCTGGCCACGCAGGCGATGCTGAATGAGACCGGCGGAGACTCATTCCCAGACGTGGTGGCGAATGCTGATGAAGAAACGCGGGCGCTTCTCGACGACCGCGCGCGCTCCCTCGGGGCCACCGCTGCTGAACTTTTAACGCAGCATAAGCCCGATACCCTCGTAGTCGCCGGCGGCGCCTTCTCCGATGATCCGGCGGCCCCGAAGCTCTTTGCTTCCGCCGTGCGCCAGGCCACCGATCACCCAGTGGAGCTGCGCATGATTCCTTCGCACACCGAGATTGTTCGCGCCTGCACCCGCGCTGTAGCGCTTGATCCGCTGCTGCGCGTTCCGCTGGAGCTCGGCCGCGAGGCGAAAGCTGCCTAAAAGTAAACCGAGTCGATTCCCGTAAAAAGGTGGGCCTTGAGCCCGAGACGCTGGGCGGCGGTGACGAAGTCCGGCCGATCATCGAAGAAGTGCGTGTCCTTGGCCTGCGCGCCGAGGGCATCCACGGCCACGAGGTAGGCCTCCGGATCCGGCTTGGCTACCCCAATATCGCAGCTCAGCGTCACGGCGGCGCATTCCTTCAGCCAAGGCTGCGTCTGGCGGATCCGAGTTCCCAGAACCGTCGGAACATTCGCCAAAATGCCGACGCTATGCCCTTGAGCAATAAACCCTAGGACCGCGCGCACCATCTCTTCATCAGCGACCAACAGGCGCTCGGTGTCCAGTTCGGTCGCGTGGCTGACGTCAAAGGAGCTCAGTTCCGTCAGCGCGCGAATGCGGCCCCAATACTGCGCATCGCTCAGGTGCCCAGCATTATAGGCAGGGCGAAACTCCTCATAGATGGACCAAAAGTGCTCTACATTTTCGGGACGGAGGTAATCCTCCAACTCAGAGTTCCCGGCGGGCCGCATGAGCACGCCATAAAGGTCGAAGAGCAAACTTGCCATGCGCCCAGTGTAGCCAGACCGCACTAGCTCCAGTCAGCGTGCCCGCCACGAAGAGCGGGAGCGACAGCGTGCCCTGCGCCCACAACGTCGAGGTGGCCCCCACGAGGAACAAGCCGCCGACGCTAAACAGGGAGCGGCTCAGCGCCGTCGATGCCGCGGCGGCGCAGAGCAACAGTGCTAGACCCGCGAACGGGCCAAGCATCACGGCGAGAGCGAAGAAGAAGGTTCCCAGCGCCATGTTCGTTGCGGCCAGCCACGTGCCGCCGACCAATGCGATCACAAGGCCGGCCAGGGCACCGCAAATGAGCATCAGGCGCGTTGTAGTCATGAAAGAAATTCTCCCACCAACCGCAGAGGGCTGTGGGAGAATTCCTAGAAACTATATGGCTTCGTTACCGTTGCGCCAACGAACCATCGACGCGCAGCAGACCCGAGCCGTCATTGCCCACCAGCTTGAGCTGGTCAATGATTTCAGACACGGTGGACTCCTCCTCAACCTGCTCCTCGAGGAACCAGTTGATGAGGGCGCGGGAATCGAGATCCCCGGCGGCATCCGCGGTGCGGGCGATCTCCCGGATCTGCTCCGAGACCTTCTGCTCATGCGCGAGGGAGGCCTCAAAAGCATCAAGCGGGGTGGCGGCCTTGACGGAGCCGACCTGGATATCCTCCAACTCGACGCGGTAGCCACGGTCCAACAGGTGCTCGGCGAACTTCTGTGCGTGCTCGCGCTCTTCCTCTGCCTGCTTGAAGAACCAATCGCGCATACCCGGGAAGGACAGGTTGTCCATCTCGTAGGCCAGCTGGGTGTAAATCAGGGCTGCGCCGTGCTCGTTATTGACCTGGGCGTTGAGGAGCGTTTGCAGTTTCTCATCCATAAGAGTTAATCCTTTCGTGTGTTGTTCCCACAATACAGAAATTCTCTGGACGCGCTAGCAAGGCGATCTTAAGCAAACTCGCACGTCATAACATTTTTTCTGGTAGGTTTACCTAACCCAAACCAGAAATCCTCTGGTAGCGCGCGAGGCTAACGCCATCGAGGCCGCGGAATTCCACCGCTACTCCACGACTTGCGTACTTGTTTTCCACGGATTCAAGCACCGCCACGGTTGAGGCATCCCAGATATCGGCCTCTGAGAAATCCACAATGACCTTGTCCACCGGCAGGGTGTAATCGAAGGCGTAGACCAGATCGTTGGACGACGCGAAGAAGAGCTGGCCACGCACGGTGTAGACGTTGCCCTCCAGCTCCACCGACACCAGGTGCGCCACGCGGCGCGCAAAGGCCACCGAGGCGGTGAGGACGCCGAGGATCACACCGACCGCCAGGTTATTCGTGGCCAAGGTGCCAATCACCGTCACCAGCATGACGAGGGTTTCGCTCAGAGGCATGCGGTGAATCGTGCGCACCGAGCGCCAATCCACGGTGTGGTAAGACACCATGAACATGACTGCCACGAGAGCGGCCATGGGGATTTTTCCTACGGTATCCCCCAACACGAGGATGAGGACGAGGAGGAAGACGCCGGCGAGGAACGTCGACAAGCGCGTGCGCGCCTGGGATTCCTTGACGTTGATCATGGTCTGGCCGATCATCGCGCACACGCCCATGCCGCCGATGGCTGCGGCGAGCATGTTGCCGATGCCCTGTCCTACGGATTCGCGTGTCTTATCGGAATGGGTGTCCGTGAGGTCATCGACAAGCTTGGCGGTGAGCAGAGATTCCATGAGGCCGACCAGCGCCACGCCCAGTGCATAGGGAAGGCAGAGGAGGAGAGTGTCCTTCGTCCACGGCACATCCGGAATAATGAAGCCAGGCAGGGAGGTCGGAAGCTCACCTTGATCCGCGACGTCGGGAACCTGCCACCCAAAAATCACAGTCAGCACGGTGACAACCACGATCGCCATGAGCGGCGCGGGGATCACCGTGGTGATTCGGGGCCATACCACCATGATCAGCAGGCCCAAGGCGACGAGGACATACACCAGCCACGGCACGTTCCACAGATGGCTCAGCTGCGCGGTAAACATGAGGATACCCAGCGCGTTGACAAAACCCAGCATGACGCTGCGAGGGATGAAACGCATGAGCTTGGCGACGCCCAGCACTGCCATCACCACCTGCAGAATTCCCGCCATCCAGATGGTGACGAGGACGTAGTGCAGGCCATGCTCGTGGGCAAGTGGTGCGATGACCACGGCGACCGAACCCGCCGCGGCGGAGATCATGGCTGGGCGCCCGCCGGTGATGGCGATGGACATCGCCATGATGACGGAGGCGAAAAGACCCACCTTAGGGTCGAGTCCGGCGAGGATGGAGAAACTTAAAACTTCCGGGATGAGGGCGAGCGCAACAGCAAGCCCGCCAAACACTTCTTTACGGAAGCGGGCGGGCGAGTTGAAAGCCGCGCGGAAAGAACCGGCGGAGGCTTCTGACATTAATGTCCTTCCTGGAAAGAGCCATCGCGCGTGATGACCGGGAGGACGGACCATGCGAAGTTGATCCACTGGTCGGTCTTCTTCCACGAGAAGTCCGGCTCAAAGATGGTGGTCGGCTTCGTGTAGATCACCGCGGACTTGACCTCGGATGCGGTCTGCTCGAGCAGGTTGACCACGAGGTCGAGGGTCTTGCCGGAATCCGCCACGTCATCAACGACGAGGACCTTCTTGTCCTTGAGCGAGTCTGTATCTAGCTGCGGGTTAAGGAGAATCGGCTCCGGAAGGGTCTCACCGATATCGGTGTAGAACTCCACGTTGATAGCGCCCATCTCCTTGACGCCGATGGCGTAGCCAATAGCGCCGGCTGGGATCAATCCACCGCGGGCCACGCCCACGATGAGGTCCGGGAACCAGCCCGAATCCACGATTTCTTGGGACAGGAAGCGACTGGCCTCACCGAAGACCTCCCAGGTCAGGTTCTCGCGTTCCGGGTTCCACCACTCCGGGGTGCTCATCGTCTAGGTCTCCTTCGCCAGATTGTGCATTTCCCTCAGTTTAATCATCTCCCTCAGCGGAACGGAACCTCTGCCACCGTTCGCCGCAATTTGCGGGTGCGCAGCCGCTCTGGATTCTCCGCCAAGGCCTCCACCGCGCGCACCGCGCACATGACGTGGGCCTCCTTCGAATTCGAATAAAAGGCCTGCGCTTGGGCGGGAAGTTTAGGTACGGCGTGCAGGGGCAAATCAGAAACCGACAACAGCGTGCCGTACGGGATGCGGTAGCGGTAGCCGTTGGCGGCGAGGGTGCAGGATTCCATATCTACTGCCACTGCGGTGGAGTGGCGCAGCCATTCCCACAAGTCCCGGGAGGTGCGCCACTCCCAGTTGCGGTCATCGGTGGAGAGCACCGTGCCGGTGCGCATGAGCGAATTGTCTTTCCCATAGACCTCGTCGACGGCGGCCTCCAGCATGCGCTGGATCTCCGGGATAGCGGGAATCGGGTTGCTGGTGGTGACGGTGCCGTCGAGGATGTGGTCTTCGCGCTGATAAGCATTGCCCAGGATGAGGTCTCCGATGCGCATGCGGCCATCAAGCCCTGCGCAGTGGCCGATCATGATCCAGGCCTCGGGGCGCAGCACCGCGAGACAGTCCGTGATGGTCTTGGCGTTGGAGGGGCCGACGCCAATGTTGATCATCGTGATGCCATCGCCGCCGGCGGTGATGAGATCAAAACGTGGCATCTGGTAGCGGGAGGTGAGGGTGAGCCCGTCGACGTCGAGAAGCACCGCGTCATTGGGGTGGATGGTCTCTCCCGTGGGCAGCACGAGCGCGGTATAGCGCGAGTCTTCCCGGGCCAACTCGCGCAGGCCGAACTTAACGAACTCGGTGGTGTGCATGGCGTAGTTGGTGAACAGGATGTACTTCTGCACGGTGTCCACCTCGATGCCGGTGTAGTGCTCGATGCGGGCGCAGGCGATATCGAAGCGCTGCGGGCCAAAGTGAAAGAGTGGCTTTTCCTTCCCGTGGAAGGCTTTCCAGGCGCCGTCAACGATTCCGTCATGCACCGCATCGAGCGTGGGCCGGGGTATGTCGCCGCGGTCCTGGGGAATTTCTGTAATCCCCCGGATATATTCCGGCGGGATGCGCTCATCTGATTGGCCAACGTAAATATCGCAGGGATAGTTATTGGTGAGCCGTGTGAGCTGCTCTGTGAGGTATCCACGAATCAGCCATGGCTTTGATATCACCGCCGAGTAGCGGCCCTCTTGGTCCACGTCGCCGAAGGGTTCAGAGCGGTCGATGGGCGTCCACTGACGCACATGCACGGTGATCTTCGGGTAGACCACGTGGCGGTAGGCGTCGTGGTCCCCCGAGGCGAGTGCGTGACGTGCCAGCTCGCAAGAACTGTCATAGAGCTCGCTGAGGCGCGCAACCGCTTCGTTGACGGAGTGGACATGCTGCAGGTCGGTCATGCCCGCGAGTGTATCCATGAAAGAAGCCCGCCGCGGTGAAGCGGCGGGCCCTATCCCCATGACTAATCCGGTAGCGCGTGCGGTGTGGAGCTCACCGCCGGACCAAATTAGGCAAGCCTTAGCTTAGTACGAAAGTTGGATAGGGGTCAAGAGTAAACTGAAATTCCATGATCCCACTCCCCCTCGGTGCCCGCAGACGTCCGCGCGGCGTCTACGAAGACGACTGGTCCGCGCGTCCCACCGCAGAACGACCCTGGCCGGTTGTTTTGATCCACGGAACCTGCGACAGCAAGGGGATATGGCAGGTTCTCGCAGGAATGCTCCGCGCCGCTGGCTGGGCCACCTTCGCCCCTGACTACGGGACCCGCGCCACCGGCCCCCTGCAGGAATCCGCCCGGCAGCTCGACGCCTACGTCAACGCCGTCCGCACCGTTACCGGCGCTGAACAAGTAATCCTCGTCGGGCATTCACAAGGTGGGTTATTGGCTCGGTACTGGATGCGCATGCACGACGGCGCAGAGTGTGTACGGCACGTCGTCTGTATCAGTGCACCCAACCACGGCACGACCCAGGGTGGAATCGCCAGCCCCCTCTTTCGCAGCGAAAGGCAGGAGGAAGTGGCGCGCTCGCTTATCGACGCCTGGTTTGGCCCCGCCGGAATGCAGCAAGTAACCGGCAGCAAGATAATTGAGGACACGAACCGCGGCAGTGAGGTCGAACCCGGGGTGAGCTATACGTGCATCGCCACCCGCTCCGATGCCATCGTGGTTCCTCCCAACACCTGTTTCCTCAATGGCCAGCAGGTAAGAAATATCTATATTCAGGACATCGAGCGCCGCGCGATAATCCGCCACGAAGATATGCCCATGGATAAACGGGTCTGCCAGGTAATCCTCGAAGAACTGGAGCAACTCTAGAGTTCTAGCTCGTCCAGGATCGCATCGAAAGCCGGGCCCACTTGAGTGCGCCACAGGGTGTCTACGCGGTCATCCGCGCGTCCTGGCCCTCCATTGATGGTGGCTACGCGCTTGCCCTGTTTCTTGGCCTCCAGAACGAAGCGGAAGCCGCTCATGACCGCCAGCGAAGAGCCGGCTACCAGCAGGGAGTCAGACTCGTTGACCATCGCATAGGCGGCGTCCTTCTTATAGGTGGGGACGGGCTCCCCAAAATAGACCACGTCTGGCTTGAGGCGCTGTGAGCCGCACCGCACGCAGCCGGGCATGACAAATTCTTCGACCGCTTCGTGGCTGAGGGCAACGTCGCCGTCGGGGTTAACGTCCTCTTTGTTGACTGCCCAGCGTTGCAGATATGTCGGGTTGGCTGTGGCCGCGCGGGCGTCGTAGTCCGCGCGTGTTTCTTCGTATCCGCAGCTCAAGCACACCACGTGTTGCATGTCTCCGTGCAGGGCGATGAGGTTGCGCTGCCCGGCTTCTTCGTGGAGGCCGTCGACGTTTTGGGTGACAACACCCGTAAGGAGCCCGGCGCGCTCGAGTTCGACCAACGCGTAGTGCGTGCGGTTGGGGTGTGCAGCTTGCATGACCCGCCAGCCAACGAAAGCGCGTGCCCAGTAGCGGTGCGAGGCCTGCGGGTCGTGCAGAAACTCCTGATAGGTCATGGGGCGGTGGCGGCTGAGGGAGCCGTTCGGGCCGCGGTAGTCCGGCACGCCTGATTCCGTGGACACTCCCGCCCCGGTGAGGACCATGACGTTGCCGCGGCGCAGTTGCTCGGCGACGGCCTCCAGCGCCTGTTTTTCAGGAGTCGGCTCAGCGATCTCGGTGACGACGCGGGAAATCGAGCGCAGCGCAGACCGATGGGCGTGGGCAACAGCGGGATCCATGGTGCCCCAGCTTACGGAAGTGCCTCCTCATAAAGGTGGTCCGAGTCAAGCTCGCCGTGCCGCGAACAGCGCGCGTTCCAACCATCCGGGCGCACCTGCACCACCATGCGGCGCCCGCACAACTGGCAATAGCGCGGGACGTCCAGGCCGGCCGCGGCCGCCGGGTGCAAGGTGAATTCCTCGCTCAGTGGTTTCCCAGTATTGGGATGGAACAGCGGCTCCTCGCCGGCAAGGACGGCGGCGGCCAGTTCCGTCGAGTTTTTCATCAGAGCGCCTTGATGGGCAGGTCGATGCGGCCGAGCATGTCGACGTCCTTTTCAATCTGCTTGCCCAGCGTGGTCAGGTAGTTGCCGGCGATGATGGCGTTGATGCCGCCGAGGAGGCCCTTTTCGGTGCCGTCGTCACCGAGGGAGAGCTCGCGGCCACCCGCAAAGCGGAGAGTTACAGACGGCATGGCCAGGCGGAAGGCGGCCACGGCGCGCAGCGCCTCACCGAGCGGGACTAGGGGGTAGTCCGCGAACGGGGTGCCCGGGCGCGGATCGAGGAAGTTCATCGGTACCTCGCAAGGCTCGAGCTGGGCCAGTTGGTAGGCAAACTCGGCGCGATCCTCGAGGGATTCGCCCATACCGATGATGCCCCCGGAACAAATCTCCATGCCGACAGCACGCACGTTCTCGAGGGTTTCTTTGCGCTCCTCCCAGGTGTGGGTCGTGACCACGTTGGGGAAGAAGGACTTGGACGTCTCCAGGTTGTGGTTGTAGCGCTGGGCGCCCATGTCCTTAAGCCGCTGGGCTTGCTCGCGCGTCAGCGTGCCCAGGGATAGGGAGATTTCAATATCGACTTCATCGAGGATGGCCGGGATGGCCTCGGCAACCTGGGACAGGAGGTTCTCGTCTGGGGCCTTCACGGCCGCCACGATGCAGAACTCCGTAGCGCCGGTCTTAGCGGTCTTCTTGGCCGCCTCCACCAGCTCCGGGATGTTGAGGCGCGCGGCGCGCACGGGAGACTCGAACAGGCCTGACTGCGAGCAGAAGTGGCAATCCTCCGGGCAGCCGCCGGTCTTAATGGAGATGATGCCTTCCACGGACACGTCCGGGCCGCACCACTTCAGGCGGGTCTTGTGGGCGATGTCCGCGATCTCTTCCAGCTGCTCATCCGGGATCTGGAGAACCTGCAAGAGTTCTTCTTCGTTGAGGCCGATGCCCTGCTCCAGGGCCTTCTCGCGTGCGATGTCTACGATGCTCATGCGGGAAACATTACTTGAACACCGTTCAAGTTGTGGTAAATCTGCCGGTTTCATGTAGTCCGGACTAACCTCTAGGCCATGGATTCCACGCTCTACGACGACACCCTTGCACTGCTTCAGGAGCTTATTCGCAATGCCTGCGTGAATGACCTCACTCCGGATTCCGGCCACGAGGTCCGCAATGCCGACACGTTGGAGCGGTTTTTCGCAGGCACCCCGGTGGAGGTTCAACGCTATGAATCGCACCCCGGCCGCGTGACCATCGTGGTGACCGTTCCGGGTGACCCGGACAAGGAGCCGCTCACGCTCATGGGCCACACGGACGTCGTGCCCGTCGACCAGCCCAAGTGGACCAAGCCACCCTTCGACGCCGTCATCGAGGATGGCAAGCTCTACGGCCGCGGCGCGGTGGACATGCTCTTTATTACGGCGACGATGGCGGCGGTGACTCGCGATGTGGCTCAGCGCGGCAACCCCGGCGGCACCCTGGCGTTTGTGGGTATGGCGGACGAGGAGGCCCGCGGCGGTTTGGGCTCCATCTGGATGGATAAGCACCACCCGGAGGCCTACTCGGTGCGCAACTGTCTCTCGGAGACCGGCGGCAGCCACCTGCCCGGCGCGCTCGGCTTCAACGTCGGTGAGAAGGGCGCGGGCCAGCGCCGCCTGCACGTGCACGGCGATGCCGGCCATGGCTCGACGCCGTTTGGGAAGGACTTTGCCATCGTCAAGATTGGTGAAGTTGCTCGCCGCATCGCCGTCGCCGAGCCACCAGTGGCCACGGATGAGGTGTGGCAGGGATTCGTCAAGACCTTCCGCTTCGATCCCGCAACGGAGGCAGCGCTTCTCGACGGCTCCGCTGACGCCGCCGACTACGAAAAGTTCGGTAATTTGTCTGCCTACGCCCACGCCTTCTCGCACACGACGATTGCTCAAACGGTCCTGCGCGCAGGTGGTGCCATCAACGTGCTGCCCTCCCACGCCTACCTAGAGATGGACATCCGCCCCTTCCCCGGCCAGACCCAGGAGGAGCTTGATGATTTCCTACGTGAAGCGCTCGGCGATATGGCCGAGGAGGTAGAAATCGAGCACCTTATTACTGAGGACGCCACACAGTCCTCGACTGATACTGAGCTGTGGCGCTGCATTGAAGAGACCGCCCACGAATTCTTCCCGGATAAGGAAGTGCTGCCAGTGCTGGCGACGGGTGGTTCCGACCTGCGCGTGGCTCGTCGCCGCGGCGGCAATGCCTACGGTTTTGCACTGCATGCGGAGGATCGGGACATGGCCAGCGCAAACTCGCAGCTGCACAGCCACGATGAGCACCTCTACCTGGAAGACTTGGATTTGACTGTGAAGGCGTATTTTTCGCTGGTAAATCGTTTCCTGGCGCGTTAGGACTTGCGCAAACGTGTAAAAGCTGTGGCACAATGTGGCGCATGAGAAATAAGCTTGTCCTCTGCTCCGTTGCTGCTGCCATCGGCCTGTCCGCCCCTACCGCATCCGCCGACATGGTGGATGACTACCTGGCCAAGGTCCCTGCCGGCCAGATTTCCTGTGAGCAGGCCACCAAGTACTACACCAATCCGTCTGACTACAACAGCAAGAAGTCCCAGGCGCTGGCTGCTGCTAACTTCCACCCGCGTGGCGGCGAGATCCGCGACGCCGTCGCCCGCGCCGACGAGGCCATCGCGCGCTGCGGCCTGAACGGTGGCGGCAACACTGCTAACAATGGTGGTGCCCCAGCTAATAACACCGCCCCAGCTAACAACAATGCCCCTGCTAACAACGGTGGTGGCGCCCCGGCCAATAACGGCAATAATGCCCCAGCAAACAACGCTTTTCCGACCTTCCCGGTGACCATCGGCAACTTCACCTTCAACGTCCCGGACATTCTGGCGTACCTGAAGACCCTCGTCGAGGGCACCCCGCTGGCCCAGCTTTTGCCGTAGGCAGCTAGCTGAAATACGTCCCCGCGTGCAGCGCACAGCCTGAATTGAAGGCGTGCCCGCACGCGGGGCATTTATATGCCGAGTATTCGGCGTAGGTCATTGTTCGGCCGCAGGCCCCGCACATGACGCACAGCTCGTCCTTCGGCATGGGCCCGAAGTCATGGTCTGTCAGCTCCGCATGACACAGCGAACACGCGAACCATCCGCCGCAGGTGTGGCACTTGTTCGCAATGACGTCGACAAGCGTGTGCCAGTGACGGCACCGACCCTCCGCGTCGATGGCGCCGTGAATCTGTGTCATTAGCGCGTCAGCCCCCATATGATCTGCTCGTGCACGCGCGGATCATGGGGCAGCTGCCCGTGCTCGACGGGAGCGGATTCCACGTTGGCCACGTCCGCGCCCGGGACAGCGGTGAGCTCAGAGGTCCGATTTGGCGTCACGGTGTTATCCGCCGGCGAGTAGATGGACGTGTAGGTGACGCCGGGCGCGGTGTCCGGAAGCTGATTGAGATCCTCCATAAAGTCCGAGCCCTGCAACTGCTGGATGCCGGCGCTGGTGCCCAGGAAATCAACCACATCGGGCGCGATTTTGGCCGCCGTGCTGAGGGGTGTTGCTCTGTCACCCCACGTTGTCCCGTGGAAGTTCGCACCGATTGTAACCACTCGGTTCACTTCCTCTGCTGAGCCGTAGAGCTGCGTGAAGGTCTTGGTGTGCAGGCCGCCTTGGGAGAAACCGACGAGGTTTACTTTGTGTGCTCCGGTGACCTCACGGATGTGCTCAATGTGCCCGGCTATTTCGCGCCCTGAAGAATCCAGATCCGCAATACCCTTCATGTAGTCATAGGCATTCTGGTACGTGATGTCCTCGGCGCCGTAGTCGAAGGCCCACACGCACATGCCCTGCTCGGTGAGTTTTGGGATGAGATCATTCCAATCGGCCGCGTTGGCTGAGGTGCCGTGGAGAAGGACGACCGGCTCGGTGACCGAACCCGTGGGCTTACAGTCAGGATCATTGATGCCGAGTTCCTGCGCGGCGGAGGTCTCCATAGTCTGGGCATGCGCTGGAACAGGTGCAGCGGTGCCGAGGAGGATGGCCAAGAAAGCGCGCTGTAGAAAGCCGTTTTTCATGATGCACTAGCTTATCCTCCAAGGCTGGCCATTTACTGTGTGATTTCTGTGCGCATGTGGGGTGACGGCCACTAGCATGAAGGTGGATAGACAAAGGATCTGAAATGAAGCGACTTCTCTCTCTTGCCGCTGCGCTCTTTGTGCTCAGCGGCTGTTCCTCACTCGACGTTGAATCCACTCCTGAGAGTGAGACGTCACCAAGCACAAGCACCAGCGTTACTGAAACAGCAGAAGAGACCCCACGCCCCACCCTTCCCACTGCCGAGGAAAGCGCCGAAGATATCGGCGTGGATCAACCGCACGAAGAAGTCATCGGCTTCACCGAGGCGCCTGGTGTAGCGCAGCCTACTCCGATGGAGAAGACCATCGAATCCTGCGGTGACGTCTCACTGCACGAAACCGGAACCACATTCTTCAGCGATGGAACTTCTGGCTGGACGCAACAATGCGCCGACGAAATGATGGCCGCGAATCCCCCAGTGCAAGAGGCCGCCGCTATTTATGAAGCACCCGCCGTACAACAGAACTACGTTCACCCCGGCGCGTATTGCAATGGCGGTAGCGGCGTATCAAAGAAAGGTGTCCCGATGACGTGCGCGCCCGCTTCTGATGGCAGGATGCGCTGGCAAAGCGCTTAAGCCGGCGGTACACGCCTTCTCACGAACCTGTCACTGTCGTTCACGGTAAATAAGAGCGAAAAACTTCAGGCGGGCTCAGGTGGTGAATGCATCTATACAGCTAGGAGGTTGTGTAGATGTCAGGTGATGAGAAGCTGCGTGAGCGGTTTGTGAAGGCGTATCTGCATAATGCGCGTCCGGTGCCAGTGATCCTGAAGGAGTTGGGCGTCTCGAAGGTTCAGGCGAGGGCATGGCGCCAAAGCGAGGGGCTTAACCGTGCTCGGCTTCAGCGGAGTTTGGTTGACCAGCAGTATCAACAAGTTGTCGCTCTGGTTGAGAGTGGCCGATCTGTGCTCAGCGCAATTGAAGAGGTCGGGTTTCCTCAAAGTCTGGCTTATCGCTACCTTGCTCAGGACGGGTTGGAGCTTGTCCGAAGCAATCGCGGTGGAACGGCACAACCCGTCGACTCCTGGCATACACTGCTCAACCCTGACACCAACGCCGTGTCCACTACTCGGGGGACACCCCCGCCCACCTCGGCACTCAACCCTGCTGTGGGGGTTACTCGTAGCGGAGCGAGCTGAACATCCCGGTTTCCATGTGATAGGCGTTATGGCAGTGAAATGCCCACTCACCGGGGTTGTCAGCGATTAGGTCGGCGATCATGGTTTCACCGTGGCGGAGAAGGACGGTGTCCTTGCGTAGCCCGCCGCTGCCGGGCAGCGCCCACGTGTGGCCGTGGATGTGCATGGGATGGGGCATCATGGTCCTGTTGCGCATGACCATCCGCAGACGCTGGCCCTCCTGCACGGTCGCGGAGGAGGATTGGCCGTCGGTGAGAATGCTCCATTCATACGGCATCATCTGCCCGCCCAGGTCGATGCTGACTTCTCGGTCTGGTGTGTCCTCGGGCAGGAGTGCACGGTCTGCTGGCTTCAGGGAGGACAGAAGCAGTCCGGTGGACGACAACTCGGGGAAGTCGACATCGGGGTGGGGGGCCTGGCCGCCGGCGGTGCGGATGACGGCGAAGGCGCGGTCGTCCTTACCTACCGCTAAAGCCGTGAGCGGGAAGATGCCGTCGCCGAGGATGACCTCGACGTCGACACGCTCGCCCATCGACAGGTAGATCGATTCGGTCTCCCGAGGCTGGACAGGGAAGCCGTCGGTGTGGGTCACGGTCATGCGGTGGCCACCGAGGGCCACCTTGAAGATGGTGTCACCGCCGGAGTTGATAAACCGCAGGCGGGCCTTGTCGCCCGGGCGAGCCTCGAAGGTCCGGTGAGCACGGGGGATACGTCCGTTGATGAGGTAGTGCGGATACATCACATCGCCGGCATCCCCGCCCAGTACCCGGTCCGGGGTGCCGTGCATCATATGGCCGTGACCTCCCATCCCCTTCTTCCCGTTATGGTCGCCCGAACCCATTCCGGTGAGCTTGTCGAGCTCATCGTCGGGAGTGCCCTGAATGCCATCGACCCAGTCGTCGAGCACGATGGTCCACTCGACGTCCTGGTCCTCAGCGTCTTGCGGGTCACGGACGATCAGTGGGGCGTGGAGGCCGCGATCAAGCTGCAGGCCAGAGTGGGAATGGTAGAAGTAGGTGCCACCGTGGGGGACTTCAAAAACATAGGAGAAAGACTCGCCAGGTTCAATGGGGTCCTGGGTCATGCCGGGCACACCGTCGGCTGCGTTGTGGAGTGCGATGCCATGCCAGTGGATGGAGGTGCTCTCAGGCAGTTCATTGGTGATATCGACCTGGAGGACGTCGCCGGCGGTGGCCTCAATGGCCGCATCCCCGGTATCAGAGACGTATCCCCACGTCTTGGCTTCGATGCCGCCGATATCCAGAGAGAGGGGCCGGGCGGTCAGTGTCCGGCGCACCGTCGGCTCACTGAGCGCAGTGGGGGTGGGAGTGGGGCGAAGGGAGGGACCTAGTGCCGGGGCAGCGGGTCCAGGGTCGCTGGTGCAGGCGGTCACGGCCCCGGTGCCGGCGAGGACGAGCCCACCGAGCAGAAACTGTCGTCGGGAAAACGCGTTCGTCATGATTTAACCTTCCTTGGTGCAAGATTTCAGTGACACGGGAGACAGTCGCAGGTGAGGACCCTGCTGAGCCATCACGTCAGGCGCAGGTCTGTGACACAGGTGGCACCGTCGTCGGTGGTGGAAAACTCCGTGGTGCCGGTACGCCCCTGGTAGCTGACCTCAATCAGGCCGGTGACATCATCGGGAAGCCAGAAGCCAATAAACCCGTTGTCGAAGGTGGTTGTCGCCTCGTCCACCAGCACCTCACCGGTCGCCTCATCGGTGATCGTGACCTGGATATCCTCATTGTCGAGTTCCCCCAGGCAGGTCGTGAGGCTGTGGTAGAAGCAGTCGTGGGTGGAGGTGAGATAGGGTGCGATCGAGACATACGTCTGATTGTCGGGAAGATCGACCACGACTTCCTGGCCATCGCTCGAGAGCAGCAGTTCATCGGCACGCACTGAGGCGATCAGATCCGTGGGACGCTCAGTGACCTTCTGCCGGTCGAGGTGATCAATGATCTCCACCGCGTCCATGGCGGCCAGGCCATGGGTAGTCAGGAATGTATCCTGGGACACCGTCCCGTCGGCGGTGGGTTCCGGGTCGGCGGCCGAACACCCCGTGAGGGCGAGGGCAAGGGCGGCGGCTGCGATCGCTGCTCGTTTCACGTCAATCTCCTTGGATCGTGGTAAGACCGTGAGAAGACACCGTCTCAAGGTCGATGCCATACCTTTATCTAGCACGGGTGCCTGACGGACTAGAAATCAAAAACCCTGCTCACAGCCTTATAACAGGGTAAAAAAGGGGGTGGACTCAGTGGGCTGGGTCACCACCGGGACACCACCCCACAGCCGTAGGCGATGTCCTTCTACCCGCCCCGAGTATGCGGTGCAGGCAGTGAAATTCCTGGTGGCGCCTGCTGAACCGACGAGGGGAGGCGATGCCGTCGGCCCGGGGTGGGGCACAGGGGTGACGGCGGTCGAAGGGTGATGTTTGAAGATTTGATGAAGATTTCCCCGCCGGGCACTGAGCGAGGGTGGTATTCTCCCTGCCCGGAGCGATACTGGGGTCTATGACTGACTGCACACCGACCACCGCCACGCCCCCGGGGCGGGTGCTGGTCGTCGATGATGAACAACCCCTGGCTCAGATGGTGGCCTCCTACCTCATCCGGGCCGGCTTCGATACCCGCCAGGCGCACACCGGCACCCAGGCCGTGGACGAGACCCGTCGATTTTCCCCCGATGTCGTGGTGCTGGATCTGGGGCTGCCCCAACTCGACGGCCTGGAGGTGTGCCGACGCATCCGCACCTTCTCGGACTGCTACATCCTCATGCTCACCGCGCGTGGCAGCGAGGACGACAAGATCAGCGGTTTGACCCTGGGGGCGGATGACTACATCACCAAACCCTTTAGCATCCGGGAACTGGTGACCCGGGTGCATGCGGTGCTGCGCCGCCCGCGCACCAGCACCACCCCACCGCAGGTGACCACCCCCTTGATCGTTGGTGACCTCATCCTTGACCCCGTCGCCCATCAGGTGCGGGTGGGGGAGACGACCGTGGAGCTCACCCGCACGGAGTTCGAGCTGCTGGTTGCCCTGGCCCTGCGCCCCGGCCAGGTGCTGACCCGCCACGACCTGGTCACCGAGGTCTGGGACACCACCTGGGTCGGTGATGAACGCATCGTCGATGTCCACATCGGCAACTTGCGTCGCAAGCTCGGCACCGACACCCGGGGCCGGGGGTTTATCGACACCGTGCGTGGCGTGGGCTACCGGGTGGGGCAACCATGAATCACGGACCCGGCCTGACCTTCCGCTTCCTGGCCGCCCAGGTGTTGGTCGTGGTGATTAGCCTGCTGGTGGCCTCGGCCGTGGCCACGATGGTGGGTCCGACCCTGTTCCATGATCATATGTTGATGACCGGCCGGGAGGACCCCTCGCTGGAGCTGTTCCATGCCGAGCAGGCCTACCGGGGCGCCAACCTGATCACCCTGGCCGTCGCCCTGCCCACCGCCTTGATCAGCGCCCTGCTGGCCAGCCTGTGGTTATCGCGTCGTCTGCGCACCCCCCTGCAGGACCTCACCCGCGCCGCTACCAGCCTGACGGCCGGCAACTCCCGTATCCGCGTGCCCGCCGGAAAAGCAGGCCCCGAGGTCACCACCCTGGCGCATACCTTCAACACCATGGCCGACCGGCTGGAACACACCGAACAGGTCCGCCGCCAGATGCTCTCTGATCTGGCCCACGAAATGGGCACCCCCTTATCGGTGCTCACGGTCTACCTCGATGGTCTCCAAGACGGGGTCGTGGACTGGAATAATGCCACCCACACGATCATGGCTGACCAACTCACCCGCCTGACCCGGTTGATGGAAGACATCGACGATGTCTCCCGGGCCCAGGAACACCGGATCGATTTGGACCTGGCGGAGGAAGGGCTCGGGAATCTGCTCCATACCGCCGCTGCTGCCGCGGGGGAAGCTTATGCTGACAAAGGCGTCGATTTACAGGTCGAGACCATTACAGACACCGCCCGGGTGCTCGTGGACCGGCAACGCTTCGGCCAGGTGATGAGCAATCTCCTGTCGAACGCGCTACGGCACACCCCGGCCGGCGGGCAGGTCCGGATCAGCGTCCACCGACAGGGGGCTTCCACCGCACTCATCCACGTCGCCGATGACGGCGAGGGCATCCCACCTGACCAGCTCAGATACATCTTCGAACGCTTCTACCGGGGGGATGCCGCCCGCAGCCGGGACGACGCCGGGGCCGGTATCGGTCTGACCATCTCCAAGGCATTGATCGAGGCCCACGGCGGCACTCTCACCGCCACCTCCCCCGGACCCGGTCGCGGAGCGGTATTTGCCCTCCGCCTCCCGCTGTCCCCTCCCGACAGTGAGGAGGCTGCTCGATGACCACACCCTGCCCCGCGTGAGAGCCGTGCCCTCCACCCATTGAAAATATACCCCCGGGGGGTATATGCTAGCGAGCGTTACCGCATCCCACCGACCCGTAGGAGCTTTTCCATGATCACCTCCAAGCCCCGCCTCTTGCCGATGGCCTCCCACGGCTGCAGCTGTTGCGGACCTGCCTCTCGTGCCGACACCGCCTCCATCCCTGCCGCCAGCGACTCGTCAGCAGGAGCGTCCTCCCCTAGCTACCAGGTCACCGGCCTGACCTGCGGGCACTGCGCGAAAAGCGTGACCCAGGCCCTTCAGGCCCTCCCCCAGGTCGACGACGTCCAGATTGATCTCGCTGCTGGTGATGTTTCCACCGTCACGGTCACCGGTGTCGTACCTCCAGAGATGGTTCGCCGAGCCATCGAGGAGGCCGGCTACACCGTCTTATCCTGATCAGTTCACCCATCATCTCGACCCCGGCCGGGTTGAGCGAAAGGAACGTCATGAGCACTCCCCACCATTCCGGTGATCACCCCGCTCCGGAAACAGACCACACCTACCACCCGGATCATGCCAGCCACGAACACCACGCAGATGCCGGCACCCACGGCCAGGCGATGCCCCACGATCACCCGCATTCCGCCCCGGACGAAGACCACCACGTTCATGGTCACGGCGAACACGCCGGACACAGCACCGCAATGTTTCGAGACCGCTTCTGGTGGTCGCTGATTCTGTCCATTCCCGTCGTTATTTTCAGCCCCATGGTCGCCCACCTGCTCGGCTACCACCTCCCGGCATTCCCCGGATCCACCTGGATCCCCCCGGTGCTGGGCACGATCATCTTCGCCTACGGCGGAACGCCTTTCCTCAAGGGCGGATGGAAAGAACTGAAATCCCGCCAACCCGGCATGATGCTCCTGATCGCCATGGCCATCACCGTGGCGTTTGTCGCCTCCTGGGTCACCACTCTGGGGCTGGGCGGTTTCGACCTGGACTTCTGGTGGGAGCTGGCCCTGCTGGTGACCATCATGCTGCTGGGCCACTGGCTGGAGATGTCCGCTCTCGGGGCCGCGTCCTCCGCGCTTGACGCGCTGGCTGCCCTGCTGCCGGATGAGGCCGAGAAAGTCATCGACGGGACCACCCGTACCGTGTCCATCTCTGAGCTGGTCGTCGACGACGTCGTGCTGGTGAGGGCCGGTGCCCGGGTGCCGGCCGACGGAACCATCCTCGACGGAGCCGCCGAATTCGATGAGGCGATGATCACCGGCGAATCCCATCCCGTCTTCCGCGACACCGGTGACAAGGTGGTCGCCGGTACCGTGGCCACCGACAACACCGTCCGCGTCCGGGTGGAGGCTACCGGCGGGGACACCGCCCTGGCCGGGATCCAACGCATGGTTGCCGACGCCCAGGAGTCCTCCTCCCGGGCCCAGGCCCTGGCGGATCGGGCGGCGGCGTTGTTGTTCTGGTTCGCGCTGATCTCCGCTCTGATCACCGCGGTGGTGTGGACCATCATCGGCAGCCCGGACGATGTCGTGGTGCGCACGGTCACGGTGCTGGTCATCGCCTGTCCGCACGCCCTGGGCCTGGCGATTCCGCTGGTCATTGCGATCTCCAGCGAGCGGGCCGCGAAATCCGGGGTGCTCATCAAGGACCGGATGGCGCTCGAGCGGATGCGCACCATCGACGTGGTGCTCTTCGACAAAACCGGCACGCTGACCGAGGGTGCGCACGCGGTCACCGGTGTCGCCCCGGTGCCCGGTACTTCGGAAGGGCACCTGCTGGCCCTGGCCGCCGCCGCGGAGGCCGACAGCGAGCACCCCGTGGCCCGCGCCATCGTGGCTGCCGCGGCCGCACACCCGGAGGCCTCACGCCGCCCACTGCGCGCAACCGGTTTCACCGCCGCCTCCGGCCGCGGGATCCGGGCCACTGTCGATGGCGCTGAGATCCTCGTGGGTGGGCCGAACATGCTGCGCGAGTTCAACCTCACCACCCCGGCCGAGCTCACCGACACCACCAGCGCCTGGACCGGGCGTGGGGCCGGCGTGCTCCATATTGTCCGCGACGGTCAGATCATCGGTGCCGTGGCCGTCGAGGACAAGATTCGCCCCGAATCCCGCGCCGCCGTGAAAGCCCTGCAGGACCGCGGGGTGAAGGTGGCGATGATCACCGGCGACGCCCAGCAGGTCGCCCATGCTGTCGGTCAGGACTTAGGCATTGATGAGGTCTTCGCCGAGGTCCTGCCTCAGGACAAAGACACCAAGGTCACGCAGCTGCAGGGCCGGGGTTTGAGCGTGGCCATGGTCGGTGACGGTGTCAATGACGCCCCCGCTTTGACCCGCGCGGATGTCGGTATCGCCATCGGTGCCGGCACGGATGTGGCCATGGAATCTGCCGGGGTGGTCCTAGCCAGTGATGACCCGCGGGCAGTGCTGTCGATGATCGAGCTGTCCCAGGCCAGCTACCGCAAGATGATCCAGAACCTGATCTGGGCCTCTGGCTACAACATCCTCGCCGTGCCGCTGGCCGCCGGAGTGCTCGCCCCGATCGGGTTCGTGCTGTCCCCGGCCGTGGGCGCGATCTTGATGTCTGCCTCGACCATCGTGGTGGCCCTGAACGCCCAGCTGTTGCGCCGCATTGATCTAGATCCGGCTCACCTGGCTCCGACCGACGGGAAGGAGGAACACAGTGGGTCGATATCCCCCGTAACCGTTACTGACTGACCTTGTCTCTCGACCCCTAACTCACACCACCTTTGAAAGGAACGCTCATGAAACGCAGCATTACCCTCGCCGCCTTGGTACTGACCTCCACCCTGGCGTTGACCGCCTGCAGCGACGCCACCGACAACTCTGACGATGCCGACAGCACCAGCACCACGACGGCAACCGCAGAGACCAACGAGACCCACCAGGAAGACACCACCACTGCCGACGAAGAGCACGGCGGGCACGACCACCCTGCCGACGGCGGGGCACCGCCGGCAGGCATTGAAGAGACCGAGGATCCCACGTACCCGGTGGGCACCGAGGTCATCCTCACCGCTGACCACATGCCCGGCATGGACGGGGCCACCGCCACCATTTCCGGGGCTTTTGACACCACGACCTATTCGGTCAGCTACACCCCCACCGAGGGTGGGGCCCCGGTTACCGACCACCGCTGGGTCGTCCATGAGGAGCTCGTCGATCCGGGTCAGGCCCCCCTGCCCGACGGGGCGAGCGTTGTCCTGGATGCCGAGCACATGTCCGGCATGAAGGGTGCTGAGGCCACCATCGATTACTCCACCGAGGAGACGGTCTACATGGTTGATCTCACCGTCGACGGGATGACGATGACCAACCACAAGTGGGTCACCGAGAGCGAGATCCAACCCGCCGAATAGTCCACCCACCCTGAACCACGAGACCAGACAAGGCACCCGCTCCAGAGTCGGTCATCAATCGCTACCGACCATGCCGCAGCACACCAGCCACACACGGAACCTGCACGCCCACAAGGCCCACGCTGAGGTAGACCTTCTGTGCCACTGCTTCTCTTAGTCAGGGAAACATGCCCTGGAATGACCCTGGTGACAGGAGGTCATTCCAGGGCTTTGTCTCTGCCCACCGGCCAGTTCCTGGCGGGTGGATGAGACCTATATCCGGGTCGGTGGCAGGTGGTGCTACCTCTATCCGGTGATCACCGCCGGTGGCCAGACCCTGGACTTTTACCTCTCTCCGAAGCGGAACGTGGCCGCAGCGGAACGTTTCCTGGCCAAGACCGTCAGATCAAGACAACAATCAAGATGACTTATTGACACCATCGAAAACAAAAGTTCGAAAGCCGAGAGCGGGAGTTAGGATGTAAATCCCCACACTTGCAATCCTCGACCGCTCAAGTTCAGAAAACAAAGAAACCGGAGGTCACAAACCCTTTCGAGTTTGTGACCTCCGGTGTAGCAGTTTGTTGAACTGCTCAGCGTGCCCGGGGCGGGACTTGAACCCGCACGTCCTATAAGGACACTGGCACCTGAAGCCAGCGCGTCTGCCAATTCCGCCACCCGGGCAGGGTATTGATGTCTTGGCGACTAGCTAACCTTAGCACGCAGTCCAGCAGATTCTACAAATCCGCTGGCAAACCCGAACTTCCCAGGGAACTTTGCCGCGCGCGTCTACGTTAAGTCAAGGAAAGCACCCTATACTGATCGCTGCTATATCTCTCCCTGAAAACATCCCGAAAGGAGGACGGCCCTTCCTATGGCATTGCTAGATAAGCTCGCCAAGCTGGATTCTTCCCTGCAACGCGGACTGGACAACGGCATGGCCTTTGTCTTCGGCGGCAAGGTCGTCCCCGCTGAGATTGAGGAGCTTCTCAAGCAGGAGGCGCAGGACAATTTGTCCCGCGGTGATGATGGCAAGCTGTATAGCCCCAACGTCATGACCGTCGGCGTATCCTCCAAAGATATCGAGAACCTCTCCCAAGACCGGGGTGTTCCCAAGGATCTAGCTGATCAGCTCACCCGCTTCATCCGTAACAGTGGCTGGTCCCTCGCCGGGCCGGTCATCGTACGCATCGCGGAGGAGTCGGGACTGCGGACTGGGCAGTTGCGCGTGTCCTCCTTTTTGGATCACGAGCCCACCGAAGAAACCGGATTTGATGCGATTTTCCACCACGACCATGGTCAGGAGGACTCTATGACCCAGCCGCACAACGCCGACGAGGCCGCAACCACAGCCTTTATGGCGCCCACCCCGAACCAGCCGGCGCCGCAGGGGCCCGCGGTGACGCTTATGCTGCAGGACGGCTCCTCCCGCGTCTACCACGTGCAAGAGGGCTCCAACATCCTGGGCCGCAGCAACGACGCGGACCTGCGCCTGCCCGATACCGGTGTATCCCGCCAGCACGCGGAGATCACCTGGAACGGCCAGGACGCCGTGCTGGTGGACTTGCAATCCACGAACGGCACCACCGTGAACGACACCCCGATTGAGAACTGGCTGCTTGCCGACGGCGACGTGATCACCCTCGGCCACTCCCACATCGAGGTGCGCATCACCGGCCTTGAAAACCAAGGCTACTAAGCCGCCTCAGCAACTTTCCCAGATTTTTTAGCGTAAGGACTTTCCATGGATTCGATCGTGCTGCTCTCGCTGCGCATCGGCCTGCTGGTGTTGCTGTGGCTGTTCATCTTGGCCGCACTCAACGCCATGCGTCGCGATGCCAATAAGGCCGCCGGCGTCTACCAGGCATCGTCCCCGGTGAAGGGGGCCCAGAGGCGTCGCGAAGCGCCGCGTGAAATCACCATCGTGGACGGGCCGCTGCGCGGTTCCCACATGGAGCTAGGCACTCTTGAGGACTGTACGATGGGCCGCGCACAGGACTGTGACTTTGTCACTGGTGATGATTTCTCCTCCGGTCACCACGCCCGTTTGTTCCGCCGGGGCAGCGAGTGGTTCGTGGAGGACCTCGAATCCCGCAACGGCACCTTCGTTGGTGGCGTTCGCATTGACCAGCCAGAACGAGTCGGAGTCGGCTCCGATATCAAACTTGGCCGAACGACCGTGAGGTTGATGGCATGACTTTAAGCCTGACTTTTACTGCAGTGACGGACCGCGGACTGGTCCGCGAAAATAACGAGGATTCCGCCCACGCGGGCCCGCACCTGCTGATGTTGGCCGACGGCATGGGAGGCCACGCAGCCGGCGAGGTTGCTTCCACCACCATGGTGGAGCACATGGCCTCCCTCGAGCGCGATCCAGGCGATAATGACATGCTGGCGCTCCTTGGGGCCGCAGCGGAGGACGCCAATGCGGCGATCCGCGAGCACGTGGACGAGCACCCGGAGACCGAGGGCATGGGCACCACGCTGACCGCCCTGCTCTTTAACGGATCCGAATTCGGCGTGTGCCACGTGGGTGATTCCCGCGGCTACCGGCTGCGCGAGGGCAAGCTGACCCAGATCACCAAGGATGACACTTACGTGCAGTCCCTCGTCGATGAGGGCAAGCTCGATCCGGCAGATGTCTCCTCCCACCCGCAGAAGTCACTGATCCTCAAGGCCTATACCGGCCGGCCCGTGGAGCCGACGCTCTTTACGCTCGATGCTGAACCGGGCGACCGCCTCCTGCTGTGTTCGGACGGCCTGTCGGATCCGGTGACGGCCTCTACCATCGAGCAGGCGCTGAAGCAGGGCACGGTCGAAGAGGCCGCCACCACCCTGCGGGATCTAGCGCTGCGCTCCGGCGGACCGGACAACGTCACCATCGTGGTGGCGGAAGTCGTGGACGGTGAAGGCGACGACGCCGACCCCATCACCGTCGGTGCCGTCCAAGGCGTCGTCCCGGAACCAACGCACCCCGATTCTTCCGCGAGCCGCGCCGCGAAGCTTATCTCGTCCCCAAAAGCGCAAGCCGCTGAGGAGAAGCCCCAGGACGAACCACAGCGGCGGCCACAGCGAAGCCGGATTGGGTGGAAGGTCATTGCATGCCTGGTCATCATCATCGTGCTGGTCATCAGCGGCGGGCTCTGGATGAAAAGCTACCTGGGCAGCAACTACTACGTGACCGCCGATGAAGAAGGCGTCCTCACCATCCAAGAAGGCGCGGACTATGAGATCTTCGGCCGCCCGCTGCACCACACGTATCAGAATGCGTGCCTGAGCAAGGACAACGCGCTCAAGCTGGGGTACGGCGCCTGCGACGGTGATTTCGCACCGTTCGCACTGAAGGATTTGCCCGAATCCGAACGCGCTGCCGTGGGCAATCTGCCCTCCGGCTCCTATGACGAGGTGCAAACGCAGCTTTCGCAGCTTTCGGACAAGGCGCTCAAGCCCTGCCCGAAGGCGTCGAAGGACGAGAAAAACAAAGATGCCAAAAGCGAATCCAAAGGAAACTGCCGGGAGGTGAAGTAGATGAGTAAGTTCTTTTCCCGCGGCACCGAGTTCGGCCTGCTCGTGCTCGCCACCGTGGTCTTCGCCATCACCCTGGTCAGCCTCGAGTTATCGCAGGGCAACGTGCTGACCCTCGATGTCCTCTACCTCATCGGCGGTTTCATCGGCGTCTTCGCCGTCGCTCACTTGGTGCTCTGCTTCCTCGCGCCCTACGCGGATCAGCTCATGCTTCCCATCGTCGCGGTGCTTAACGGCACCGGGCTCATTCTGTTGAAGCGCCTCGACCTGGCGAATGGCGGCGGGCTGGCGGTGCGGCAGGTGATGTGGACCATCGTCGGCCTCATCCTCTTCGCGCTGGTGCTCATTCTCCTACGCGATCACCGCTCGCTGACCAGGTACTCCTATATCTTGGGTGCGCTCGGCCTGATCCTTCTCGCCTTGCCCCTCGTGTGGCCGCAACCGCCGGGCGTGGACGCTCGCATCTGGCTGTGGCTGGGGCCGTTTTCCATCCAGCCGGGCGAGTTCTCCAAGATCTTGCTGATCCTGTTCTTCGCCATGCTGCTTACCCAGAAGCGCTCGCTGTTCACGGTGGCCGGCTACAAGTTCCTCGGCATTTCTCTGCCACGCCTGCGAGATCTGGCTCCCATCCTGGTGATCTGGGGCATCGCGATTATCATCATGGGCATTTCCAATGACTTCGGTCCCGCCCTGCTGCTGTTTAGCACCGTGCTCGGCATGCTCTTTATGGCTACCAACCGCGTGAGCTGGTTGCTCATCGGCGTCATCCTCGTGGGTGTCGGCGGCTTCAGCATCTACCAGGTGTCGGACAAGATCCAGCAGCGCTTCTCCAACTTCTTGGATCCGCTGGGCAATTATGACTCCACCGGTTACCAGCTTTCTCAAGCACTGTTCGGTATGTCCTCCGGCGGCATTACCGGATCCGGCTTGGGCCAGGGCCACCCGGACATGGTGCCGGTGGCACATTCGGACTTCATCCTGGCTGGTATCGGCGAGGAATTCGGTTTGGTGGGCCTGGCTGCGGTACTCATCCTCTTCGCCATGCTCGTCTCCCGCGGTTTCCGCACTGCGCTGACCTGCCGCGATACCTATGGCAAGTTGGTGGCCTCGGGCCTGGCGCTTACGCTCGCAGTCCAGGTCTTCGTCGTCACCGGCGGCATTTCCGCCCTGCTGCCCATGACGGGTCTGACCACGCCGTTCATGTCCGCCGGCGGCTCCTCGCTCATGGCCAACTACATGTTGCTGGCCGTGCTGCTGCGTATTTCCAACGCGGCTCGTCGCCCAGCGCGCGAGCTCACCTCGAACGCGCCGAGTGATACGTCCATGTTCCCCGCCATCCAGGAGGCCACCCGATGAATAGATCGATTCGCCTCGTCTCCCTCTTTGCCCTCATCCTTACCGCCGTGCTCCTGGTGAACCTCACCGTGGTGCAGGCGTTTTCGACGGATAAGTACGCCCACAACCCCAAGAACGTTCGCGGCTACCTAGAAATGCGCACTACCCCGCGCGGCCAGATCTTCGCCGGCGATACGGTCTTGGCGCAGTCCACCGCGGATGAGAACGGCAATTACTCGCGTTCCTACCCCACTGATTCCCCAGCCTTTGCCGATGTCACCGGTTACCTCTCGGAGCGCTTCGGCGCCTCCCAGCTGGAGGCCTCGCAGAATGACATCCTCAACGGCAAGGACGACTCGCTGTTGGCACACAACTGGCTCGATATGCTCTCCGGCAAGCCGCAGAAGGGTGCCAACGTGGAGGTCACCATCGACCCAGCGCTGCAGCAGGCAACCTACGACCAGCTGGCCGGCCCAGGCTACAAAGGCGCGGCCGTAGCCATCCAGCCCTCAACGGGCAAGATTCTGGCCATGGCCTCCACGCCCAGCTTCAACGTCTCCGACCTCGTCGGGGACAACGCGGCCGAAACGTGGGATCAGCTGCAGAATCAAGAGGGCAATCCGCTCATCAACCATGCCACGCAAGACACCCTGCCCCCCGGGTCCATTTTTAAGATCATCACCACGGCCGCTGGCCTCAACAACGGCTTTAACCCGGACTCTACGCTGACCGGCGCGGCGTCCATCACGCTGCCGGATACGGTCACGGAGCTGACCAACGACGGCAACCGAGCCTGCGGCGGCGCGGAGAGCGTCACCCTACATACGGCCTTCGCGCTGTCCTGCAACACGGCTTTTGCGCAGATGTCGGAGAGCATCGGCGCCGATGAGCTGCGTAAATATGCGGAGGGCTTCGGCGTGGGTGAGAAGTACTCGCTCGGTGTGGAGACTTCCGCTGGTGCGCTGGGCGATCTTGGCGACGGCGCCCAAGTCGCCCAATCCACGATCGGCCAGCGCGACGTGACCATGTCCGCCCTGCAGGCGGCCATCATGGCCGGGACCATCGCTAACCAGGGCAAGCGCATGGAGCCCTACCTCATTAACCGCATCACCGATGCCCAGATGAATGAGCTTCGCACGACTCAACCACGTCAGGCAGCCGAAGCTGTCAGTGAAGAGACGGCCAACACCATCAAGGACCTCATGTTTGCCTCCGAGCACAGCACCTATGGCTATGACGGGAACGGTTTTGCCTCGAAGACCGGTACCGCCGAGCACGGCGAGGGCCTTGCCCCGCACGCGTGGTACGTGGCTTTCGACCCGGACAAGGACATCGCGGTGGGCGTCGTGGTCAAGGACGGCGGGCACCTTGGCCAGAATGCCTACGGCGGCCAGGTCTCCGCGCCCATCGGCCGCGCCATCCTGCGCGCATACGGAGGACAGCAATAGTGAGTAGTGCAGATAACAAGGAACACCTCCAAGCGCTGATCGGTGAGGACTATCAGCTGCAGTGGATCGTCGGCCACGGTGGCATGTCCACGGTGTGGCTGGCGGACGACGTCCGCAATGACCGCGAGGTCGCCCTCAAGGTCCTGCGCCCAGAGTTCTCCGATAACAACGAGTTCCTCTCGCGCTTCCGCAACGAGGCCAAGGCCGCAGAATCCATCGATTCCGAAAACGTCGTAGCTACGTACGACTACCGGGAGCTTGAGGACAACGGCCGCATCTTCTGCTACATGGCCTTGGAATACATTCGCGGAGAATCCCTGGCGGATCTCTTAGCCCGCGAAGGTGCACTGCCGGAAACGCTGGCCCTCGACGTCATGGAGCAGGCCTCCCACGGCCTGTCCGTGATCCACCACATGGGCCTAGTGCACCGCGATATTAAGCCCGGCAACCTCATGATCACCCAGAATGGGCAGGTCAAGATCACCGACTTCGGCATCGCCAAAGCCGCCGCCGCTGTGCCTCTCACCCGCACTGGCATGGTCGTCGGCACCGCCCAATACGTCTCCCCCGAGCAGGCCCAAGGCTATGAGGTTGGCCCGTCGTCCGACGTCTATTCGCTCGGTGTCGTGGGCTATGAAATGCTAGCCGGAAAACGCCCCTTTAGCGGCGATTCCTCAGTCTCGGTGGCGCTGGCGCACATTAGCCAGGCGCCGGAGCCCTTGTCGACGTCGATTAGCGCGCCCACCCGTGAACTGATCGGCATGGCCCTGCGCAAGGACCCGAACACCCGCTTCGTCGATGGCAACGAATTCACCAACGCGATCTCCGCCGTGCGCCAAGGCCAGCGTCCACCGCAGCCGAAATCCGCGGCGCTCGCGCCCGTCGCTGCCGAGCCTTCGCCCTCCGCGTCCACGGAAATGCTGGCCAACATGGCTCACCCCACCACGGTGCGTCCGGCCGTTTCTGCACCCCAGACGGAGGAGCGCCCCGCCAAGCAGGGAGGTTTCGGCACAGGTTTGCTCATCGCGGTGGCTATCGCGGCCCTCGTGGCGATCGGGTTCATGGCTTATAGGCTGTGGGGGAACACGACACCGACCCCACAGCCCACACCAACGGAGGTCATTGTGACCGAAACGGTGGAGCCGGAAACAACGGAAGAAGAGGAAACGGAAGCCCCTGAGACCGTTGAGATCACCACCGTGGAGGAGGAACCTACTCAAGTCACCGTCACCACGACGCACTCGGTTATCCCCTCCCCACCCACAACTGCGCATCGCACAACGCAACAGGAGCCACCCGCGCTCCCTACCGAGGAGACGCAACCGCAGGTCGATGACAGCCCACTGCCCGAACCCGAACTAGACTCACAGAACAACCCCACCGAAGAATCCGCACTACAGGGAGGCCAGTAACCCGCCATGGTCAGTGATCGGTACCACCTCCGCCAGTCCATCGGCTCCGGCGGCATGTCCGAGGTCTACGAGGCCGAAGACTCCGTCTTGGGGCGCACTGTTGCCATCAAGATGCTGCGCCCTGACATGGCGCGCGACGTTAACTTCCGTGAGCGTTTCCGCCGCGAGGCCCAAAACTCCGGCAAGCTCAACCACCCGAACATCGTCGCCGTCTTCGATACCGGCGAAAAGGACGTCGACGGCCTGATGGTGCCGTATATCGTCATGGAATACGTGCAGGGCCGCACCTTGCGCGACATCGTCCGCGAAGACGGCCCCATGTCGGTGGCGGAAGCCGCGCGCGTGCTCAAGCCGGTGGCGGAGGCCCTCCAGTCCTCCCATGAGGCCGGCATCATCCACCGCGATATCAAGCCGGCCAACATCATGCTGACCAACACAGGCCAAGTGAAGGTCATGGACTTCGGCATCGCCCGCGCGCTGGATGATTCCACGTCGGCGATGACGCAAACCTCTGCTGTCATCGGTACCGCGCAGTATCTTTCCCCGGAACAGGCCCGTGGCAAGCCTGCCGACGCCCGCTCCGACGTCTACGCTCTCGGCTGCGTCATGTATGAAACGGTCACTGGGCGCACCCCGTTTGAAGGTGAAACGCCCTTCGCTGTGGCCTACCAGCACGTGCAGGAGGATCCAACGCCCCCCTCGGAGCTCATCGACGAAGAGCTCACGGAGAGAGAGCGCCTTGGCGTCGACGCCGTCGTGCTCACGGCAATGGCCAAGCACCCGGCGGATCGCTACCAATCCGCCTGGGAGATGGGCGATGACCTTGACCGTTTGGCGCAGGGCCAGCTGCCGGAGGCGGCGCGCTCCCACGTCAACGACGAAGATCACCCCACCACGATGGTGGCACCCGTAGCCGCACAACACCGTGCGCCGGTGGCCTCCACCCGCCCTTCGGAGGACGAGGAATCCGGATCGGGCTTGAAGTGGCTGGCGGCCTTGCTCGCCGCTTCCCTCATCGCCATCATTGGCTACTTTGCCTGGGATTTCTGGGATAGCTCCCGCCAAGAGGCCCGCGAGCGCGAACAGGAGCAGCATGAAGCAGCTCAGCGCGCGAACATGGTCACTGTCCCGAAGGTGGCCAACCGCCCGCGCAATGAAGCGGTCGAAGAGCTGGAAAAGCTTGGTCTGCTGGTGACCGTCAACGAAGAACCCAGCCCCGATGTGCCGCGCGGCAAGGTCATCCGCGTCAACCCGGCGGAAGGATCAGAGCTGCAGAAGAATTCTTCGGTCACGCTGACAGTATCCTCTGGCAAAGAGGTCACCGAGGTCCCTGATATCACCGGCATGAAGCTGGATGAAGCTACCACTGCGCTGGAGGAAGCCGGCTTAGAGCTGAATACCGACGTGGAGCAGGTGAATGATGAGGCCCCCGCGGGCGAGATCATTTCCCAGAACCCAGCGGGCGGCGCGCAGCTATCCAAGGGTTCGAAGGTACGCGTCACAGTGTCCAAGGGCCAGAAGGAAGTCAGCGTCCCAGACGTCAGCGGCATGGATCGTGATCGCGCAGTGGACATGCTGTCCTCCATGGACTTTGACGTCACCGTGCATTCGGTGGATTCTGAGCTGCCGGAGAACCAGGTGCTCAGGGTTGTCGAGAAGGGCCAGAAGCTACCCAAGGGCAGCCAGGTCACCCTCGAGGTCTCCAACGCGATGCTCATCCAGGCACCAGATATTACGCATTCCACGCAGCAGGAAGCTGAATCCGCGCTGCGCGCCAAGGGCTGGTCCGGTTCCCTCGACGTGGGCGAACGCATCCCAACGTCGAACCCGATCGATAGTGACAAGATTGGGTGGGCGTCGGCAAGCCGCGGCGATGTCATCCGCAAGGATGAAACCATCCACGTCCGGTTCTGGGAGTTTGACCCGGCAGCACTGCTGCCGCAGTAGCTCTCAACGCCGCAGCTGCTAAGGTATCTCACAGATTAACCACCCCTATTCTTCGTGAAGGTGTAACAATGCCAAAGTCCAAGATCACGACGGAGGGCTCCGCACTCCCGCAGTCCTCCAGCTCTGCGACCAACCGCACCCCGGTCAAGATCAACTCTGAGGGAACCCCGAAGTGGTACATCGCCATCATGCTGGGCCTCATGCTCCTCGGCCTGCTCTGGCTGGTGGTCAACTACCTAGCGGGTGAGTCCATTCCGTTCATGCAGGAGCTGGGACCGTGGAATTACGGCATCGGCTTCGGCCTGGCCATCATCGGTCTGTTAATGACGATGGGCTGGCGTTAGTTTTCATCGCCACCGATGAGCTCCTCGAGGTTCTATAGCATCGCTGGCGTTGGCTGCATCATTTTGGTGATGCTCACCGTCACGGTGGATAAAAACTTCCTCACTCCCGGTGCACTCGTACTTGCCGGCCTCGGCGTTTCCCTGACGCCGCTGGCCATCCGCCGCCCACTTGCGGCGGCCTGCGGGTACGGTGCGCTTTTTGCGCTCGCAATGTGGTGCCCCGACTGGCGGTCTTTCCTCCTCTTGGCGTGGAGCCCCGTCATCGTGGGCATCGTGGCGTTTCGTACACGCTGGCTGTGGGCGCTTCCCCCAGCGGTGGTGTACACATACCTCGTCACAACGGATCCTTCGATTAATTATCTGCCCGATTTCGACCCGTTAAACCTGTCGACACCACTCATCTTGTATGCGGTGTCCATCGTCATTGGGGCCGCGCTACGCAAAACCCGGGACCAGCGTCTTGCCGCCGAGCAGCGCGCCGCCCAGCAGCGCGAGGCGCTGATGACCGCCCTTCATGATTCGGTGGCTGCGACCTTGACCTCCGTGGTCATGCGCTCCGAAACCTTGGCGTTAACCCAAACGGATCCCTCCGCGGCTGACTCCGCGGAAGCGATTGCTAACGACGCCCGCCGAGCCATGGGCGAAGTCCGCGACCTGCTACGCGTGATGAAGAATGAGAGCGTGACTCAGGGAGTTAAGTCCTTGGAAGAAGACCTCGACACCATGGTTAGCTTCCTGAGCAGCCACGGCTTCCACTGCGAAGCACAGATCAATGTAGGCAAGAACGGTGAGCTTGCGCTACCGGAAAAGCTCTCCCTCGTGTTCTCTGAGCTCGCCATCAACATCCTCAAGTACGCTCGCCCTGAATCCCGTGTGAGCATCGAAGCCACCGGCAGCTCCAAGTCCATCGACCTCGTGATCACTTCCGAGATTGCAGCGCAACAATCACGCCAATACATGACGACGAATCTGGGTTTGGGGGAAATCGCCCGCCGCGTTCGCCGAATGCACGGCAGCTTCGGCAGTGGCAAAGAAGGCGATCACTGGATCACACGCCTTTCTCTTCCCACTGCCCACCTAAGAAAAATATAGTAAGCTTGCCCGGTAACCCGCCGATTCTTAGATTCCACAAGGTTAGTAGACATGCGTACTTCCCTCGCCGTTGCCGCCGCAGCTCTCGCGCTGTTTTCCGCGCCAATCGCCAGCGCTGCTGAGGCTCCTGCTGAAACCACCGTTGACACCGCTACTGAGAACACTGAGTCCACCGGATTCACCTTCTACAAGTCTTTCGCGGGCGAATTCACCGACCACTTCCGTTGCTCCAACAACCCCCAGCTCTGGTGGTGCCGCTAAACTGTTGCCATGAGCATTCGGGTTTTCCTCGTTGATGATGATGAGCTCGTTCGCTCGACGCTCCGCGTCTATTTCCAGACCACCGAGGACATCTCGGTGGTCGGTGAGGCAACCAACGGCGCCGATTGCTTAGACCAGCTTGAAGAAGCCAAGCCGGACCTCGTCCTCGCCGATATTCACATGCCGCACATGGACGGCATTACGCTGCTCAAGCACCTTAACTCCGGACCGAATCCCCCGACGTTTTTGGCGGTGACCGCCTTCGACTCGGATGACACGATGCTAAAGATCCTGCGGGCGGGCGGCGCGGGCTATATCTTGAAGAACCAACGCCCGCGCTCCATCATTGAGGCGGTCCGCGCCGCCGTGGAGGGTGGCACCGTCGTGGCACCCGCCGCCATGCACCGTTTGGTCGACTACATCGGTGAGCCCGCCACCCCACGCGATCCCGTCGCCGCCGCCATTGAGAGCCACGAGCTTCACGACGCCGAAATAGCCGTCCTCAAGCTCCTCCTCGCCGGCAACTCCAATTCAGAGATCGCCGCCGCCACCCACTATTCCGAGTCCGCCGTGAAGAAGCACGTCTCACGCCTCATCACCATCTTCGGCGCCAGCACGCGCCTAAACCTAGTGACGAAGATTCTGGGTGGCACTGGTTCCTAGTCCGAACTTCACTCTAGCGACAGAACCCCTTTTCGTAATACGATTGCGGTTATGAAAACCATCAATGGACAACCGATTAGCGAAGAGCAAGTTGATGAATGGGTAACGGAAGCCGAAAAGGGTTACGACGTGGAGACTCTTCGTACTCGGGGGCGGAAACCCCGCGACAACCAGGCCGCAAAGATTGTCTCGATTCGCCTTTCGCCCAATGAAATTGCGGACCTGGATAAGTATGCCGCAACCCATGGATGGTCTAGGTCACAGGCAATCCGTGAAGCATTAAGAAAAGCCATTTAAAGAAAATGGAGACCCTTAAGCAGTACCGCGCTCTGCTCGATTAACGGGCTTCTCCCCCAAATGGCGGAGGCAAAAGATTGCCTGCTTAGGCGATGTTTCTCATGCCCCTGATCAATATCGTCAGAGGTATGAACACCGCATTCACTGCTCGAGACATCACCGTCTCCTTCGCCGGACATGAGGTTGTCCACGGCGCGAACCTGACGGCATCTCCCGGACGGATCACCGCTTTGCTTGGTCCGAACGGCGCCGGCAAATCCACCACGCTCCGGGCTGCCCTCGGGTTGGTCAAAGCCACCGGAACGAAGCACATCAATGGCACCATCGGGCTGCTCCTCGACGATGGCGGCCTCGTTAGCAGTCTCACCGGGCGTCAGCATCTCCAAGCAATGGCGAGGCTATATGGCGTCGATAAGCATCGAGTGCAAGAAATTTTAGAGCTGGTCGATATGTCGCACCGATGCGACCGGCAGATCAAAACCTACTCGTTAGGCATGAAGCGTCGTATAGCGCTAGCGGGAGCTCTGTTACAAAATCCCGACATCATCATCTTGGACGAGCCGTCTTCTGGTCTTGATCCTGACGGCATTCGTTGGTTAGGGGAAGTCTTGTGTGCGGAAGCTTCCCGTGGGAAGGCAATTATCATGGCAACCCATCATCTGGCTGAAGCAGCCGCAGTCGCCCACGACGTAGTCATCATTTCTCGTGGTCACACCACATTCACAGGCGTTCTCAGTGAAATCCCCGACCTTGAAGCCACCTACTTCGCCCACACTACGAAAGGCTAGACGTGAAATCCGAGTTTTATACCCTTCGTCACCTCCCGAACGTGCGAATCGTCGCCATACTCGCAGTTATGATGGCGGGCATCAGCGCTGTCCTGCAGTGGGCACTTCCGTTCCTTTTGAAAATTGACCCGCCACAAGTCGGTGACAGTCCTACGGGCCAACAGGTGCAGGCGCTTATCGACGGCTCCGACCCCACGACGTCCAGTTTCCAATTGGCCGCCCTCGACATCACAGGTTCTGGCCAGTCGACAGGCATTTCAATCTTCCTCATCGCCATTGTTGCACTCACAATCACCGCAGCTAGCTACCCATTTTCCAGCGGTGCAGTGGTGTGGAAGGTGGTTGGCGCTGGTTCGCGTATGAAATGGGTGCGTTCTTTGATCACGGTTGTACTTAGTACCGTCCTCCTAGTGTGCGCGGGAGCCTGCGTTCTTAACTCACTGATCGCACTGGTTGCGGCTCCGATGAATGATGTTTCACTGGTTGCTTCTGCTTCTAACGTCGCCGTCGTGTGGCTTCGGGGCAGCTTGGCGGTGCTACTACTGACCCTCGCGATCATCGGTGTCGTCTTAGCCATACGGAGGATCGGTCCAGCCATCGGCGTTATTGTCGCAGTGTTAATGGCAGGAGTGATCTTGGGAACTATCGGCGTCATGGCCGGGTGGGAACCGTATTTTTACAGTTGGCTTCCTTCTTCTGCTGTGTCAATTGCTGGTGGACAGGGGGCAACGCAGACTATGAATCCATGGGTAGGTATAGCTGTCCTTGCCGGCTGGTCGGTTGTGAGCATGGGACTTGGGCTCACCCGCTTTCACCGGGCAAATCTTTAACATGGACTACATGGATCGCCTTTCAGCCAGAGACATCGCTCTCGCTGTCATCGTTCTAGCCCTTGACCTCGTTGGGTTCCTGGTGGCTAGCTCGATGGACCCAACCCCCTTCAATACCGCATTGTCTCCAGCGCAGTTCTGGCTGATTCTTGGTGCCATCATTGCCAAAGGCATCCTCCTACTGTGGCGCCGTAAATTTCCCTTAAGCGTCCTACTCGGGATTTCTGCTACTGAGCTCCTGTGGTCCCTCTACTGTCTCGTCACCGCAGACCACAGCCTCGGCTATAACGGTATCGCTGCCTCGGTGGCTGCGTTTTCGCTAGCGCTGCACACGAAGTCAAAAACCCGCGACTCTATTTCCCTCATTATCTCGGGTCTCATTGTCGGCACCCTCCGCGCCATTGCCATGCCACCGCTGGGAGGAATCGAGCCTCCACTTTTTACTCTGCTCACAGCCCTGGGCTGGATGCTCCCCCTCATTGTGCTCTTTGCTATTGGACTCGCTGTCCGCAATAACCGCGAGCTCACCGCATCCCTCGCCCGCCAAGCAGAACTCGCTGAGGAAAACGCCGTTATCGAAGAGCGCGCCCGCATTGCGCGGGAGCTTCACGACACCACCGCCCATCACCTCTCAGCCATAGCCATCCAAGCTCAAGCCGCACAGGCATGCATCGATGTCAACCCCATCGCTGCCAAAGAACATCTCCAACACGTGACCTCGTCGACGACGAAGGCACTCCAGGATGTCCGCGCGACCGTTGGCAAGCTCTCGGTTTCCGATGCCGAAATACACCGCATCCCTCAGCCGACAAATTTACCTGCGCTAATTTCGGAAGTTCGCGCTCTGGGACAGGTAGTAACGTTTTCGGACACTTCCCACTTGTCGGAGGGCGAGTTGATTGCGGCTTATCGAATCACCCAAGAAGCTCTGACAAATGCCCGCAAACATACAACAGGCGCGCCTGTTGATGTCATGCTGAGCGATGATGAACTGCGGATCATCACCCGCGGCGCTTTCACGCATAGCCCCACGGGCCGTGGCACCATCAGCATCCAAGAGCGCGCCCGTGCTGTCGGTGCAACCGCTTTCAATGAACCTACCGAAGATGGTTGGCTGGTGCTCATTACCTGGAGGAAGCCATGATTCGAGTCTTGTTAGTTGATGACCAACCTCTGATCAGACAGGGATTAAAGGCAATCTTCGAGGCCACCGGAGAGATCCAAGTTGTGGCTGAGGCAGCTTCTGGAAATGAGGCTATAGCGGCTGCTAAAGCACGCGACATTGACGTGGTGTGCCTCGACATCCGCATGCCTGACGGGGACGGTATCTACGCGACCACGGAGATTAACAAGCAAGACAATCCCCCAGCAGTCATCGTGATCACGACCTTTGACCTAGACGGATACGTCTTTGGCGCCCTCGAAGCCGGTGCCTGTGGCGTCATGCTGAAAGACTCCCCAATGACCGACCTCATTCAAGGCGTCAAACACGCGGCCTCAGGTGAAGGCATGGTCGACGCTGCGGTTACTAAAAGGGTGATTGCGGAATTTGGTCGGCGGAAAGCGCGGGCCACGGTAGATTCAGCCCTACTCACGCCGCGCGAACTCGAGTGCGTACGGGCCCTGGGTAAAGGATTGACCAACATCGAAATCGGGCGCGAGCTGTATTTGGAGCCTTCTACGGTCAAGACTCATTTGTCATCTGCGATGGCCAAAGTGGGAGCTAGTTCGCGAGTACAGCTCGTGATCTGGGCATTTCGCGCAGGAGTGGTGAGCTAACTAGGGTGAGCGATTCCCAACACCACCCCGCAACCGGAGCACTGTTAACACCTTGGGTACAAAGTTATCCACAGGGTGGGGATAACTCTGTGGAAAACGAATTCCACAGCTTTTCTCCACACCCTGTGGATAAGTGTTTTCACGCTTCCCACAGCCCGCACAAAAACTTCGAATACAACCGATTAAGCTGCTGATCTGCGATTATCTTGGCGCACACGTTCGGTAAATTACAAAAATGTAGTTATCCACAATGTGGATAACTTATGTGGAATTCTTTCGCACAAAGGTTTTGGTGGATAACACACCCGAGTTATCCCCAAAGCCCAGCTCGCAGCGCCGCTAACACGGCTACCACGACAGCAATAAGCCATATCCCCAGCCACCGCAGCCACGCACGTTGGCGAAAGAGGAATGGTGCCAACAGCAGTCCTGTGAGCAAGCCACCCAAGTGCCCCCACACGGAGACATTCTCCGCCACGAAGCTGTAGATAACGTTGGCCACCACGAGGACGATGGGCGCGCGCAGGTCAAGACCGCGGCTGCGGTACACACCAATGAGTAGACCCATGAGCGCGAAGAGGGCACCGGAGGCGCCCACCGTAGGTGTGCCGTAATCCATCCACAGCACTGCGGCGGAAGAGCCCACGATGGAGATGAGATAGGCCGCCACATACAGAGCACTGCCCAGGGCGCGTTCTACTTCCCTGCCCACAAAGAACAGCATCACCATGTTGACCAAGAGGTGCCCGGCGTCGAGATGCATGAAGCCCGCGGTAATGACAGTTGTGGGGTGTGCGGACACGTCAGGGCCCCACAGCGTCCAGTCTTGGGCCAGCATGCTGCGATAGTAGGGCGCGGAGAGGGACGAGCCTTGAATGGCCGTGGCACACCAAGCACCGATGCACAGCACCATGAGCACCAGGGTGGCCGGTGCTGATTTCAGATAGTTCTTCACGCAGACTCCTAAAACAACGAGCCCGCCACCACTTCACGTGGCAGCGGGCTCGGATGAAAAGCTAAGAACGCTTAGGCGATCTCGATGGACTCGATGACAACGTCCTCAGCCGGACGGTCCATGCGGTCGGTGGAGACCTTCGCAATCTTGGACACGACTTCCTGAGAAGCCGCATCGGTGACCTCACCGAAGATGGTGTGGTGGTTGTTCAGGTGCGGGGTCGGCGCCACGGTGATGAAGAACTGGGAACCGTTGGTGCCCGGGCCGGCATTCGCCATGGCCAGCAGGAACGGGCGGTCAAACTGGAGCTCCGGGTGGAACTCATCCTGGAACTGGTAGCCGGGGCCGCCACGGCCGGTGCCAGTCGGGTCACCGCCCTGGATCATGAACTGGTCGATGACGCGGTGGAAGATAGCGCCATCGTAGAACGGGCCAGACTGCTCACCCTTGGCGTTCTGGGTGGTGTAGTCCTTCTCGCCCTTAGCCAGGCCGATGAAGTTCTCAACGGTTACCGGTGCGTGGTTACCGAACAGGTCGATAACAATGTCACCGTAGTTGGTGTGCATCGTTGCAGTTGCGGTCTTCTGAGTCATGCCAGCCATTGTATGGAAATTTCCACCAATGCGTTGTTCCGGCGCGACGCTGTCAGCGATCTGCGTAGGGTTACAAGCATGATTCGCGCCATTCTCTTCGATCTCGATGACACCCTCATGGACCACACCGCCGCGATGCATGCGGCCGTTGAGGAGTGGCTGCCGGGCGGGCACCACAAGCGCTTCGCCGAGATTGAAAGGAAATGGTTCGCCGCCTACGAGCGCGGCGAGGTCACCCACCAAGGCCAGCGCGTGGAGCGCTGCCGCGAGTTCCTGGGGCGCCCAGAGATGACGGAGCAGGAGGCACTGGCGGAATATGCCAAGTATTTGGCCGCGTATGAAAAGCACTGGCAGGCGCTTGATGACGCCCTCCCTACCCTCGAGCACGTCCTGTCCCGCGGCCTCAAAGTGGGCGTTTTAACGAACGGGGCTCGTGAAATGCAGGAGGGCAAGCTCAAGGCGGGCGGGCTCGACCTGCCAGGCGTTGAGCTCTTTCCCACCGTGGAGATGGGCCACCCGAAGCCGCACCCAGAGGCCTACCTCGAAGCTTGTCGGCACTTAAGGGTGGAACCGGGCGCCACTCTCATGGTGGGCGATTCGGTGGCCAATGATGTCGAAGGCGCCCGTGACGCGGGTCTCAAGGCACTGCACTTCGATAGGGGCGGAAACGGAGACATCGCCGCGCTCAGTGAGCTGACGGCGATGGACTTCGTTTAAATCAAGAGAAGTTTAAATCAAGAGATTTAAACTTAGAGGCTGGCGCGGACCTCGTCCCGGGCGAGGACCAGGTTGCGCAGGGAGGCCTCGGTCTCCTCGTAGCCGCGGGTCTTCAGGCCGCAGTCCGGGTTGACCCACAGGCGCTCGACCGGCACGTTCTTGAGCGCCGCGCGGATGAGCTCGGCCATCTCCGCCACGGACGGGATGCGCGGCGAGTGGATGTCGTAGATGCCCGGGCCGATCTCGGAGTGGAACTTCTCATCGATATCCTCCAGCAGCTCCATGCGGGAGCGGGCCGCCTCGATGGAGGTGACGTCGGCGTCGAGGCCGGCGACGGCGTCGATGATCTGGCCAAACTCCGAGTAGCAGAGGTGGGTGTGAATCTGGGTGGTCGGCTTGGCCTCGAGCGCTACGAGGCGGAAGGAACGCACCGCCCAGTCGAGGTAGGCCTTGCGGTCCTGCTCGCGCAGCGGCAGCAACTCGCGCAGGGCGGGCTCGTCGATCTGGATGATGTCAATGCCGGCCTCCTCGAGGTCGCGGACTTCGTCGGCCAGCGCCACGCCGAGCTGGTCGGCGGAGACGGACTGGTGAACATCATCGCGCACGAAGGACCAGGCCAGGATGGTCACCGGGCCGGTGAGCATGCCCTTGACGTGCTTCTCGGACAGGGACTGCGCGAACTTGGCCCACTCGGTGGTCATGGCCTTCGGGCGGGAGATGTCGCCGACGACGATTGGCGGACGGGTGCAACGGGAGCCGTAGGACTGGACCCAGCCGTTCTCGGTGACGACGAAGCCGTCGAGAAGCTCGGCGAAGTACTGCACCATATCGTTGCGTTCCGGCTCGCCGTGGACGAGGACGTCCAAGCCCAAGCGCTCCTGCAGCTCGATGACGGACTTCACCTCGTTGCGCAGTGCCTCGGTGTAGTCGGCATCGGAGAGCTCGCCCTTGCGGTGTGCGGCGCGTGCGGCGCGAATTTCAGCAGTCTGCGGGAAGGAGCCGATGGTGGTGGTGGGCAGCTGCGGCAGGCCGAGGGCTTCCTGGGCCTTGTTGCGCTCGGCGAACTCCGGCTGACGCTGAACCTGGCCCTCCGGCAACTGCGCAGTGCGATCCTGTACTGCCTGGTCATGGGTGCGGGAGGACTCGGCGCGGGTGCGCACGGCGCGGTCAGCCTGAGCATAAGCCTCTGGGGCATCGAGCGGGCCGGCGGCGAGTGCTACGACCTCGCGGATCTTCTCATCAGCAAAAGCGAACCAGGTGGCGACGTCCACCGGCAGGGAGGTTTCTGCCTCCACGGTGTGCGGCACGTGCTGCAGGGACACGGAGGTGGTCACGGAGACATCCGCGCCCAGGGACTCCAGCTTCTCGCGCAGGTCGCGGAGGTTGGCGGCCCAGACGTTGCGGCCGTCGACCAGGCCGGCGGAGAGGTGGGTGACCTCGGCGAGCTTGGCCACACGCTCGAGGTAGGAGGTGTCTAGGGCCAGAGTGCCGACGGAAAGATCCACCTGGACTGCTTCCGGCTGCAGCTCGGCGACAGCGTCGAGGCCAGCGTTGAGGGAACCATAGGGCGTGGTCAGGTAAACCTGCGGGCGCTTCTCCGCGCCCAGGATGCGGCCATAGGCGCTCTTGAGTGCGGCGGCCAAGGTGGCGTCGTCAGCGGCGGCGAGGTCGGCGACCAGGGCCGGCTCGGCGAGCTGGATCCATTCAACGCCGGCGTCGTAAAGCTCAGCCAGGACGGTGAGGTAGGACTCGACTGCCTGATCGAGGTGGTCCAGGGGCTGCTTGGTGGCGCCCTCAGCCTGCTTGGACAGGGCCAGCAGAGTCACCGGGCCAACGAGGACCGGGCGCACAGTGTGGCCGGCGGCGCGGGCCTCCTCGACGATCTTCAGCACGCGCTGCGGACGGGCGCTAAAGGTCTGGTCATCGGTGATCTCAGGAACAATGTAGTGGTAGTTGGTGTCGAACCACTTGGTCATCTCCAGCGGCGCCGTGTCCTTGTTACCGCGGGCCAGGGTGAACTCATCATCGAGGCTCTCGCCCTGGGCAGCGCCCACGGTCAGCGCGGTCTCGAGGACGTGGTCGTAGTAAGCAACGTCGGCCGGGATGGCGTAATCCTCAGTGAGGCCCAGCTCCTTGAGGCGGGCATAGGTGTCAAGGCGCAGGGAGTGCGCGGCGGACTCGAAAGTCTCGGCGTCGATCTTGCCGGACCAGTAGGACTCCAGCGCGCGCTTGAGCTCGCGGTGGGCACCGACGCGCGGGTAGCCCTCAATCGTGGCCTTAGGGAAGGATGCGGTCATGGGATGACTCCAATTCGATGTAGCAGGTCAGTCGTGATGTCTGGATTGTTGTGCGTGTAGATGTGCAGCCCGTCGGCGCCGGCGTTCATCACCGACTTCGCCAGCTTGGCCGTAATCTGCATGCCGATTTCTTTCTCTTCCTCGGGGGAGGTCGCTGCCGCGAGCTGGTCGAGGACCTTGGTCGGCCCATCCAACCCGGACAGCTGGCACATTCGCTCCACCCGGGCGCGGCTCGTCATCGGCATGATCCCGGGGATGAGCGGAATGCGCACACCTGCCAGCCGGGCACGCTGGGCAAAGCGGACGTAATCCTCCGCGTCGAAGAAAAGCTGGGTGATGGCGAAGTCTGCGCCGAGGCGCTGCTTGGCCAAAAGGACGTCGATATCCTCGTCCGGTGTGGCGGACTCGGCGTGGCCGTTGGGATAGCAGGCCACGCCCACCGCCAAGCGGCCGGCTGCCAAGCGCGCCACGCGGTCGGATTCCCAGCGGCGGATGAGCCGGACCAGGGAATCGGCGTGCGGCAGGTGACCTTCGGGCATGCCGCCCTCCGGAAGGTCGCCGCGGAGGGCAAGGAGGCCGCGCACGCCGGCGTCGACCAGCGTGTCGATCCAGCCAACGAGCTCTTCCTCTGTGCCGGCGGTGCAGGCCAGGTGGGCCAAGGGACGCATCGCTGTATCGCGTGAGATCTTCTCAATGAAGGCTGCGGTTCCCTCCAGCCACCCAGAGCGCTGGGAGCTGGTGACGGCGATGTAATCAGGGTTATACGCGGCGAGCATGGCGAGCAAGCGGTCAATCTTTGCAGCGTCCGCATCATGACGCGGCGGGATCACCTCGAAGGAGAGAGCGGTACGCTTAAGCTCCTTGGGCGTATCTTCGCTGATTTGGTCTAGTGGTGCGGATGCGGAAAGTCGCGGGGACATGCTCACCTCCTCTGCAGGTTATCGTTGTTTATCTTCGATGTTGATGTCCCAAAACGTACCAAGCTGTCCATTTTGAGCGAAAGGCTTTTTTCTTTGGTAATACCTTTAGAACCCAGTCAGCTGCACCGTTAGCCCATAGCGCTAGTGAATAAAAACCCGGCCCATCCGTACAAAGCTGTCTATTTTCTTTGGACAGCTCGCCACCTGGCGCATCTGGTGGCGGGACCTGCGCGCCACCACTACGCTGAAAGGGAGTACCCAGCGCTAACGCGGGCGCGCATATACAGTGCCCCGCCGAAAAGTCACTTCAGTATTGACGTAAAGGAGCACCTAAACCCATGAACCCCGCCGCCCTGTCCACCGCCATCAGCGCCACCTCCGCCCTGGTGGAGCGCCTCAAGGAACGCCGCGACGAGAAGGCCCGTGAGGCCTACTCCGTCCTGGAGACCGCCGCCGCCCGGATGGAAGAGCGAGATGGCGAGTGGTTCCCGGAGGCCCGCCGCGAAGCGGGCGCCGTAACCAAGGCCGCGCATGCCCGCCTCGAGCGCACCCTCGAACAGCTCAAGGAGCGCAGCGAGGAAACCACCGAGAAGCTCTCTGAGGCTGCATCAGAGGCCCAGGATAAGGCCTCCAAGCAGTGGAAGAAGACCCGCAAGCAGGCGGAAAAGAAGGCCTCCAAGGCCCGCAAGCAGGCCAAGAAGAAGGCGTCCAAGGCTGAGAAGAAGGCGCAGAAGCAAAGCGCTAAGTTGCAGAAGAAGGCCCGCCGCCTCGGTGGCAAGGACAAGAAGAAGGGCTCAAAGATCTGGCTGATCTCCGCGCTCATTGCCGCCATTGCTGCCATCGGCGGTGGCATCTACTACTTCTTCACCCAGAAGAAGGAGAAGGAATCCGCCGTTCCGCCGCGCGTTGAGGACTTCTCCTCCCCGTCCGCGCCGCAGGGCTCCACCTTGGTCTACACCTCCACCACCGAGGACGATGCCACGCATGGCTCCGACTTGGCTGAGGAGGGCGTCGTCGAGCGCGACGAAGAGCTGCTGGGCTCGCTGGATGAGCAGCTGGCCAAGCACCGCGAGGAAGAAACCGCTATTCAGGACGCCGTCGAGACCGAAATTGAGGTCAGCAACGCCGACAAGAAGGATGCCGACACCTCCCGCATCACCGATGATCACGAGTCCGAGGGCAAGCACCGCCTCCAGACCGAGGACGAGAACTAAACCCCCATCCTTGGGGTGCACGTTTAGTTGCCTTGATCTCACTTCTTTGCCCCCGCGCGCCCGACCTGCTTGAATTGAAGGATAATCGGCATCGATCTTTAAAGATCGGTGCCCGCGCGCTGTTTTGCGCGGGAAGCCCTATCAACAGCAGCCAAGGAGATCAGGCATGAGCTTTGAGTCGCTCGTAGTCAAGCTCAAGAGCGGGGAGACCTTTTATTTCCCCGCAGGTGCCGTGAGCGGCGATCCGTCCACCCGCGTGGATAACCTACGCTTTGCCATCGAAAACGGCACACAGTTTAGCTCCGTCGATGATTATGGAGTCGACCGCGAATTCAACGGCTATGACGTGGAGAACTACCACCTAGCTTAAATTCCCACAGTGAGTCATTGATCGTAATCTGAATCACTCCCTTATGCGTTGTGCGCTATAGGATGAGTTCTTATGACTCACTACCCCCGCATGCGGACGTGGTCGTGGTACCTCCCCGATGAGCCCCCGTCCGGGGAGGTCTCCCTCACTGAGACCACCGACTTCTCCCGGCCCGGCACCGCCACGTGGCGGCTGCTTGGTGCCCAACGCACCGGCGTTATCGGCATCTTCGTTGCCGCCCTCATCAACGCTCCGCTGGGGGCGTTGGTCTCCGTCATCATCGGCCAGACCACGCAGTATGCCTTTTCCGATCCCTCGTGGCGCACCGTAGCCCTGCCGCTTGCGGCCACGGCGATCCTCCTCTTCATCGCCTATATCTGCGAGGCCACGGCAGATGCGTTTACTGATCTGAGTCAGGCCCGCACCACGCATACGCTGCGGCTGAACTTGCTGGATAAGCTGCTGGGCGCTTCTACCGCAGGCATAAGCCCCGGCCGGCTACTCAACACGATGGATGAGGATTCGCACTACATTGGCCAGCTCAAGCAGATCCTCAACTTCCCACTGGTCATGGTGGGCTACCTCTTAGGCGCAGTGGTCAGCCTCGCCCCGATTTCCTGGCAGGTCTCAGCTGTACTGCTGGTTGGCGCGCTCGCCACCGCGCTGGCCTCCTGGGCCACCACGAAGCCGCTGACTAAGATTGCCGCGCGCCGCCGCCAGCTGGAGAACACCGCGTTGTCACTCGCTACGGACTTTGCGCAAGGTTCACGCGTGATTAAGGGCCTCGGCGCCAAGGAGATTTCCCGCCAACGCTTTTCCGACGCCGCCCAGGACTCCTTGGGTGCCATGCTCCGCGAGGCCAAGCTTTCCGCCCTCATGGCCTGGCTGCGCCAGATGGTTCCCGCGTCCTTTGCCGTGGGCATTCTTGCCTGGACCTCCTGGGAAACCTTCGAGGGACGCATCGCCCCCGGCGGGATGATGGCGATTACCATGCTCGTCCCGCCCGCGCTCACAGCATTAGGTGTCTCTCTGGGCCTGCTCACTGAAAACTGGGCGCGGGCTCGGGCCTCCGTGGAGCGCGTTGGCGAACTGCTCGGCCAGCTTTCTTCCAATACCACCGAGGCCGCCGGCACGCCCATCGACCTCTCCCCAGGCTTGCACGTGTGGATGCCCATCACCAACGAGGGGCGCAGCACTGTGGATTCCTGGGTGCGCTACCTCCATGAGCAGGGTGCCTTGTGCCCACCGCACCGCATCTCCGTGTTGGAGGGCACCCTGCAGGACAACGTCGATCCGCTCCGCAGTGCTAGCGCTACGCAGCTTCACGACGCCCTCCACGCCTCCGCCTGCGAGGATATTGTTATCCGCCTCGGTGGGCTTGGGCCCAACGGCGAGCTGCCCACCGCGCCCATTGGTGAGGCCGGCCTCAACCTCTCCGGTGGCCAGCGTCAGCGCGTCGCGCTGGCCCGCGCGCTCGCTGTGGACCCAGAAGTTCTCCTGCTGGACAACCCCACGACGGGGCTGGATTCGTTGACCCTGGCGGACGTGGCCAAGCGCGTGCGTGAGCTGCGCGCTGGCAAGATCACCGTGATCATTACATCCGCCTCCACGTGGGCAGCCAACGCCGATGAGGTGGTGGAACTATGAGCCCTGCTCACAAGACCACCAATGACAACCGCGCAGATGCCCTAGCTCCCGCCTCACCGAGGGAGTGCCTCCGTTTTCTGAAGACCCTGCCCAGTGCCCCGAGCAGGCTGGGCATCGCCCTCTTCTTTGTGCTTTTTAGCATCACAGTCATCATGATGAACCTGGTCTCCCAGGTGCTCGGGCGCGTCGTCGATATCATCCAGGGCGTGGAGGTCCCCGTCCTGGGTACGGGCCGCGCAGCCATGGTGGGCGCGCTGGTTATTATCGCCGTGGGCTACCTCGTGGAGGTCACTGGCCGCACCGTGGGCCGCTACCTGGTTACCTCCACTACCCGCCGGCTCTCGGTGGATCTGCGCACGTCAGCGCTGGATTCCACCCTCGGTGCTCCCGTGCCGGCCGTCATGGAATTGGGCACCGGCAACATCATTACGCGCCTGTCCAAGGACATCGACACCGTGGTTATGACGATCTCCATGATGGGTGATCGCCTCGTACTCACACTCTTCATGCTGCCGCTGACCGCGCTCATGATGGTCTTCATCCACCCCGCCTATGCGCTCCTCTTCATCGCGGTGAGTTGTCTGCTCTATCCCTTCATCCGCGGCACCATGCGCGATATCCCCGCCGTAGCCAACGAGGTGTCCTCGGTGGAGGCCTACCGCAACAACGTCCTGCTGGACACCATCCGTGCATTGGAGACCCTCCGCCAGTTCTCCCTGAAGGACTGGGCCCATGCACGCATGGAGCGCTATTCCTGGGACACGGTGCAGGCCTGGGGTGATAAGGTTCCGCTGATCAACCGCATCCTGGGCCAAGGCGCCCTGGCCTTTGCGGTGTTGCTCTTGGGATCGGTCCTCATGTCCGTGCCCATGGTGATGTGGGAATGGTTGACCCCCGGTGAGGCCACCGCCGCGGTGCTGCTGGTGATGCGGCTGGAGATCCACGTCTTCAACATCCTCTTCTTCGCCGGCGAGATCCAGCATTCCGTGACGTCTCTCGGCCGCGCGGTGGCGCTGGCGACCCTGGCGAACAACGCTGGCGCTCCAGACCTCAAGGACACGCCCCGGCTCACCTCCGCGCCGGCCATCACCATTGATCACCTTTCCTATTCCTATCCCGGTGGGGCGCCCGTGCTTGACGACGTCTCCCTCACCCTCACCGCCGGCACCACCACTGCCCTGGTGGGTACGTCCGGTGCGGGTAAGTCCACGCTCGCCGCCCTCGTGGCGGGCCTGCAGTACCCTTCGGCGGGGAGCATCAGCCTCGATGGCATCGATACCGCCACCGTGCCGAACACGTGGATTACAGAGCACGTCGCGCTCATTACCCAAGAGGTCCATCTCTTCTCCGGCACCTTGCGCGAGGATCTGTTGCTGGCCAAACCTGACGCCAGCGATGAGGAGCTATGGCAGGCGCTTAACACCGTGGGCTTGGATGAACATTCGCGGTGGCTGCCTCAGGGCCTGGATACGAAGATTGGCGCCGGCAACGAGGAGATCGGTGCGGAGGCCGAGCAGCAGCTTTCTCTGGCTCGCATGATTCTGCGCCAGCCGCCGGTGCTCATCATGGATGAGGCGACTTCCGAGGCCGGTTCCGAGCACGCAGAAGTGCTCGAAGACGCCGCTAGAGCAGTCACGAAGAGCCGCACTGCGCTCGTCGTTGCCCACCGCCTGGACCAAGCCCGCGAGGCCGACCGCATCATCGTCATGGAACAGGGTCAGATCGTCGAGGATGGCACCCACACCGAGCTCATCGATCTGGGCGGGCGCTATGCCTCGGCCTATGCCCAGTGGGAGCATGGTAAATAGCCCGCGTCCTACCATGGAAACTATGCATCTTCTTTCCCTCACTGAAGCTGACCGTACCTACCTGGCCCGTATTAACTTTCTCGCCGATACCTTTGGCGATGAGCACAAGGAGCTTCCTGCGGGCTTCGAGGAAGGCTTTGACTACTACCTCGGCAGTTGGGAGCCTTCCCGTGGAGGTTTCATCGCCTGGGAGGGCCACGTCCCTGCCGGTGGCGTGTGGCTGAACTGGGGAACGGCGCAACGCCATGGTTTTGGCCACGTTATTGAAGGCATCCCGGAGCTCGCCCTAGCCGTGGAACCTCGCTTCCGCAGCCAGGGAGTAGGCACCCTGCTTATCGACGCCGCCACCGAACTCGCCCGCGAGATGGGCGCCCCGGGTATCTCACTGTCGGTGGCTAAAGATAATGACCGCGCCCACCGTCTCTACCTGCACCTTGGCTTCGAGCCGGTGGGCGAAAGCGATGGCCACATCATCCTGGTCAAGCGCTTCAAGGCCGCCGAATAAGTCAACCCCCGGCAAAGCGGCTTAAGGGACATTTCGTGTGGATAAACC
>NZ_KV814381.1:0-30591 GCF_001813925.1 Corynebacterium sp. HMSC072D12
CCCGCTACGCACCCCGAAACCGGAAGAGCCTTTAAAGGATCTATTGAAAGCGTCTATTAGGCGTTGGTGAGGTCCTCTGCGAGGGGAAATTCGACAACTAGGCCTTGGCAGACCACACGTGCGTTAGGGTTGCCATCCCAGGTGGGGTTGAAACCAACAGCGCGCAGCGCTTCGACGAGTTGCTCGCCAACGCTTGCTGGCGTGCTGAGCTCGTCATCGGTTTTCATGGTGCCGAAACCGAAGAAAAGTTCTCCGGTGTGAATCAGCCTGTCGATATCCTGCATATGGCAGTAAACATATCCTGCGGCATCGTCTTCTTCCGCTTGTTCGGCTCCGCACTCAGCGCCGTCGGAGGCGTCCCACCCCTCGTCAAAGCTGAAAGCTAGGTTGTGCTGTCGCAGTTCATCCCGAAGGGCGTCGAGGCGCTGTGCATCAGCAGACTTTTCTGTAACTTTTTGAGCGTAATCGGCGGCAACTTCGTCGATGATGGCGTCGAAATCTTCTGGGAACGGGTCCTGGCGGGTGCTCTCCCAATCAGAGGGATCGTCGAGAAGCTCGAAGAAGTCGTTGTGAATGTCCCGGCGTGAGTGGCCGTGGCACAGATGCAGCGAGATGTCGTTGCGCAGAGTACCGGAGACTAAGAGATCCTCGGAGGGTGGGAAGGAACTGGAGAACATGGCGTGTGAGGTAGTCATGCTTGTGGATGGTAAATGTGTGATACTGCGCGTGACTGAAAGCAGGGAGGGCACCCCGCCAGGTAGCGGAAGTGCCCTCGAGATGCGTGGTGTGACTAGACGTGGAGCGGATCCACTCCGGCCTCGGTGAGCATCGGGATGTTGTGTACCTCAGGCGGAACGCCGAAGGCATCCACGAGTACGACGGACCATGGTGCGAGCGAATCGACGAGGTCGTTGATAGCAGCGCGGGCGGCCTTCATGCGGCCGGCCGGAATCAGGTTGTGCTCCTGGTACCAGCCCGCGTGCTGAACCAAGGTGTCGAAGACAAAGAGGTGGCGCAGCTGCTCGAAGACCTGGCGTGTCAGCGAACCTTCCTCCAGACGCTCCTCTGCCTCAATCATGGCTTGGACCAACAAGGTATCCACACGGGCCCAGCCGGCGGCGATGAGGTGATCCTGGCACTGGTCCACGATGGCAGCAGCCTGCACCTTATCGGCCTTGCGGGCTGGCTGGATGCGGCGCACGAGGGAGAAGAGGATGGACTGGGCACGGTCGTCGATCAGCTTGGCCTGGTAGGTGGCGTCGAAAAGCGAAGCCTCAGAAGGATTCACGCGGTCCACCAGGCTTTGCAGGCGGGTGGTGAACCCGTAGCGGCGGCGAACCACGTCGGTGGCGGTGGAGGCCGCGTATTTTACGGTGTCCCACGGGCTCATGTCATTCATCGCCCGGCCATAGGCGGTGAGCAGGTTCTTGCCCACCATCTGGATGAGCACGGTGTTATCGCCCTCGAAGGTGGCGAAGACATCGGAGTCGGCACGGTAGGTAGTCAGGCGGTTCTCCGACATGTAGCCAGCACCGCCACAAGCTTCGCGGCATTCCTGGATGGTGCGGGTGGCGTGCTGGGTCTGCGCGGATTTGATGGCCGCAGCCAGGGATTCCATCTCGCGGGAGGCGAACTTCTGCTCTTCGGTCGGTTCCGTCACAGACCAGGTGCCGGCCTCATGCTGATCGTTTTGCTCCTGGTAGCGCTCCAGAATCTGGTTGTAGAGCAGGTGCAGCGCGTAAGTACGGGCCAGCGGAATGAGCAGGCGGCGACGGTGCTGACGGTGCTCGATGAGGCGCTTTTCCGCGCCGGTGGCTCCTTCGAACTGGCGGCGGCGGTTGGCGTAGCGGATGGCGATGTCCAGGGAGGCCTCGGTGGCCGCGCCCGCTGCGCCGGATACGCCGATGCGGCCGCGGATAAGCGTGCCCAGCATGGTGAAGAAGCGGGCATTCTTGGACTCGATCGGGGAGGAGTACTTACCCTTCTCATCGACATCGGCGAAGCGGTTGAGCAGGTTCTCGCGTGGCACGCGGACGTTGTCGAAGCGCAGGGTGCCATTATCGACACCCACCAAACCACCCTTGTGGCCATGATCGCCCAGGGTGACGCCTGGTAGCTCGTTGCCTTCTTCATCGCGGATAGGGACGATGATGGCGTGGACGCCATGGGAGCGGCCATCGCTGTCCGGGGTAATGAGCTGGGTGAAGACGACGGCCGCACGGCCATCCTTGGCGGCGTTGCCGATGTAGTTCTTCACCGCGGAATCGGAGGGGGTGTTGATGATGAACTCATCGGTCTCCGGGTCGAAGGTTGCGGTGGTCTCTAGGGATTGTACGTCGGAGCCGTGGCCGCGCTCGGTCATGGCGAAACAGCCCGGAAGCTCCAGGCTGGCGGCCTTGTTGATCCAGTCGAGGTGGCGCTCGGTGCCCAGCTGATCTAGCGCGCCACCCCACAGGCCCCACTGCACACCGGACTTGATGGCCAGCGAGCCATCAACCCAAGCTAGGCCCTCGAGGGTGAAGGTGGAGAGATTCGGTTTGCCGGCGCCGCCGTGTGCGCTGCGCAGGCCGTGGCTGAATCCGCCGAAATCGCGAACCTTGGAGAGGTTCTCAAAGGTGTGCTGGCGCTGCTCCGCCATGGACAGGTGGGGCTTTGGGAAGAGCTCCGGGTCATTGAGGAAGGTGCGCAGTTCCTGGCGGAAGGCGGCATGGGGGCCGTCGAGAAGCGCGGCAAGTTCGGTGGCAACGGAAGGCTTGGGGGTGGTGGGCAGGCGGTGCGGGCTGCGGGCCTCCGCCTTGGGTGCATCGGTGGTGGCTTGGTTGTTGAGCTCTGGGGAGACGGGTTTCTTGTCTGAAGAAGACTTGGTGAGTGCCATGATGGGGGTCCTTTCTGAGAGGGCGGTGCTTAACGCTCGACGATGGCTGCGACACCCTGGCCGCCGGCGGCGCAGATGGAAATGAGGGCGCGTCCGCCGCCGTTTTCCTCAAGAATCTTGGCCGTGGTGGCGAGGATGCGGGTGCCGGTAGCGGCGAAGGGGTGACCGGCTGCTAGAGAAGAGCCCTTGACATTGAGCTTGGCGCGGTCGATGGGGCCGAGTGCAGACTGCAGGCCGAGGCGCTCGCGACAGTAGGTCTCGTCCTCCCATGCAGACAGGGTGGCGAGTACCTGGGAGGCGAAGGCCTCGTGGATCTCGTAGAAATCGAAATCCTGCAGGCTTAGGTTGTTGCGCTCGAGCAGGCGCGGGACCGCGTAAGTGGGGGCCATGAGAAGGCCGTCTGGGCCGTGGACAAAGTCGACGGCCGCGGTCTCGGAGTCCACCAGGAAGGCGCGGGGTTCGATGTTGTGTTCGGCAGCCCACTCTTCAGAGCTGAGGAGGGCCACGGAGGCGCCGTCGGTCAGCGGCGTGGAGTTGCCTGCGGTCATGGTGGCCTGCGTGCCGTGCTGCTCGGCATCGCGTTTACCAAAGACTGGCTTCAGCTTGGCTAGGGACTCCAGGGAGGAGTCCGGGCGCAGGTTGGTATCGCGATTGACGCCGAGGAAGCCGGTGGTGAGGTCATTGAAGAAGCCCTCCTCCCAGGCCTTGTGGAGGTTCTGGTGGGAGGCGAGTGCCAGCTCGTCCTGGGCTTCGCGGCTGACGTTCATCTCGCGGGCGGTGATGGCGGCGTGGTCACCCATGGAGAGCCCAGTGCGGGGTTCGCCATTCTGCGGCTGCTCCGGAGCCAGCTGCGATGGGCGGATGGAGCCGACGAGCTGTGCGCGCTGTGCGGCGGTCTTGGCACGGGTGAGGTTGAGCAGTGTGCGTCGCAGCGTGTCATTGACAGCCAGCGGGGCGTCTGAGGTGGTGTCCGTTCCTCCTGCGATGCCGGCGGAGATGCGTCCTTGGGCGATGGCATCGCCGACGTGGATGGCTGCCGCAAGGGAAGTGCAGCAGGCCTGCTGCATATCGATAGCTGGCGTCGTGGAATCGAGGGCGGAGCCGAGTACGGATTCGCGGGTGAGGTTGAAATCGCGGGAGTGCTTGAGAACTGCGCCGGCTGCCACGAGGCCTAGGCGTTCATCGTGCAACCCGTAGCGTGCCACGAGGCCATCCAGCGCACTGGTAAGCATGTCCTGGTTGGACGCATGAGCGTACTGCTTATTGGAGCGAGCAAAGGGAATGCGGTTGCCACCCAGGATGGCTACGCGGTGCGGGGGGTTGGTCATTGAAAACTCCTTCGCGAGTGGTCTTGTGCGAATCGTCCCAGTGGGAGGGGGTAGCAACCCGACTGTTTATTTCGCGTCACAACTAAAGTGATATTGTTAGTTCTATCACTTAATTAACTAACCTTGCAACCGCTCGATCAAGGCTTGCAAGGTTGTGAAGAACCGAGAAAGGAACAGGCCAGTCTATGCCGCACGTCACATTTGCTGAGAAGCTCATCAACTCACCGCTCGCCGCCAAAGCAGGAGTACCGCAGGGGTACCCCCTGCGCCGCCACAAGGTAGGGGAACCGGCGCTCGATGGTCCCATTGTCATCGGCGGTCAGGGGCGCATCGCAGACTTCTTGCGCTCCCAGCTAGCCGTGGACTACCAGGTCATCAACTCTTCGGCAGAGGCGAAGCGCGCTGCCCTCGTCTTCGACGCCACTGGTCTAGACACCCCTGAACAGCTGCGTGAGCTTTATGACTTCTTCAACCCCCAGATGCGCAACCTCCTGCCATGCGCGCGCTTGGTAGTTGTCGGTACCACCCCGGAGGCGGCAGATACCATCGACGCCCGCATTAGCGCACGCGCCCTCGAAGGCTTTACCCGTTCTTTGGCCAAGGAGATGCGCAAGGGCGGCACTGTGAACCTGGTGTGGGTAGACCCCGCGGCCACCTCAGAGGTGGAGTCCACGGTCCGCTTCTTTCTTTCCGGAAAGTCGGCTTTCGTGGATGGGCAGGTTGTGCGCGTCAGCGCCCAGGGACAGGTTCCTTCCGGACATAGCAGTGGGACACAGAACTGGGAGCAGCCACTCGATGGGCGGCTTGCAGTGGTGACCGGTGCCGCCCGCGGTATCGGCGCCACCATCGCGGAAGTGCTGGCGCGCGACGGTGCCAGCGTTATCTGTATCGACGTCCCACAGGCCAGCGAGCACCTGGCAAAGACCGCGAACAAGGTCAAAGGCACCGCGCTGCCTCTCGACGTCACTGACCCTCAGGCCGCGGACAAGATTGCCCAGCACGCCCAGGAGCGCCATGGCCGAGCTATTGACGTCATCGTTCACAACGCCGGCATTACCCGTGACAAGCTTATGGCCAATATGAATGAAGGCCAGTGGGATGCTGTCCTGGCCGTTAACCTTCTGGCGCCGGTGCGTATCACCGAAAACCTTCTGGAGTCTGGATCCCTCGCACCGGGTGCGGCCGTGGTCGGTGTGTCCTCCATGGCCGGCATCTCCGGTAACCGCGGCCAAACGAACTACGCCACCACCAAGGCCGGCATTATCGGGCTGGTCGACGCCCTGCGTCCCGTCCTCGCCGAGAATGGTTCCACCATCAATGCCGTGGCGCCGGGCTTCATTGAGACCGCCATGACCGCCGCGATGCCGACCGGCCCGCGCGAGATCGGCCGCCGTTTGAACTCACTGCAGCAGGGCGGCTTGCCTGTTGACGTCGCCGAGACCGTCGCTTTCTTCGCCTCGCCGGCCTCCGCGGCGGTAAGCGGCAACACCGTCCGCGTCTGCGGCCAGAACCTCATGGGAGCCTAAATGAACGTCACCACACTCAACGAGATTCCAGATCTTCCTGCGCTCTACCGCAGCCTGATGGTAGGTGCAGTGCCTATCCCCGGGCTGGGGGCAGGCAAGCGCAAGGTCGACGACCCACAGACTGCTTACCGGGTCGCGGGAGTGCGCGTAGACACCGAGCACCTCGCGCGCTACTGCCAAGCCACGGGCCTGCGTCTGGGCAACGAGCTGCCCGCTACTTATCTCTACGCGCTGGCCTTCCCCCTCGCCATCAAGGTGATGGCCGCCCAGGACTTTCCTTTCCCCGCTGTGGGCGTGGTGCACCTGTCCAACCGCATTGAACAGATCCGCCCGCTGCGCGTCGACGAGAGCTGCGACATCACCGTGCATGCGGAAAACTTGCGACCACACCGCAAGGGGCTGGTCATTGATATGGTGACCACCTACAGCGTGGAGGGGGAGGAGATCTGGCGCCAGACATCGGTCTTTCTAGGCCAAGGCGCGAAATTCACCAAGGACACCCCGCGGCAAGTGAAAACGCGCCCGGAGGCCGAGCGTTTCCTCGACTTCCCCGGCGATGAGGTGGGAACCCCCACGGCAACGCTGCGCTTTAGTGCCGAGAGCACTCGCGTCTATGCGGCGGCATCTGGCGATAAGAACCCCATTCACGTTTCCGCTGTGGGCGCCAAGCTCTTCGGCTTCCCCGCGCCCATCGCGCATGGCATGTACACGCACGCCCGTATGCTGTCGGTGCTCGACGGCACCCTTCCGGGTGCTGTTCGCATCAGCGCGGATTTCTACAAGCCCGTCATTCTTCCAGCGAGCACGGGAGTGTTTGTGGCTCCGAGCGTCGCCACAAACAGTGAGATCGGAGCCCGCACCGTTGCGTTGCGTAAGGCCAAGGACCCAAGCTCCCTCCACGTGGCGTGCCGGGTTGAGCCAGTGGACTAGCCCCTCGGCACTAGCGCCAAGCAGCTGTGGGGTGGTGGGGGAGCCTCGGGCTAATCTACGTGCTGGTGCTGTGGTGCCACCACCAGCGGCTTCGGGGAGTACTTGCCACGCAGGCCACGAAGAATGCCGGCGTGCTCCCAGAGGCGCTTATCCTCTTCGGTGCGTGGAGTGAACTGGCGGGCAGCTAGCGGCTGCCAGTCGGCGTCCATCGCCATGTAGGAGACGGTGGCGTGGATGGCGGTTTCCAGTTGCTCGCGGCCACCGCGCGGGTTGCCTGAGCGCACGTGGACCGACATCTGCATCGATCGGGTATCCGTGCGCATCATGCGGGCATCCACTTCGATGAGGTCTCCAATGTGAATGGGCCGGTAGAAGCGGATGCCGCCGGCATAGACCGCGACGGTGTGCTCACCCGACCACTCCATGGTGCAGGCAGCGCCGGCCTCATCAATCCATTCCATGGCCGTTCCACCGTGGACGTTGCCGCCCCAATTGACATCGGTGGGCTTAGCCAAGAAGCGGTTGACCATTCGGGGTGCATCGGAAGGGCCATCATAAGTCTGCTTTTCCATTTCCGCTTCGATGGCCTGGCGCAGCTCGATGCGGGATTCTGCAGCCTCCCACACACGCTGGTGCTCAGTGGTGTCCGGAATCAGCGGCGGAACAGCCACCGACTTTCCGGTCTCGGTATCTTTGGCCACGAAGATGACGAGGCAGTCGCAGGCGCGGGTAAAAATGCCATCGCGAGGGTCAGCGGAGAGCACCTCGTTGACGATGTGCATGGAGGATCGCCCAGTCATCGCGATTCGTGAGCGCACCTCCACCAAGTGGCCCGAAGGGATTGGGCGAGTGAAGTGAATATGGCCCACGTAGGCTGTCACGCAGTAGGTGCCCGACCACTGGACCGCGCACGCATAGGCGGCCTTATCGATCCACTCCAGAACGCGGCCGCCGCCGATGCCTTGGGCGCCGGCGATAGTGAGATCTGTCGGGGCGGCCATAAACCGCAGCGTGATGGAGGGAGACTTGCCGGTTGGGACAGGCTTCTTTTCTTCCGAGGAGCTTGGTGGCATGGTTGGTGACATGGATAACAAAGTATCAGGGAGCGTGCTGACCGTATGAAAAAGGCTGTTGATGCCGCCACCACCCGCGCTGCTGTCGAAGCGGTGGAGGAGTGGATCCGTGACCCTGAAGGGGTGGAAAAACCAGGTCGCCCGGCCCTTGCGAAAGCCACTCGGACCACAGCTCGCCTGTTGGAGGCGGACGCGCCGGGTCACTCCGTGGAACTGCGGGTCCCCCCATTCGTGGCAGTGCAGTGTATCGCCGGGCCTCGGCACACCCGGGGTACTCCTCCGAATGTGGTGGAGACGGATCCCCAGACGTGGTTGCAGCTGGCCACGGGCGTCCTGGACTGGGAGCAGGCGCTTCACGACGGCCGCGTGGACGCCTCCGGCTCCCGTTCTCACGAGATCGCTGGCTGCCTGCCCGTGATTCCGTTAGTTTTCACTGGCCGGAACGGCTAGGATTAGCGCCGTGGTAGCTGAACACGTCCAGAGCATGACTAAGCCCCTGTCTACGGATCCCAGCCTGGATCCGGAGCCCCGCGAAGAATGCGGAGTCTTTGGTGTTTGGGCACCAGGAGAAGAGGTTTCCAAGTTAACCTACTTCGGACTTTTCGCCCTCCAGCACCGCGGTCAAGAGGCCGCCGGCATCGCGGTCGGGGATGATGACCGCATTGTTGTCTTCAAAGACATGGGCCTAGTCTCCAATGTCTTCGATGAATCCATCCTCACCTCACTGCACGGAAACGTGGCCGTCGGCCACACGCGTTATTCCACTGCGGGTGGCAAGGAATGGTCGAATGTACAGCCGATGTTTGGGACGTCGCCCAGCGGCGTCGACATCGCGCTTGGTCACAACGGAAACTTGGTGAACTACCAGGAGCTGCGCACCAAGGCTGTGGAACGCGGGCTCATCAAACCGCAGGAAGAGTCCGTTTCGGACTCCATGTGTCTGTCTATCTTGTTGGCTGATGGCGTGAGCGAAGACAGTAGCGTGTTCGATTCCGCTTTGCAGCTCTTGCCCACCGTGAAAGGAGCGTACTGCCTGACCTTTACGGACGGGCACACCCTCTACGCCGCCCGCGACCCGCATGGCGTGCGCCCGCTTGCCCTCGGTCGGCTCAACACGGGCTGGGTGGTAGCCAGTGAGACCTGTGCGCTCGATATCGTCGGCGCGCAATTTATTCGGGAGATCGAACCGGGCGAACTCGTTGCTATCGATGAGACGGGCATTCGCTCCGAGCGCTTTGCAGAAACTAAGCGCCACGGCTGCGTCTTCGAATATGTCTACCTGGCGCGGCCGGATACCAATATCAAGGGCCGTTCGGTCAACGCTACGCGCGTGGAAATTGGGCGTCGCCTAGCGCGCCAGTACCCAGCACCCGATGCGGACATGGTGATCCCCGTTCCTGAGTCCGGCAACCCGGCCGCCGTGGGATATGCCCGCGAATCCGGGCTGACCTTTGCGCATGGCTTGGTGAAGAACTCCTATGTGGGGCGCACCTTCATCCAGCCCACACAGTCCCAGCGGCAGATGGGCATTCGCCTCAAGCTCAATCCGCTGCGGGAGGTCATCGAAGGCAAGTCCATCGTGGTGGTGGATGATTCGATCGTGCGTGGTAACACGCAGCGCGCACTAATCCGGATGCTACGGGAAGCCGGCGCTGCCGAAGTTCACGTGCGCATTGCCTCCCCGCCGGTGAAGTGGCCATGCTTCTACGGCATCGACTTTGCCTCGCCAGGCGAGCTTATTGCCAATGCCAACCCCTCCGATGATCCGGAAGAAGTAGCACAGACCATCTGCACCGCGATCGGTGCGGATTCGCTGGGCTTCGTCTCCACCGATGAGATGGTGGCGGCTACCCAACAGCCACGCAACGAACTGTGCTGCGCATGCTTCGATGGGAAGTACCCACTCGGACTGCCCGCCGGAAACCCGAATGCTGAGGCCGTGCGCACCCTGCAGGGCTCGACGACAAACTAAGGAATAAGGACTAAGTCATTCATGAGCGAGAACACGTATGCTGCCGCCGGCGTCAACATTGAGGAAGGCGACCGCGCAGTAGAGCTAATTACCCCCCACGCCAAGCGTGCCACCCGCCCCGAGGTGATGGGTGGGCTCGGCGGATTCGCCGGCCTGTTCAAGCTGGGGGACTACAAGGAGCCGGTCCTCGCAGCTGGCTCTGATGGCGTGGGTACCAAGCTGGCCGTGGCCCAGGCCATGGATAAGCACGACACCATCGGCATCGACCTCGTCGCCATGTGCGTGGATGACCTCGTCGTGTGCGGAGCCGAGCCGCTTTTCCTGCAGGACTACATCGCGGTGGGCGAGGTTGTTCCGGAAAAGGTAGCGGAGATTGTGAAGGGCATTGCTGAGGGCTGCGTCCAGGCTGGTGCTGCCCTCCTCGGCGGTGAGACCGCGGAGCACCCAGGCGTCATGGGCAAGGATGAATACGACGTCTCCGCCACCGCCGTTGGCGTGGTGGAGGCCGATGAGCTCCTCGGCCCAGACAAGGTACGTGACGGCGACGTCCTGATCGCTATGAAGTCCTCTGGTTTGCACTCCAACGGCTACTCCTTGGCGCGCTACGTCCTCCTGGAGCAGGCCGGTTTGCCGCTTGACGGCTATATGGAAGACCTGGGCCGTACTCTCGGTGAGGAACTACTGGAGCCTACCCGTATCTACGCCAAGGACTGCCTGGCCCTGGTCTCTGAGTGCGCGGTGTCCACCTTCTGCCACGTCACCGGCGGTGGCCTCGCTGGCAACCTGGAGCGCGTCATCCCGGAGGGCCTGACCGCTGAGGTGAGCCGCTCGACGTGGACTCCGGGCCAGATCTTCAAGACCATTTCCTCGGTGGGCAAGGTGGCGCTCGAAGAGATGGAGAAGACCTTCAACATGGGCGTCGGCATGATCGCCGTCGTTGCGCCGGAGGATCGCGAGCGCGCACTGGCCATGATGACTGCCCGCCACGTTGAAGCATGGGAGCTGGGCACCGTCCGCGTTGCCGAAGAAGGCGAGCCGCGCGTTCTGATGACGGGCGAGCACCCAGGGTTCTAGGTCCTAGGAAAGGAACCTGGGAAAGGAACAGGGCCGGCAGTTTCCTCCTCTTATTGAGGGAAGCCTTGCCGGCCCTTCGCTTACGTGCTGTGCACGGTGGGGAAGTGATCCAAGCGCTTAGCGCGCGTCGGAATCATCCTCATCCCACTCGTCCGAGTTCCAGCGATCCGCATAGTCTTCGTAATCCGCGTACTCCGAGTACGGGTCCTCGTCCTCATCGCGGGAGCGCTTGGAGTTCTGTGAGGCGAGTTCACGCTGGAGCGAATCCAGGTCCATCTCGGGCGAATTGTACTTCAGCTGGCGTGCAACTTTGGTCTGCTTTGCCTTTGCGCGTCCGCGTCCCATGTGCATGACCCCCTTGAGGTGTGTAGGGCGGTCCAGGGATTCTTGGCCGCCCCATCGTCTTAGTCAGATATGTGTATGTTCCTGTAAGACACCATAGCCTGTGTGACGAAAAAATTCCGAACTACCCCCCAGCGTCGCGTCGAAAAGGGCTCTAGCCCGCGGAGAAGAGGCGAATGTGTAATTCGCCACTACTTTCCGCGTAGGCGGTCCACAGCGGCGCGCCCGGCCTTGGGGCCCTCATCGGTGGGGATGGACTCTGGTTCAACCGAAGCTGCCACAGAGCCAATGTTCAGATCCCCGTTGTTGAGAGCGCTGCGCTTAATCAGACCAAGTGCGATGGGGCCATAATCGCAGTCCTCCACCACGGTGCCGAGCCGGCCAACGCGCCGTCCCCCGAGCGTAATGTCGGCGCCGCTATCGGGGCGCTCTGGAGCGGACCCGTCGAGGTAAAGCATCACCAGCAAACGGGGAGAGCGGCCGAGGTTCTCTACGCGCGCTACTGTCTCCTGTCCGCGGTAGCAACCTTTTTCTAGATGAACGAATGCGGGCACATCGTCGTTGCGCCGGATCCATTGTGGAACCTCATGGGCGATGGTTTTCTCATCGAGGTCAGCAGCCCGTTCGGGCTCACGTGCGCGCACTCGCTCTGCGGTATATGCCATGAGACCCGCTAAGCTTCCGCCCTGCTTCTCCAGCTCTGTTACGGCAGCATCGAGCCGCTGGCGCGGCACGAGGAAATCCTGGCGTGGACAGCCCGGCCACTGCACAGAACGCTCGACCAAGGCCGCCGAGGGCTGCTGCAGCGACTGCCCCAGAACCGTGATGACCGCCGCGTCTGCTTCCTCCACGGTGACCTGGGACCAGAACACCATGGCGGTAAGGAAATCTCGCAAAGACTCGAACTGTGCTGTGGGCACGTCGAGGTAAAAGGTGTCCCCGTCGAAGGACAGATCCATGTGGTGTAGGACGTGGCCCTGAATGTTGAGGTCAAGAGCGCCTGCGGAAAAGCCGCTGTCTACATCGTCGAGCTTCTGGCTCAGCAGGTTATGCAGGAAGGCACGGGCATCGGGGCCAGACACCGCGATGACGCGGCGATGGGAGCGGTCGATGATGGCGGAACCTGTCTCTACCGCGCGCTGCTCCACAAGGGGGTTTCCATAGTGCCAGGGGACCCCGGAGACATCGACAAGCGTGCTGCCCTGGAACTCAGTAGCTCCGGGCCGGGAAAGAAGTGGCGAAGAGTAACTCACGCCCTCCGATGGTAGGGCATAATCGGGTCTATGAGCCTTCAGCGCAGGAAAGAGCCGGTCATCTACGTTGTGGAACCGTTTGGAGGGTCGGTGCGGCGTCATATGCCGAACCTTCCGTTGGTCTATTGGGATGATGCCGCGGTGACGCGCGGCGACGGGATCTTCGAGTCCCTCCTCGTCCGTAATGGCAAGGCCGCTAATTTTCACCGCCACGCGGAGCGCTTCCGGCATTCCGCCCGCGCGCTCGATCTGCCGGAGCCGCCGATGCACAAGTGGCAAGAAGCCACTGAGCTGGCCATCGCGGACTTCTATGGCCCCGCCGGCGCGGATGGAGAGGAGGGCTCGTCGCTAGAAGCCAAGTGCACGTGGACTTATACCCGGGGCCGCGCCTCCACCGGTGTGCCCACGGCCTGGGTGGTGGTTCAGGAGGTTTCAGACGCGGTTGTGGCACAGCGCGCTACCGGCGTCAAGGTGATGAGCACCCCGCGCCTGTGGCAAGTAGCGGAGGAGCTACCTGCGAAAACGCTGAATTATGCGGCCACAATGGCTACGCTGCGCCTGGCACGCGAGCGTGGGTTTGATGATGTGATCTTTACTGATCCCGATACGGGACTGGTGCTGGAAGGCGCCACCTCTACCGTGGTGGCGGTCAAGGGGGCGAAGCTGCGCACGCCTGCGGGTAAGGGTATTTTGCCCGGCACGACGCAAGCGGCGCTCTTCGAATACGCCTCCGATCAGGGCTATCGCTGCAAGGCGAAGGAGCTTGACCTGCGCTACCTCGAGGAAGCCGACTCGGTGTGGCTTGTGTCTTCAGTGCGCACGGCGGTGCGCGTGACGCGCCTCGATGGCAAGAAGCTCAAGGCGCCGGCGAACGCGGAGGAAATACGCGCGCTGATCGACGCCGCCCTGGCGCGCTAGACTCCCTCGTACTGCGAGCTAGCGTTAGCTAGCTCAGCTAGCTCGCCTGCTGATTAGCCTGCCACGCGGGTGAGCTCGGCGGACATGAAGGGGCGCATTTCGCCGTCGACAAGCCGCTCATCTACCCAGCCCAGGTTGTTGTTCGGCATGAGGCCATACATACGCTTGCCGGGGCCGAGGTTGGTAGGCCCAGTTTCCGTGACCATGGTGGACGCAGATTCCAGCTGCCAGGCGCGCTCGTTGAACAGCGAGCCGTAGAAGATCTCGTTGATGCCATTGGAGGAGGTGTAGGTCATCTCAATCTCGTCCTTGAGGGAGATGCGCCAGAATCCGGACTCGCGGACATCTGGGCCCACCGGTTTGCCCTCGGAATCGATCTTCCAGGTGCGGGAGGTGTAGGTCAGGTAGTTCTCACCGTCGTGGGCGATGATGAGCTGCTGGCCAAAGGCGTACTGTTCGCCGTCGGTGCTGTGAGCCTGGCCTTCGCCCTGCCAGACACCGACGAGGGGGAGAAGCCCCAGGAGGCCATCGTGCAGTGACGGGCCTTGGCGTAGGTTCGCCGTCTCATCCGGCAGGGGGTTATCAGCCACATCAACGGTAGGAATGTTGCGGGAGGCAGCATCCTTCCACGCTTCAGCAGCTTGGTTAACGGCTGCGTTGCCGTCGATCTTGGTGTTCTCCGGGTGGGTATTTTCCGTCTGGTTTTCACTATTAGTCTGTTCGCTCATGCTGCCCCAGCGTAGTCGTGGTGGCATCACGGTAACCACTAGGCTCCAGTAGTCTTGGGAGTCATGCGCGTTTTGCTGATCTCAAACCCGAACTCCACGAGTCAGAATTCGGCCCTTTTCCGTGAGGTTCTGCCCGTTATTCGGGACGTGGAGGGGCTGCAGCTGCTGGCCCGCTTCACGCACTACCCGGGGCACGCGCAGGATATGGTGCGCGGCATGACGCGGGAAGACTTCGATGTCATCTTGGTCTTCGGCGGCGATGGCACGGTGAATGAGGTTGTAAACGGGCTGCTGGGTCCTGCAGATTCCGCAGAGCGCCCCAGCCCCCAGGAGATTCCAGCACTCGCAGTGATCCCCACTGGTTCTGCCAATGTCTTCGTTCGCGCCCTTGGTTTCCCTAATACCCCGGTCGAGGCAGCGCACGTGTTGGCTCGGATGCTGGAGCGCAATACGCGTCGCACCGTCTCCTTAGGTGTGTGGAATGACAGATGGTTCGCGGTCAATGCTGGTTTCGGGTTGGACGCCGACGTGCTGGCTCGCGTGGACCGTGCTCGGGAGTTGGGCTTTGCAGCTACCCCGTTGCGCTATTTGGCCGTGACCTTTCAGGCTTATCAGCGCGCCCGCATCCGCCCACCGCGCATTAGCGTGCGTGCGCGCTCGAGTTCGGGAGAAACCTTCGCGGCTGATGACGTACCCGTCATGTTCACCTCCAACACCAACCCGTGGACTTTCCTCGGCCCACTGCCCGTGGTGACCAATCCGCGCAACTCCTTCGACCAAGGACTTGGCCTATTCGGGGTGTCAGACCTTGGCGGTATTGATGGTCTCGTCGGTGTGCTCCACCTCTTCGGCGTGGACCACCGCCACTGGCTGAATAAAGTTACGGATGCCCGTACGCTGCACTTCGAGGATGCCGTCGAGGTGGATCTGGTGTGCCCGAAACCGCACCGTTTTCAGGCGGATGGGGAGTCGGAGGGCACTTTCACAGAAGTGCACCTGGAATCGGAAGCGGACGCATTGGAGGTATTCGCTCCCATCGACCCGACCCCGCCCACGCACCGCAGCATCCGCAGGATCCTGCGGGACCTCATTCGAATCAACTAGTTCTGGCGCCAGCTCGGCGGAGTCGTTGGTGCGCTACCCACTTGGTTGGCCGTGTCTTGTGCCTTCTGCGCTGCATCCTCGACGGCCTTTTCTTCTGAGCCGTCGATCTCCAGCGGTGAGAGCTGCGCGGTCTTCAACGTGATGTTGCGGCGCTGCACCTCGAAGGTGATGGAGCCGCCGTGCAGTTTTACGGATGTGGCCTGTGAAGGCAGGGGGAGCTGGCGGGTATCCAAGACCAAACCGAAAGCCTTCTTGAGGCGTTCATCATCGGTTCCGTAGACGCTCATACGAAATTCCGGGCCCACGAGGCGCAGCGTTACCGTCGCGGTGGACTTGGTGTTGTCTCCTGGTAGCGTGCCGGTGAGCTCAGCTTCGGCCGAGGGGCCGCCGGTGGGAGACATGTCATCGGGATTGGCAATGGACAGATCGGTAATGCCCAGCATGCGGCCTAAGGCCACACCGTCGAGGCTGATGCTGCGCGTGTAAGTCGACACCGGTGAGCCTTCCAGCTCGCCGCTGAAGAGCTGTTCGGGGCGGATCGTGATGTCGCGCAGAGTAGTCGAGGCATTGACCATCCCGAGCTTGGGAACCTCCACGTCAGAAGATTTAACCTCCAAGTAGGGGATCTCCTTGGTGAGCGCGCCCAGGGTGAAGGGGACGCCGCCGATATACACGTTCGGTGTGTTTTCCAGCTGGGAGCTGGCCTTCGCCTGCTGGGCCACGGTGTGTTCCGCATGCATCGCCACTGCTGAATCCGCCAGCCATGCGGTCAGGACCACTCCCGCGACGGCGGCAAGACGTACGAGGTTGCGGCTGAGGTAGATGACGGTCACCCCTCTATTACTACCGCACGTAGGGTGGGAAGCATGAATATAGAGACTAATACTGTGCCGCAGAATCTAGATCTCGCGCAGCGCGTGGAGGAACTTGCTGCAGCGGCCGAAACACACGATGGTGTTGCGCCTTTCTCAGAACAGTTTCTTATCGGGCTGCGGGATGACCGCCTGGGCCACCGCCATCTGCTCTCTATCGAGGGCGACGAGGTGCTCGGTGTGGCTGCCCTCGACGGGCAGACAGTGGAGCTCTTTGTCGGTGTGGAACACCGTGGGCGAGGGGTAGGGCAGGCGCTTGTCGACGCCCTCCCGGCATCCCCCCAGATCTGGGCGCATGGCAACCTCCCGGCCGCCCAGGCGCTGGCGAAACGTAATGAGATGGACGTCGTGAGGCGCCTGCTCGTCATGGCTATTGAGGGCCAGGACCTACGCGCAGCGGAGGAAGCGTCCGCAGCGGTCGACGGCCTAGAGATTCACACGTACACCGAGTCGGTGGAGCGCTTCGGACGTGAACATGTCGAGGCGGAATGGGTTCGCACCAACAACGAGTCTTTTTCCTGGCATCCGGAGCAAGGGGGCTGGGACCTGGAGCGTCTGCATCGCGGGATGGAAGCCGAATGGTTTGATCCCGCCGACGTGCTATTCCTGTGGGATTCGCACGGTGGTGCGCACAGTGCCCCAGCAATGGCCGGTTTCCACTGGCTGAAATGGCATGCCGAGGGCACCCCAGCCTTTGGTGAGGTCTATGTTGTGGGGCTGGGTGAGGACTACCGCGGGCGTGGGCTCGGTGGGCCACTGCTCACTGCGGGGCTGCAGCGCATGGTGGAAAAAGGCGCGGACAAGGTCATTTTATATGTCGAGGCGGACAACGATCCTGCAGTAAAGGCCTATGAGCGTTTGGGTTTCACCATTGCAGAGGAACACTGCGTCTGGGCGAAAAGTGACTAGCCTCACCGCCTTGTGGTACAAGTTCACCGATTGTTCATCTCTTGATCCCTGTGGGGTTAACCCACCAGATATAGCTTTACTTCCCGTGAGTTAATCGTGCCCGCCTTAAGAGGACGGCGGAGGGCGATTTACTCGGACAATCATTCTCTTGTATCCGCACCGGAAAGGTTTCCCGTGATCCGCAACTTCAAGCGCACTGCCGCTATCTTCGGCATCGTCGCCGCCACCTCCACCGCTCTCGTCGCTTGCTCCGAGTCCAACGACTCCGGCTCCGCTGAAGGCGGCTCCGAGGGCTCTGACGTCTCCGGCGAGCTCGTCGGTGACGGCGCGTCCTCCCAGCAGAATGCAATGTCTTACTTCCAGACCGCATTCTCTGAGGATCATCCGAACGCTTCCCTGTCCTACAACGCTTCCGGCTCCGGCGCTGGCGTTGAGGCCTTCACCAACGGCCAGGCCGACTTCGCTGGTTCCGACTCCGCTCTGAAGGAAGACGAAGGCGAGGTTGAGGCTGCTGCTGAGCGCTGTGGCGGCAACGAGGCATGGCACCTGCCGACCACCATCGGTCCGGTAGCTATCGCTTACAACCTCGAGGGTACCGAGATCAACCTCTCCACCGAGACCCTGGCCAAGATCTTCAAGGGTGACATCACCAAGTGGAACGACGAGGCAATCGCCGCTGACAACGAAGGCACCGACCTGCCGGACGAGGACATCACCGTCATCTTCCGCTCTGATGAGTCCGGTACCTCCGCCAACTTCCAGAAGTTCCTGAAGGCCGCTACCGGCGACTGGGACACCGAGGGCAAGCAGTTCCCGGATGCAGTTGGTGAGGGCGCCAACGGCTCCGCTGGTGTTGCTGACCAGGTTGCCAACATCAAGGGTGCTATCACCTACGTTGAGTCCGGTTTCGCTGACCAGAAGGAAGCAGACGGCGTTCAGAAGGCAAAGATCGACTTCGGCCACGGCCCGGTTGAGCTGAACACCGAGTCCGTCAACGTTGCTCTGGAGAACCTGGAGTTCAAGGAGACCGAGTCCGAGCACAACATGGTTGTTGACTCCGACGCTCTGTTCGCGTCTGACGACGAGGGCGCATACCCGCTCATCCTGACCACCTACAACATTGTTTGCTCCGCTGGTTACGATGAGGAGACCTCCGCTCTGGTTAAGGCCTTCTTCACCACCGTCCTGGATCACCAAGATGACCAGCTTGCTTCTCAGGGCTTCATCCCGGTTGAGGGTGCACACCTGGACAAGCTGAAAGCTGCTGTTGACGCTCTGCAGTAAGCGCTAGAGCTCAATAAAGCTAAATACTCTTCGCCCCCACTGCCGCACTCGAATCGCGCTTTGGGGGCGCAGGTATGTAACGACAAACTCCATTCTTAACGCTGAAAAGGATTAGAACGTCTCATGGCAGACAATAATCTCACCACGGCGCCCGAGCAGACGGAGCTTTCCGTCTCCGCTGCTGAGCGGCCTTCTACCGGCGGATCCGAAGAACTTACCAAGGCTAACTCCAGCAGCGGAGTTAAGCGCCCGGGTGACCGAGTCTTCGAATTCCTTTCTTCTGCTTCGGCCACGTTGATCACCGTCATGATTGCTGCCATTGCGGGCTTCTTGCTGTGGCGTGCCGTGCCAGCTCTGGGCGTCAACGACGGTGGCATCATGGGGTTCTTCACCTACGGTGGCCGTTGGGAGACTGGCGATACTTCCGCGATGAAGTTCGGTATCCCGACCATGTTCGGCACTACGGTTCTTATCTCCGTCTTCGCCCTGCTGCTGGCTATGCCGGTTGCACTGGCGATTGCCATCTTCCTGTCTAACTACGCGCCGGCACGTCTGGTCAAGCCGCTGGGCTTCCTCGTGGACATGCTCGCTGCAGTCCCGTCCATTGTTTATGGTCTATGGGGATGGCAGGTCCTCGGTCCAGCTCTCTCCGGTTTCTACTCGTGGCTGGAGTCCTGGGCTGGTGGGTTCTTCCTTTTCACCGTCTTTGATAACTCGCCGTCGTTTGCTACCGGCCGTAACCTCTTCACCGGTGGCATCGTGCTGGCCGTGATGATTCTTCCGATTATCGCCGCTACGGCACGTGAGGTCTTCGTCCAAACTCCTCCTGGTCAGATTGAGTCTGCCTTGGCGCTGGGCGCAACCCGCTGGGAAGTTATCCGCATGACGGTGCTCCCCTTCGGTATGTCCGGCTACATCGCCGGCTCCATGCTCGGTCTTGGACGTGCACTGGGTGAGACCATGGCTCTGTACATGGTTGTCTCCCCGCTCGTGGACTTCCGCTTCTCGCTCTTCGACGGCGGTACGACCTTCGCCATGGCCATCGCCTTGGCATCCGCAGAGTTCGGTAATGAGATGCGCGCAGGTGCCTACATCGCCGCCGGCCTCATGCTGTTCTTGCTGACCTTCGTGGTCAACGCCATTGCCCGCACCATCGTGAAGAAGAAGTAGGGAGGAGGACACAATGACTACTACTACTACAAACGCCAAGCCTGCCTCCGCAGGCGCTACCTTCCTTGATATTTCGGCTTCCCGAAAGGCCACCAACACCATTGCCACCGTCGTGGTATGGGTGGCCATGATTATCGCCATGATCCCTCTGGTTTGGGTTCTGTGGGAACTCTTTGCCCGCGGCAGCGGCATCATCTTCAGCGCCGATTGGTGGACCACGTCCCAGCGCGGTGTCATGAACAGCGTTGCGGGCGGCGGTGCTGCTCACGCCATCGTTGGTACCTTCGTCCAAACCGTCCTAGCCTCCATCATCTCCATCCCGATCGGTATCTTTACCGCTATCTACTTGGTGGAGTATTCCAAGGGCGGCTGGCTCGCCCGTACCACCACCTTCATGGTGGACATCCTGTCCGGTGTGCCGTCCATCGTTGCCGCGCTGTTTATCTTCGCTATGTGGATCACGCTCTTCGGCTTTGGCCGCTCCGGCTTCGCCGTGGCGCTTTCCTTGGTGCTGCTGATGATTCCGATCGTGGTTCGCAACACCGAAGAGATGCTCCGTGTTGTCCCGATGGACTTGCGTGAGGCCTCCTATGCACTGGGCGTTCCGAAGTGGAAGACCATTGCTCGCATCGTCCTGCCGACCGCCCTGTCCGGCATCGTTACCGGTATCATGCTCGCGGTTGCGCGTGTGATGGGTGAGTCTTCTCCGGTGCTGGTCCTTGTTGGTTCCTCCTCCATCATCAACTGGGACGCGTTCAAGGGCTCGCAGTCCTCGCTACCGCTGATGATGCTGGATATGTACAAGGCCGGCGCACAACCGGCTGTCCTGGATAAGCTCTGGGGTGCAGCGCTGACGCTGGTTATCCTTATCGCTGTCCTTAACATCGCGGCCCGTGTCATCTCCGCGAAGTTCTCGGTCAAGAAATAGATCGCCGTAACACTCGATTCCGCCATACATTCTTAAGAGGAGAAACTCCTAATGTCTAAGCTTGAGCTCAATGACGTGAACATTTACTACGGCGACTTCCACGCCGTGCAGAACGTCAACATGCAAATTCCGGCGAAGGCCGTGACCGCCTTTATCGGCCCTTCCGGCTGCGGTAAGTCCACCGTTCTGCGCACCTTGAACCGTATGCACGAGGTCATCCCCGGCGCCTATGTCAAGGGCGAGGTCCTCTTGGACGGCCAAGATATTTACGGCGCCAAGGTTGACCCGGTATCCGTTCGCAACACCATCGGCATGGTTTTCCAGAAGGCTAACCCGTTCCCCACGATGTCTATCGAGGACAACGTTGTTGCCGGCCTGAAGCTCTCCGGCGAGAAGAACAAGAAGAAACTGAAGGAAGTTGCCGAAAAGTCTCTGCGCGGCGCCAACCTCTGGGATGAGGTTAAGGACCGCCTGGATAAGCCGGGCGGCGGCCTGTCCGGTGGACAGCAGCAGCGTCTGTGCATCGCCCGTGCGATTGCCGTGGAACCGGAGGTCCTCCTCATGGACGAGCCGTGCTCGGCACTTGACCCGATTTCTACCCTGGCTGTTGAGGACCTCATCCACGAGCTGAAGGAAAACTTCACCATCGTTATCGTCACCCACAACATGCAGCAGGCAGCCCGTGTGTCCGATAAGACCGGTTTCTTCTCTCTAGAAGCCACCGGAAAGCCGGGCCACCTCGTCGAGTTTGATGACACCACCAAGATCTTCGAGAACCCCTCCAAGAAGGACACCGAGGATTACATCTCCGGCCGCTTTGGCTAAACACCGATAGCGCCATAGTGCCGAAAGCCGGCGCCCTCTCTCGACTGTTTAAGGTCTAGGAGTGGGCACCGGCTTTTGTGTTTTCAGGATGAGCTAGGTGTTACTAGCGGTGGATCGGCAGCTATTTCGAGCATGAGCCTCATCTAGTGATGGAACTGGCGCTCCAGCTCTGCCATGCGGGCCTCTAGCTCGGCTTCGCGTTGCTCCTGATCACGCTTGCGCATATAGCGGTCCGGGTCCAGGCCCGTTGCAAGATAAATAATGCGACCGGCAGCGGCGGCACAATGATCGGCGAAACGCTCGTAGTAACGCGATAGCTGCGAGGTTTCCACGGCCTGGCGCACTGTTCCTTTCCATTCCCGCTGGGTCAGCATGCGCAGCAGGTGATGGTTGATGTCATCGACGGCATCATCATCTTCGGTCAACCGAAGGGCTAGCTCCGGATCGCGGGTGATGAGGATGTCCTTGAGCCCCGCGGACATATCGAGAACGAGGCGCGCATATTCCTCGAAGTAGCCCATGATGTCTGCTGGTACCACTGGCTCGGGGTGGCGGCGGCGGGCACTCGTTGCAATGTGCTGGGACAGGCGGCCCATGCGATAAAAGTCTTCAACAATATAGATGGAAGAGATGACCTGGCGGAGATCCTTGGCCATCGGATTTTCCAAGGCTAGCAGGGAGACCGCGCGGTCTTCGCACCGCGAGCGCACCTCATCCAGTTCATCGCGCAGTGACACAGCCTCCTCAGCCGGTTGCAGGGAGGCCTTGATTAACGCCTGGGAGGCGAGGGCCATCAGCTTATGGACGGTCGTGCTCATGATGATGAGATCATGAGAAAAATTATCCAACTGTTCACGGTAAGCAGCGCGCATGCCACGTACTTTAGCTGAACTATTGGTCTAGTGCCTGTCGAACAACAAGTTTGAATAATCGCGGTTAGCCGCCGGAGTGCATAATCTCCGCGCCTTCCGGCACAGTGGCATCCTCCGGATCATCGAGCCAACCCTCGGGAAGGACTACCTTGGCGGGTGAGCCCTGGCGGCCGCGGGCACCATCGGCGTCGTCGGCAAGCGCAGGCGAGTCGGCCCACGGCGCCAGCAGTTCGCGCAGATCCTCCAAGGAATTGACGCGAGAAAGGCCCGCACGTACCTGGCCGCCCACGGGAAAACCACGCAGGTACCAGCCAATGTGCTTGCGAATATCGCGGCTGGCTTGAGCCTCGCCCTCATGCTGGGCTAGAAGCTCTGCGTGGCGGAGCATGATGCGCGTGACTTCGCCTAGCGTGGGCTCTTCCGGTACTGGTTCACCCCGCAGGTGGGCGGAGAGTTCCGCAAAAAGCCACGGGCGGCCCAAACAGCCGCGGCCCACCACGACGCCGTCACATCCAGTTTGCTCCATCATGTCGTGCGCATCGGTTGCCTTGAAGATATCGCCGTTGCCCAAGACTGGGATGCCTGTGTCTGCCAAGTGCTCCTTCAAGCGGGCGATTTCGCCCCAGTCGGCGTGACCGGAGTAGCGCTGGGCGGCAGTGCGCCCGTGCAAAGCAACTGCTGCGGCTCCTTCCGCCACAGCGATACGCCCGGCATCGAGGTGTGTCTTGTGCTCTTCATCAATGCCGACGCGCATCTTCACCGTGACTGGAATATCCGTGCCCTCAGTCGCCTTGACTGCGGCGGAGACGATGTTGCCAAACAGGCGGCGCTTATAAGGAAGGGCAGAACCCCCGCCGCGGCGCGTGACCTTGGGGACCGGGCAGCCAAAGTTCATATCGATGTGGTCCGCCAAGTTCTCATCCACGATCATCTTGGCAGCCTTGTAGGTGTACTCCGGATCGACGGTGTACAGCTGCAGCGAGCGGGGCTGTTCTTGGGGAGCGAAGGTGGTCATGTGCAGGGTCTTGGGGTTGCGCTCGACCAAGGCGCGAGCGGTGACCATTTCGCACACGTAGAGCCCGGAGACAGTCCCGGTCTTTTCAATCTCTTGCTCACGGCACAGCACGCGAAAAGCCACGTTGGTCACGCCAGCCATGGGGGCGAGGACAACGGGGGAGTTGAGCTGGATTTTTCCGATTGCAAGAGTCACTCCGCCAATTGTGCGCGGAAAGAGCCTGGGGTGGCAAATTCTGATGAGGAAAGTGAGGTGTGCACACGGTTTGGGGCAGAGTGCGGTAAATTCGCCACTGATTCGCTAGTGTGGTGCATGTAACTAATAGGAAAGGACCGTAACGTAGGTCGTTTCTGCACATAAAAGGAGGACTAATGTCTGAGAGAATTGCATACGCGCCGTTTGAGAAGCTCGTGATGAGCGCTGACGAGGCCGCACAGTTCGTCAACCATGGTGATCGTGTGGGAATCTCCGGCTTTACCGGTGCTGGCTACCCCAAGGCCCTGCCGACCGCTATCGCGGAAAAGGCAAAGGCGGCCCACGAGGCGGGGGAGGAATTCAAGATCGACGTCTTCTCCGGTGCCTCTACCGCCCCGGACTGCGATGGCGTCCTGGCTGAGGCAAACGCCATTCGCTTCCGCTCCCCATACAACTCTGATCCGGCATTGCGCGGCCGCTTCAACGATGGCTCCGCCCTCTACCAGGATGTTCACCTCTCACACTCTGGCCAGCAGGTGGAGGAAGGTTTCTACGGTGACTTCCAGGTAGCCATTATTGAGGCCGTGCGTATCGATGAGAAGGGAAATATCGTTCCCTCCTCCGCAGTAGGTAACAACCTCGAGTACATCGAGGCCGCCGACAAGATCATCATTGAGATCAATGAGTGGCAGTCCCTCAACCTCGAGGGCATGCACGATATCTACCGCATTGAGAAGCTGCCGAACCGTCAGCCGATCCCGATTACCAAGCCGGCTGACCGCGTTGGTACCACCTACATTGAGATCCCGGAAGAGAAGGTCGTGGCTGTAGTCAAGACCAACGCCCCGGACCGCAATGCTCCGTTCAAGGCCCCGGATGAGGTCTCTGAGAAGATCGCTGCGAACTTCATTGAGTTCCTCGAGGGCGAGGTTGCTGCCGGACGCCTGGAGTATGACAAGTTCATCATGCAGTCCGGTGTGGGCAACGTCCCGAACGCAGTGATGGCCGGCCTGCTGGATTCCAAGTTCGAAAACATTCAGGCCTACACCGAGGTTATCCAGGACGGCATGCTGGATCTTATCGACGCCGGCAAGATGACCGTCGCCTCTGCTACCTCCTTCGCCCTGTCCCCGGAGTATGCGGACAAGATGAACGCTGAGGCTGAGCGCTACGCCAAGCACATCATCCTGCGCCCACAGCAGGTGTCCAACCACCCGGAGGTTATCCGCCGCGTTGGCCTGATCTCCTCCAACGGCATGATTGAGGGCGACATCTACGGCAATATCAACTCCACCAACGTCTCCGGCTCCCGCATCATGAACGGTACCGGCGGCTCGGGTGACTTCACCCGTAACGCCTACATCTCCACCTTCGTGTCCCCGTCGGTGGCAAAGGGCGGCGCTATTTCCGCCATCGTGCCTTTCGTGTCTCACACCGACCACACTGAGCACGACACCATGGTCATCATCACCGAGTATGGTGTTGCGGACCTGCGTGGCCTGGCTCCGAAGGAGCGCGTGGAGAAGGTTATCGCCGTGGCGCACCCGGACTACCGTCCGCTGCTGGAGGAGTACTTCGAGCGTGCCAAGGCGAATAAGTTCCAGCACACCCCGCACGATCTGAAGACCGCTTTTGACTTCCAGGTGAACTTCATGGAGAAGGGTGACATGCGCGGCTAATTGCGTATCTCTGCTAGGTAGTGGCCCTTTCCGCTGGAGGTGAGGGCCATTTCGTTTTCTTTAGTGCGACCTACTAAGATGGTTGGGCGTTGGGCCTTTAGCTCAGTTGGTAGAGCTACGGACTTTTAATCCGCAGGTCGCGGGTTCGAGCCCCGCAGGGCCCACAAAAAGAGCCGCCTTCGGGCGGCTCTTTGAGTAGTTTTAGGGGCGTTGAGCTTGCAGGGATGCGGCTGGGGTTTGTTAGCTTTTGACGAGCTTCCGAATGGCCCGCATAGCCTCCTCTAGCTTCTCTGAGGCTATTTCCCCGTCCTCGGCAGCGGCTCCTGCCACGCAGTGCTCTATGTGGTCCTCCAGGAGCGCCAGGGAGACATTCTCGAGCGCGGAGGTTACCGCCGAGATCTGCGTGATGATGTCAATGCAGTATTGGTCCTCTGTGATCATGCGGTGGATGCCGCGGGTTTGCCCTTCGATGCGCTTGAGGCGCGCTAAGTATTTCGCCTTTTGATCGTCATTGGAGTTGTAGCCGTGTACACCCGGCTCATGGCAGGAACAGGTATCTCGCTGGTCAGTCATAGTTTTTCACCTTTCTGCCGGGGCGATTTGGTTAAGTAAGGATGTCTACAGTATATTTTTACAAAGTTGCCTCAAGGCAACGGGCCCCCATCGTCTAGCGGCCTAGGACACCGCCCTTTCACGGCGGCGGCACGGGTTCGAATCCCGTTGGGGGTACCAACACCTTTGTGTTGGCACACAAGTAAATATATATGGCCCTGTGGCGCAGTTGGTTAGCGCGCCGCCCTGTCACGGCGGAGGTCGCGGGTTCAAGTCCCGTCAGGGTCGCCATATTCAAGCCTCGAGGCATTGTTAGAGAAACAAGCCTCGGGGCTTGCGTCGTTTTGTCTCCGTCAGCGATTAATCCTGCTGGCGCATGCCGCCGGTGGAGCGGGAAAGCTTATAGGTCTAGGTGCTGTGGGGTGGGCTGTATACCGAGGTCTAGTGCACGGTAAAACTGAGTCTGACGTGCTGATTTGCTGTGCTTATCTAGCTGTGTGTAGAGTACTTATTCGTGCCCAGCGCACAAGAGAAAACTAAAAATGGCCCTGTGGCGCAGTTGGTTAGCGCGCCGCCCTGTCACGGCGGAGGTCGCGGGTTCAAGTCCCGTCAGGGTCGCCGAAGTCCTAGTGGCTTCTGGCCAGATAGCTCAGTCGGTAGAGCACACGCCTGAAAAGTGTGGGGTCGCCAGTTCGATCCTGGCTCTGGCCACAAGATAGCCCCCTCCATTTTTGGAGGGGGCTTTTTTGGTGCATTTTTTGGTTTAATGGGCGGCATGACTACTTCTGTTGCGCACCAAACCGATCAATCCCGCTTCGTTATTACCGTCGATGGCGAGGAAGCGGGTTTTGCCGAATACAGTGACTCCGCAGCCACGCGCGAGTTCACGCACACGGAAATCTCTGAGGCCTTTCAAGGCCAAGGCCTGTCCAAGCCGCTCATTAAGGCGGCGTTGGATGATGACTCGACGGTAGGCCGCCAAGTCATCCCAACGTGCAGTGCCGTAGCGCGGTTTATTGAGAAGAACCCTGAATACCAGCGTCTGACTAAGCGTGAGGGCAGCCTCTAAGGACAGGTTCTGGGGCCCTTAGATGTAGTAGTCCGGGTCCACCAGCTTGATGCGCTCATTCTTCTTGCGAGGACGGTTCTTAGCCGGAATACCCGTAGCGGTGTGATTAGCGGGCACATCCTTCGTCACCACGGCGTTAGCGCCTACTGCGGAGCCTTCGCCGATGGTGATGGGGCCTAGTACCTTGGCGCCGGCACCGATGGTCACGTTGTCCCCGATCGTTGGGTGGCGCTTGGTCTGCGTGAGCACCTGGCCGCCGAGCGTGACCCCGTGGTAGAGCATCACGCCATCGCCGATTTCGGCGGTTTCACCAATAACGATGCCCATGCCGTGGTCAATGAAGAAACGGCGGCCGATGGTGGCACCAGGGTGGATCTCAATACCGGTGAAGAAGCGGTTTACTTGTGCCAGGATACGTGCGGGGCCGCGCCAACCATGCTTCCACATGCGGTGGGCGATGCGGTGCGCCCAAATAGCGTGGAGGCCGGAATAGACCACGACATTCTCGACGTCGCCGCGCGCGGCCGGGTCATGCTCGCGCGCGTTGGCGAGGTCTTCACGAATCATCTTCAAGATGTGCATGCGAACCATCCTATCCAGAAAGAAAAAGCGCCCCCTAGCACAGAGGGCGCTTTTATTCGGAGGCTCATCACGGCGCCGTGCTTGGCGACGTCCCGCGGAGAGCCATGTTGACTATTCCTTAAGCTTCGCGGATGTCCTCGAAGAGAATGGTGGAGACGTAGCGCTCACCAAAGTCCGGGGCGACAACGACGATGGTCTTGCCCTTGAACTCGTCACGAGCGGCCAGCTTGAGTGCTGCAGAGACGTTGGCGCCGGAAGAGATACCAACGAGCAGGCCTTCTTCGGTGGCCAGCTTGCGGGCGGTGGACACCGATTCCTCGGTGGTTGCGGTAAGAACCTCGTTGAGGATCTCACGGTCCAAAACCTCTGGGACGAAGTTAGCGCCAATGCCCTGAATCTTGTGCGGGCCAGCCTTGCCCTCGGACAGAACAGGGGAATCGGAGGGCTCTACGGCTACGAGGTAGGTATCCGGGTTCTGAGAGCGCAGGTAGCGACCAACACCGGTGACGGTGCCGCCGGTTCCGACGCCAGCCACGAAGGCGTCAACCTTGCCCTCGGCGTCCTCCCAGATTTCAGGACCGGTGGTTGCCTCGTGGATCTTTGGGTTGGCTTCGTTGGCGAACTGGGAAGCCAGGATGGCATTGGGGGTTTCGGCGATAATCTCGTTGGCCTTCTCTACGGCGCCCTTCATGCCCGCAGCGCCCGGGGTGAGGACGATCTCTGCTCCATAAGCGCGCAGCAGAACCTTGCGCTCGTTGGACATGGTCTCCGGCATGGTGAGGATGACCTTGTATCCCTGAGCTGCGCCGACGAGCGCCAGGCCGATACCGGTGTTGCCGGAAGTGGCCTCGACGATAGTGCCGCCGGGCTTCAGCTCGCCGGATTCTACGGCGGTGTCGACAATCGCCTTGGCGATGCGATCCTTGACGGAATTTGCGGGGTTGAAGGACTCAACCTTCACGAGGACCTCAGCGCCGAGGCCTTCGGTTAGGCGGTTGAGGCGGACGAGCGGGGTGCCGCCGATGGTCTCGAGAATGTTGTCATATACAGCCACGATGTGGACTCCTTGAAAATAACTTCTGATGTACAGCAGACACCTTACACCCCAACGGTAGACAGAGTGGTATATAAATTCTGAACCGAGCATTCGGGCATCGTATGTGGGATTCGGGGTGGAGGAGAAGGGTGGGCCGTGATTTAGAATTACCCCCGTCGGCCGGTTATACTTCGCAAATAGTGTTCACCTACCCCCGTTTCAGGCGGGGAATGTGGGTGCACCTGCTGGTTACCCCCGAGTAAGAGAGAGTCTCATGGAGCCGCACCGACTCAAGGATGACGACGAAGCCGTACGCGCAGCGCTCTCGTCGCTGAAGACTGCAACGGGAATCCCCGTCACGATGTACGGAACCTTGCTGCCGGATAATCGCCTGCAGATTACCCAGTGGGTAGGTCTGCGGACCCCGGCTTTGCAGAACTTGGTGATTGACGCGAACGTGGGCGTCGGCGGGCGCGTTGTTAGTACTCGCCGCGCGGTTGGTGTTTCCGATTACACCCGCGCTACCACGATTAGCCATGAGAATGATCGCTATATTCAAGACGAAGGCCTGCACTCCATCGTGGCGGTCCCAGTTACCGTTCAGCGTGAGATCCGTGGAGTCCTCTATGTCGGTGTTCATTCGCCGGTGCGCTTGGGTGACAAGGTGATCGAGGAGGTCACCATGACTGCCCGCTGCCTCGAGCAGGATTTGGCGGTTAATTCCGCACTGCGCCGGGCCGATGGTGGTAAGGGTGGTGCTGCGCGCGGCCATGTGATGAACGGTGCCGAATGGGAGCAGGTACGCTCGACGCACTCCAAGCTGCGGATGCTGGCTAACCGCGTCAATGATGAAGACCTTCGCAAGGAGCTTGAGGCACTGTGTGATCAGATGGTCTCTCCGGTCCGTGTGAAGCAGTCCACCAAGCTGTCCGCGCGCGAACTCGATGTTCTTTCTTGCGTCGCCCTTGGCCATACCAACGTTGAGGCTGCCGAGGAGATGGGCATTGGTGCCGAAACTGTGAAGTCCTATCTGCGTTCTGTCATGCGCAAATTGGGTGCGCATACTCGCTATGAGGCGGTTAATGCGGCCCGTCGTATAGGCGCGTTGCCCTGATTGTAGGTAAGTTGGGTGGGCGTGAAAGACCAATTTATTGTCTCCGGTGGGGCGCGCCTGCAGGGCACCGTCAAGGTTGACGGTGCTAAAAACAGTGTGCTGAAGCTGATGGCTGCGGCACTGTTGGCGGAGGGCACCACCACGCTGACCAACTGTCCTGAGATTCTCGATGTCCCTCTAATGCGAAAGGTCCTTGAGGGCCTTGGCTGCACCGTGGAGATTGATGGCCACACCGTGCGCATCACCACCCCGGCCGAGCTGCACTCCAACGCGGACTTCGATGCGGTGCGTCAATTCCGCGCTTCCGTGTGTGTGCTGGGACCGTTGACCGCGCGCTGCGGTCACGCGAAGGTGGCATTGCCAGGCGGTGACGCCATCGGTTCCCGCCCCTTGGATATGCACCAGTCCGGGCTGGAGAAGATGGGTGCGCGCACACGCATCGAACACGGTGCTGTGGTGGCGGAAGCTGATCGTCTCCACGGGGCAAATATCCGGCTTGATTTCCCTTCCGTCGGCGCGACGGAGAACATTCTTACCGCCGCCGTGCTTGCTGATGGTGAAACTCAACTCCACAATGCCGCCCGCGAACCGGAGATCGTCGACTTGTGCACGATGCTTAAGGAGATGGGAGCCGATATCTCTGGGGAGGGGACATCCACCATCACCATTCGGGGAGTGGACAAGCTGCAACCAACAGAGCACGAGGTTATCGGCGACCGCATCGTTGCGGGTACCTGGGCCTATGCTGCTGTGATGACTCGCGGTGATATTACGGTGGGTGGCATTGCTCCTAAGCACCTGCACCTGCCGCTGGAAAAGCTCAAGTCTGCCGGCGCTGACATTGAGGACTATGTGAACGGTTTCCGGGTGCGCATGGACGGTCGCCCGAGCGCCGTGGATTATCAAACCCTGCCGTACCCCGGTTTCCCTACGGATCTTCAGCCTATTGCTATTGGTCTTTCCGCCGTGGCGGAAGGCACCTCCATCATTACGGAGAATGTCTTCGAATCGCGCTTCCGTTTCGTCGATGAGATGCTCCGCCTTGGCGCCGATGCCCAAGTTGATGGACACCACGTAGTCATCCGCGGGCAGGAGCGTCTGTCTTCGACGCATGTCTGGAGTTCCGATATCCGCGCAGGCGCCGGGTTGGTGCTCTCTGCACTGTGTGCGGATGAGACGACCACCGTGCACGATGTCTTCCACATAGATCGCGGCTATCCCAACTTTGTGGAGAATCTCCAGGCCTTGGGCGCCACGATCGAGCGCACTCAGGAGGAAGAGCTCTACTAAGGCGCCGTGCTTGGCGACGTTTCCCCGGTTCAATCCCACGGTTGAACTGGGGATTTGTTGTTTGTTGGGGGTGTGC
>NZ_KV814382.1:0-45483 GCF_001813925.1 Corynebacterium sp. HMSC072D12
TCAACGCACTCTAAAACCGGAAGGGCCCATTTGTCAGATGCCTTCTGTCGGATGCCGTCCGCGAGATGCCTTCGGCCGGTTTTCCTGTGCACGCATCCGGCGATTGGACCGCGTCTCGGTAGCCGGCCAATCAGTTCCTCGGACACGGGGTGGTGCACATACACGGTAGGCGTAGACCGGTCATGCACATGGTTCTCGTCAAAAGGCTTCTCTCAAAAGGTTGCAGTCAAACGGTTTACCTGGGGGCAAGTAAACCTTTTACACCGAGCTAGATGGTTCGTTTGGGGGCAAACAAACCTTATGACTGCAACCATCTGACGCGAGCCCTCTACCGGCATACCAAGCCGAGCAAGGAAGCTAGAAGAGCTCCCCTTTTAATGAAATCACCCAAGTTTCCACGCCAGTTCTGACTATATCGCGGAAGGTGGGTTAGGTGCGAAGGGGGCGGGTGGAGCCGTCGAGAAGCAGGCAACAGTAGCTGATGAAGACGGCGTCGGTGAGGGGTAGTTCGCCCACCGCGACTTCGAGGCCGCGGCCCCGCGGAGTGGTGCGGGCGACCTCGGTGGTGGCGCCCAACGTGGCGGAGTCTGGGATAGCGAGGATGCGACGCTGCCGGCGGAAGGGGTTCGTGCGCTCAAGCAAGTACTCGCGGCCCTGACAGAGCGCGCGCAGCATGTTCACCGTGAAGCTGGCCTGCTCCGCGGAAAAGTCGGCCCCGCGCACGGTAAAGCGCCGCGCGCCCGGGGTGTGCTTGAAGGCGATGGTGGTGCCCGTTTGGGGCAGCAGCAGGCCCGTCGGAGTCACGCGGGCGATGACTTCGCCCGCGCCATCCACCAGCGCCTCATCGCGCCACACCCAGCGCTGCATCAGAGAAGCACCGCAACAATGGCGACGATGGTCATGAGCAGCAGCGTCGCGATGATCGGAATCGCGGTTTTCTGCGTCCGGGCCTCCAAAATGACGCGCGTAAACCAGCTCAGGGCAGCAATCTCCGAATGACTGAGGTCATCGGAATCATCGCTGTCCTCGCCCTCGAACTCGAGGATGGCCTTGCGTACGCCAGAGTTCTTGGAGGAAAATTGCGCGATTTTAAGGCCGTCGTGGTCTTCAACAATCCAGTCGCCACCAGCCTCGTTGATGAAGGCAAAGGTGCGCCCGTCCAGCGAGGCCTCCAAACGCTTATCGCGCTTGGGGTTGCCCGCCAGGCGGTAGACGCGGTCATCCTCCAAGGTCACTGACGCGCCCAAGTCATCGAGGCCTAAGCGCCAGTGCTCGCCTTCCACATCCGCCGAGCGTTCCTGGAACATGCCCAACGACGCCGGCCCCTCCCCCACGAGGAGGACCGGGTTCTGGCGGTCACTGCGGTCCCAGCTGGTGTAGTGCATTAGCAGCCAACCAGGCGGGCGGCCAGGTAAGCCTCAAGCTCGTCGAGCTTGACGCGCTCCTGCTCCATGGAGTCACGCTCACGCACGGTGACCGCGTTGTCCTCGAGGGTGTCGAAGTCATAGGTCACGCAGAAAGGCGTGCCGATCTCATCCTGGCGGCGGTAGCGGCGGCCGATGGCACCAGAGACATCGAACTCCACGTTCCAGTTGGCGCGCAGCTTGTTGGCCAGCTCGCGGGCCGGGGTGGACAGCTCTTCCTTCTTGGACAGCGGCAGCACGGCCACCTTGACCGGAGCCAGACGGCGATCCAGGCGCAGCACCACGCGCTTATCGGTACCGCCCTTGGCGTTCGGGGCCTCCTCCTCGTCATAAGCATCGATGAGGAAGGCCATCATGGCGCGGCCCAGGCCGGCAGCCGGCTCGATGACGTACGGGGTCCAGCGCTCGCCAGCCTCCTGGTCGAAGTAGGACAGGTCCTCGCCCGAGCCCTTGGTATGCACGGAAAGGTCGTAGTCCGTACGGTTGGCCACGCCTTCCAGCTCGCCCCACTTGGAGCCCTTGAAGTTGTAGGCGTATTCCACGTCCACGGTGCGCTTGGAGTAGTGGGAAAGCTTCTCCTGCGGGTGCTCGTAGAGGCGCAGGTTCTCCTTCTTGATACCGAGGTCGATGTACCAGTTGAAGCGGTCATCGATCCAGTACTGGTGCCACTCTTCGTCCTCGCCCGGTTTGACGAAGAACTCCATCTCCATCTGCTCGAACTCGCGGGTGCGGAAAATGAAATTACCCGGGGTGATCTCGTTACGGAAGGACTTACCGATGTTCGCGATGCCGAACGGCGGCTTCATGCGCGCCGAGGTCATCACGTTCTTAAAGTTCACGAAGATGCCCTGCGCGGTCTCCGGGCGCAGGTAGTGCAGACCCTGCTCATCATCGACCGGGCCTAGGAAGGTCTTGAGCAGACCGGAGAAAGCCTTCGGCTCGGTCCAGTCACCCGGCTGGCCGGTCTCCGGATCATTAATATCCGCAAGGCCATTTGCCGGCTCATGGCCGTGCTTTTCCTCATAAGCCTCAATCAGGTGGTCGGCGCGGTAGCGCTTACCGGTGTGCTTGGACTCCACCAGCGGGTCGGTGAAAACCTCAACGTGGCCGGAGGACACCCACACCTGGCGCGGCTGGATCACAGATGTATCGACACCCACGACATCATCGCGGGACTGCACCATGTGGCGCCACCACTGGCGCTTGATGTTCTCTTTGAGCTCGACGCCAAGCGGGCCATAGTCCCACGCAGAGCGGGAACCGCCATAAATTTCACCTGCCTGGTAGACCAAGCCGCGGCGCTTACACAGGCTGACGACGGTATCAATGACGGATGCCATAGCTAATGGGACTCCTCTGGTAGGGGACAGTCTTTATACAGTGCGGCCTAGTCTAGCGTGCCCCTTAGCACCGCGTGCCTTCACCCCAGAAGTGTGGTGCATTTTATACACATTTCCGCATTCTTCAGCTATAGTGCCGATAGCTCTCTTTTTAACTCTCCACCGATAGAAATGACTGAAGGTGAACGGCGTGACCAACACCCAGACTGACACCCCTCCCCTCGATCTGGCGGCGGCTGCCTCCGTCATTAGCGCTTTGGATTCACCATTGCGCATCGACATCATCCAGCGCCTGGCCGAGCGCGATCACTACGTCCACGAACTGGTCTCCGCGACCGGCAAATCGCAGCCACTTATTAGTCAGCACCTGCGGGTTTTGAAACGCGCGAACATCGTCGACAGCGAGCGCACCGGCCGCGAAGTCCGTTACTCTTTGGTGGCCCCTAAGGTGCTGCCTTTGCTTCGCGACGCCTCACTGGCCACCTCTTAATGGAAGTGTGTTGATAAACTAAGCCACATGGCCATCCACGACAGTATTCCCAAACTCGGCGCTCGCAATACCCGCCAGCGCACCGCCGTCGTTGAGGTCCTGCGCAGTCTCGACAAGTTCGTCTCTGCCAAGGACATTCACCAGGCGCTTCTCGACGGTAACCAGAAAGTCGGCCTCACCACCGTCTATCGCACGCTCCAATCACTCTCGGAGATTGAAGCTGTTGACGCGCTCCACATGCCCTCCGGCGAGACCCTCTACCGCCATTGCGAGAGCGATGCGCACCACCACCACTTGGTGTGCACCAAATGCGGCCGCACCGAAGAAATCGATGGCGGCCCGATTGAAGAGTGGGCCTCCTCGGTAGCCAAGGAGCACGACTTCGAGCTCACCGGGCACGATGCCGAAATCTTCGGCATCTGCGCCGAGTGCCGCGCGGCGTCTTAGACACGCCACTTTTCCTGCCACATCGAGGATATCTTTATCCCCCCCTGACAGCACTACACAGCTCGCGCGCTACTTGACGCCGCCGAAGCGGCGGTCGCGCCGCGCGTACTCCTCCACCGCGGCGAACAAGTCTTCCGGAGTGAAATCCGGGAAGAGCTTGTCTTGGTAAATCATCTCTGCGTAAGCCGACTGCCACAGCAGGAAGTTGGAGGTGCGCTTCTCGCCGGAGGGGCGCAAGAACAAATCCACGTCCGGCATATCGGGGTCATACAACACCGAGCTGACCGTCTTCTCATTGATGGAGCGCGGGTCAAGCTCGCCGCGGGAGACTTGCTCGGCGAGTTTCCGGATGCCGTCGACAAGCTCGGCGCGCCCACCGTAATTCACGCACATCACCAAGGTCATCTTGGTGTTGTCCTTAGTCAGCTCCTCGGCGGCCTCGAGCTCCTTGATAACAGAGCGCCACAGGCGCGGGCGGCGGCCGGCCCAGACCACGCGCACTCCCCTCTCGTTGAGCCAGTGTCGCTGGCGGCGCAGCACGTCGCGGTTAAAGCCCATGAGGAAGCGGACTTCCTCCGCGCTGCGGCGCCAATTCTCGGTGGAGAAGGCATAAGCGGAAAGGCAAGGAACACCGAGGGAAAGACAGGCGTCGACGACGTCGAGAAGCACTGCTTCTCCCCTACGATGGCCCTCGGTGCGCTTCATGCCGCGCTCCTCTGCCCAGCGGCCGTTGCCGTCCATGACCAGCGCGATATGGCGCGGCAGGAACTCCTGCGGGATAGCGGGCGGATGAAGAACTCGGTTCGGGTCAGGCGTAATCACGGGTTACAGTCTACTGTTCCATGATCCCCAACGCGCCAACGCTTCGCTCAAGATGCCATTGCAGGTGCGCGCGGGTGAGGCGATGGGCCTCTTGGGCTTGGGCGTTCGTTGGTTGACTGGGGTGGTCATGGGCGATGAGCCACATGTGGTGCAGGGTTTCTGGGTCTACCTCGGCGGCGCCTGGTGGGCGGCATTGGTGGCAGGCGGCCCCGCCCACGGCTGGGTGGAAGGCGTGGTGCGGGCCGGGTCTTTGGCACTGGGCGCAATCGAAAAGGCTGGGAGCCCAGCCGGCGTGGGACATGGCTTTGAGAAGGAAGGCATCGAGAAGCATGAGCGGATCGCCGTGCTGAAGCTTGTCGAGGACATCGACGCAGGCCTCATAGAGGTAGGGATCGCCGGGGGCATCAGCGGCGGCGAGGCGCTCGGCGGATTCGAGGGCAGCACACGCAGCGGTATAGCGCTCGTAGTCCTCGATGATGCGCGCGCCGAAGTAATCCACGGTATCGGCCTGGGAAATGGTGTAGAGGTTACGCCCGGGATAAAGCTGAACGTCGAGGTTAACGAAGAGCTGCAGGCGCGAGCCGAAGCGCGACTTGGCGCGGCGCACTCCCTTGGCCACCCCGCGCACGAGGCCGTGGTGGCGGGTCAAGAGCACGATGATGCGGTCCGCCTCGCCGAAATCATAGGAGCGGATGACAAGGGCGCGGTCGCGGAAGTTTTCGCGCATGTGGAAGTTCTCCGGCTTTTAGAAGCCCAGGCGGCCCAGCGCCTTCGGGTCCGACTGCCAATTCTTGAGCACCTTAATACGCAGGTCAAGGTAGACGTTTTGGCCAAGGAGCTGAATGATTTCCTTGCGGGCGGTACCCACGATGCGGCGGAAGCGGCGGCCGTCCTTGCCTTCGATGATGCGCTTCTGGCCGGGGCGCTCCAGGTAGAGGATGGCGTGGACGTTGAGGACGTCCGGGCGCTCCTGGCTAGGCAGAATCTCATCGACCTCGACGGCAACCGAGTGCGGCAGCTCGTATTTCAGGCCGGAGAGCGCAGACTCGCGGATCAGCTCGGCGATGCGCTTGGACTGGTCTTCGTCGGTGACGTGGTCATCGGGGTAAAACTTGGGGCCTTCGGGCAGGTGGTCCACGATGACCTGGGTCAGCTCATCCAGCTGCACGCGCTCGGTGGCGGAAACGGGGATGACCACGGCATCGGGGTTCTCTTCCGCGAGCAGCTCGTGCAGGGCAAGCAGCTGGGCGCCGACTTGGTCCTTGGACGCTTTATCTAGCTTGGTGACGATGCCGATGATGGGGGTCTTCGGCGCGACCTTGCGGACGTTCTCCAAGATCCAACGATCGCCGGGGCCAATCTTCTCATCCGCGGGGATGGTCAGGCCGATGACGTCAACGTCTGCATACGTGTCTTTAACGACTTCGTTGAGGCGCTCGCCGAGCAGAGTGCGCGGGCGGTGCAGGCCAGGTGTGTCGACGAGGACGATCTGCGCATCCTCGCGGTGCACCAGGCCGCGGATGGGGTGGCGGGTGGTCTCGGGCTGGTCCGCCGTGATGGCGATCTTCTGCCCCACCAGCGCGTTGGTCAGGGTGGACTTGCCGGTATTGGGGCGGCCGACGAAAGACACGAAGCCGGAGCGGAAGCCCTCGGGCGTGTCGGTGTACTGCGAGTAGTCGGCGGGGTTGGCTTCGCCCTCGGCTGGTAGGTCGGCGAAGGCGGCATCGAAATCAGTGCTCATATTGCCTCATATCATAACGCACGCACCGGTGGTTCCTTCGCGCTGCGCAGATGGTTCCAGTCAGACGGTTCTAGTCATAAGGTTTCCTTGCCCCCAAACGAACCATCTAGCGACCTGCAGAAGGTTTGTTTGCCCCCAAGAGAACCTTCTGACCCGAACCATGTGAGTAGAACCTTATGGCTGGAAACCACATCGTTGAAGGTGGGCCACGAAAGCAGCGGTGCGCGAGGGTGAGAGTTGATGGCGCGAGCGTATCCGCCGCATGGCGACTGCGAAAAAGCTTGCGCCACATGGCATCTTCCAGGAGGCATCTGTTAAAAGGCGTTTTCACGCCTAAAAACGCCTTTTGCGGCGTCCAGATGGCGTTTTTACTACCAGAGACGCCTTTTGGGAGATGCCGTTTGCCGGGCACCTTTTGCGGGACCACAGCGAAGGCTGACGGCAGGGCCACGTAAGGCCGAGACTCAGACTGGTGCGCGAGACCGCCAAGCCTCAAGCTGCAAAGGCGCGCGGGCAGCGGTCACGGATTGGCGGCTAGAGCTCCTCCACCCGGAACTGCAGCTGCGGATTAGCAAAGACATCCTGCGACTCGATGAGCAGCAACTCCTGCGAATCCGCCTCGTAGGTGTTCTGCAGCAAGTCGAAGACCGAAGAAGCCGTGCGCTTGAGCGCTTCCTTCGCATCGTGGGTTTCCACGTAGTGGCCGGTGAAAAGCGAGGCCGTGACGTCACCCGAACCGTTGCGCTTGAAAGGCAGCTTGGGGGTGGCAACCAGGAAGGCGCGCTCGCCATCAACGGCGAGCATCTCAATCTCGTCCTCACTGGTCTCCGGACGCTGCACCGAGGTCACCAGCACGGTCTTCGGACCGATCTCCTGCGCGCGCTTCACCGCGGCAAGGGTCTGTTCCAAGGTGCCCACCTCGGAGTCAGTCAGGTAGCCCAGCTCGAACTGATTCGGGGTGATGATGTCCGCGACCGGCACGACCTTATCGCGCAGCAGCGGCGGAATCTCATCGGAGACGAAGCAGCCGGACTTGGCGTTACCCATGACCGGGTCGCAGGCGTAGAGGGCCTTCGGGTTCACAGCCTTGATGCGGTTTACCGCGTCCACGATGGCACCGGCAATATCCGGCCCACCCTGGTAGCCGGACAAGATCGCATCAATGCGCGGGAAAGCACCGCGCTTCTCGATGCCATCCACAATCGCCGTGACCTCTTCCGCCGGGATCATCGGCCCGCCCCAATCGCCATAACCGGTGTGGTTGGAGAAGTTCACCGTGTGAATCGGCCACACCTCATGGCCAGCGCGCTGAAGGGGAAAGACTGCTGCGGAGTTGCCCACGTGGCCGAAGGTGACGTGGGACTGGATGGAGAGGATGTTCATAATCCTCTATTGTGCTACGTCCCACCACACACCTCAACGATTGGCCTTATTTAGCAAACACGCTGTCTTAGCGCGGCCGTGTCAGGCGCGGCACCAAGCCCGCGCCGGGCCACTTTAGATGCCGCCGCCGGGTACTTCCTTGTCCAGCTCGGCGCGCTCGGCGGCATCCGGGAAGGCCTTCGGGCCAGAAGGCTTAGGTTGGTAGCTCACGCCGCGTGCTGCCAAGTCCTCGTACCAGTCCGCCAGCAGCTCATTCTGCAGGCCGAACATTTCCTTCTCTTCCGCCGCAGTCGTGTGGTCATAGCCCAGCAGGTGCAGGCAACCATGCACGGTGAGCAGAGCCAGCTCGTGCCCCAGGGAGTGGCCGGCCGCGGTGGCTTGGCGCTGCGCAAACTCCGGGCAGAGTACGATATCACCCAGCATGGCCGGTCCGGCCTCCGCTGCGTCGGGGCGCCCGCCTGTAGCACCCGGGGTGAGCTCATCCATGGGGAAGCTCATCACGTCGGTCGGGCCTTCCAGGTCCATCCAGCGCACGTGCAGCTCCGCGATGGTGTCCAGGTCCACCGCGGTAATGGTGCACTCGGCATCCGGATTCACGTCGAGGCGGCCGAGGGCGTAGGAGCAGACGTCGATCAGCATCTCCTCGTTGACGCCGTCATAGCCGGACTCGTTGATAAACTCGATGCTCATTTCTTCTCCTCCTGCTCAGCAAAATTGTCGTAGGCCTCCACGATGCGCCCGACCAGCTGGTGGCGCACCACATCAGCAGAGCCCAGCTCCGCGAAGTGGATATCCGGCACGCCCTTCAGGATGCGGCGCACCAGGCGCAGACCGGAGACCTGGCCACCCGGCAAGTCCACCTGGGAGATATCACCGGTCACCACGATGGTGGAGCCAAAGCCCAAACGCGTCAGGAACATTTTCATCTGCGCCGGCGTGGTGTTTTGGGCCTCATCGAGGATGACGAAGGCATCGTTGAGCGTGCGGCCACGCATATAGGCCAAGGGGGCGACCTCAATGATGCCGGCTTCCATGAGCTTCGGAATCATCTCCGGGTCGATCATGTCCCGCAAAGCGTCGTAGAGCGGGCGCAGGTAGGGGTCAATCTTGTCGTTGAGCGTGCCAGGCAGAAAGCCCAGCTTCTCCCCCGCTTCCACGGCCGGGCGGGTCAAGATAATGCGGCTGACCTGCTTGGCGCGCAGGGCCTGCACCGCCTTGGCCACCGCCAGGTAGGTCTTACCGGTACCGGCCGGACCAATGCCGAAGACAATCGTGTTCTCATCAATCGCCTGCACATAGCGCGATTGCCCCACCGTCTTCGGGCGCACGGCCTTGCCGCGGCGCGAGACGATATCGGCCGCGAGCGTCTCAGACACGGAGGCCGGGGCATCCACCGTGACCAGGTCCAGGGTGTGCTTCACGGTATCGGTGCTCACCGGGTGACCGCGGCGGGCAATCGCCTCGAGTTCCTCCAGGACCTTGCGCGCGCGGGCTACCTCATAATCGGGGCCGGCGGCAGTAATGGTGGTGCCGCGGGCAAAGAGGTCCACGCCCACGAGGTTGCCCAAAACGCGCAGGTTATCGTCCGCCGGGCCCAGCACGGTGGCGAGGTAGGCGGAATCGAGATCAAACTTGGTGGTGATAATAGGCACGCCCAAAAGGCTACCAGCGCGCGGTCAGGGTGCCGATGCTGGCCAAGGCCACCATGCTTGCCGACGCCGTCCGCAACACCTCCGGCCCCAACTTGATCGCCGTCGCACCGGCCTCTTGCAAGCGAGCTAGTTCCTCCGCGCCGATACCGCCCTCCGGCCCCACCAGCAGGTAGATGGTTCCGGTGGAGTCGAGGTCCTCCAGATCCTTGAGCCGCGCTTGAGCTTCCTCGTGGAGGACCAAGGCGCGGGTGCCGGACATCTCCTGGCACAGCTGGCGGGTAGTAAGCGGGCCGCGCACCGCGGGTACGCGCACTCGGCGCGATTGCTTCGCCGCCGCCACGGCTGCAGATTCCCACTTCGCTAGCGCCTTCGGGGCCTTCTTGGCATCCCATTTGGACACGCAGCGATCCGCCTGCCAGGCGATGATCTCATCCGCCCCGGCCTGGGTAGCCAGGTCGACGGCGAGTTCGGCGCGCTCAGACTTGGGGATAGCCTGGACCACGACCACCCTCGGGGAGGGTTCGGGGAGGATCGCGAGGTCGTCGACAAGCGCGACCAGCGTGTCCTTGCCCTGCGTATCAGTGATGGTGGCGGTGGCGCGGCGCCCGGACCCATCGATCAGGACCAAGTGCTCCCCTGGGCCCATGCGCTTGACGGTGACTGCGTGGCGGCCCTCCGCACCATCGAGGCCCACCGGCTGGCTGACCTCCGCGAGGGAAAGATCCGGGTGGAGGAAGACGGGTAAAGACATTAGCGGCGGAACTTATCGCGGAAGCGGCTAAAAAGGGATTCGCCCTGGCCATCCCCGGCATGGTGGACCTCGGTGCCTCCGTGGCCGGCGGCGCGGACCTTTTCGAGGGCCTCGCGGGTCTTCTTATCCAGGTCCGTCGGGATCACCACATCCACGTGAGCGTGGAGGTTGCCGAATCCGTCGGTGCGCAGGCGCGGCATGCCCTTGCCCTGGAGGGTGATGGACTCGCCCGGCTGGGTGCCCGGCGCGATATCGATGGTGAGCTCCTCGCCGTCGAGCTGCTCGACGGTGCAGGAAGAGCCCAGAGCTGCATCCACCATGGGCACGCGCACGGTCAGGTGCAGGTCATCAGCATTGCGCTCGAAAACGGGGTGCGGCTCGGTGTGTACCTCGACGTAGAGGTCACCAGCGGGGCCGCCGCCGTGGCCGACCTCGCCCTGGGAAGCCATGCGGATGCGCATGCCATCACCAATGCCGGCGGGGATGTTCACCGTAATATCGCGGCGCTTGCGCACGCGGCCATCACCGCCGCAGTGGCCACAAGGGTCGGTGACTACTTCGCCGAAGCCATAGCACTTCGGGCAATCGCGAGTGGTCATCATGTTGCCCAGCATGCTGCGCTGGACCTCCTGAACCTGGCCCATACCGCCACAGTGATCACAGGTCACCGGCTTGGACTTGGACTCAGAACCAGAGCCCTCACAACGGTCACAGACCACGGCGGTATCGACCTTGACCTGCTGCTTCACTCCGCTATAAGCCTCTTCGAGGGTAATCGTGGTGCGCAGCAGCGCGTCATCGCCGGGCTGCACACGGGAACGCGGGCCGCGGGAGGCCGCTCCCCCACCGAAGAACTCGGCGAAGATATCCCCGAGGCCGCCGCCACCGAAACCACCAAAGCCGCCGCCCTGGGCCGCACGCTCCTCCATGGGGTCACCCCCCATGTCCACAACCTGGCGCTTCTGCGGATCCAGCAGAACTTCCTGTGCAAGGGAAGCCTCGCGGAACTTCTCCGCGGCCTCCTCATCGCCCGGGTTCACATCCGGGTGGTATTTGCGCGCTAGCTTGCGGTAAGCCTTCTTAATCTCGGCGTCGGACGCCGACTTTTCTACACCAAGAATGCCGTAGTAGTCACGAGCCACGTACTGTCATCCTTCTATATCTCGTTGATACTAAATCTAATCCGACGGGCCAGCTTACTCGCCCGCCAAAATTTCACTCACATAGCGTGCAACGGCAGAGACCTTGGAGATTGTTCCCGAGTAATCCATATACGTCGGCCCCACCACACCTAGCCCGCCAAGTGCTGCGGCCTCCGAGCCTGTGCCGAATCCATAGCGCGTAGCTACGACAGAGGTTTGGCGCAGCTCATCGGCTTCGTTTTCCTCGCCAATAGATACTGAAACATTGCCCAGGTCCGGCACGCGGGCCAGCAATTTCAGCACCACGACCTGTTCTTCAAGAGCCTCGATGATAGAGGGCAAACCCTCGGTCAGGGCCACGCGGGTGAGGTTGGAGGTGCCCGCCATGATCAGGCGATCGGAGGGCTGCTCCACGAGGGTCTCAATCAGCGTCGTCGCCGCCTTGAGGAGGTGGGGGCGGATATCGGCCGGGGAGTCGTCGACAAGCGCGGCCAGCTCCACCGAGGCTTCCGTGAGCGTTTTCCCCTCCAGGGCGGTGTTGAGGATATCGCGCAGGCGGTGGGTCTGCTCGGGGTCGATGACATCATCGAGCTCCACATTGCGCTGATCGACGCGCCCATTATCCGTAATCAACACCAAGAGCAGACGCACCGGTGAGAGTGCCACGACCTCGCAGTGCTTCACGCGGGAGACCTTGAGGTTAGGCATCTGTACGACGGCCGCTTGCTTAGTTACCTGGGCCAACAGCTGGACAGAGCGGCGCAGCACGTCTTCCAAATCCACGCCGCCCTCGAGGAAGGTGAGCATGGCGCGGCGCTCGGCCTTGGAAAGCGGCTTAACATCGTGCAGCGTATCGACGAACTGGCGGTAGCCCTTCTGCGTGGGCACGCGCCCGGAGCTGGCGTGTTCTTGAGCGATGAGGCCCTCGGCTTCGAGCACGGCCATGTCATTGCGAATCGTCGCCGAGGACACGCCCAGCTGGTAGCGCTCGAGCAGGGCCTTGGAGCCGACGGGCGATTGCGAGGCGATGTAGTCCGCGACGATGGCGCGCAGGACCTCTTGGCGGCGGGCATCGGTGGAGCTAGACATGTCTTTAAGGCTATCCGTTCTGGCGGGCAAGTGTGGAAGCTGGTGCCAATCTGCCTCGGTGCGCTGGTAGCCCGCCACCACTTCCCGCAGGTTCCAAAGTGCGTTCTTAGAAGCGTCCATCATGCGCTTCCAGGTGGCTCGAAAACTGATGGTCCCTTTAGTCTGGTCTCTTTTGAGGACAAAGAGACCATCTGCGGGCCCATTTCCTGCGATAGATGGTCCCTTTTCGCCGTAAACGGACCAAATTAACGGGACCAAACTAAAAGGACCACTTAAAAGACTAACCGTATCGAAAGCGACTAACAGGTTTCTCGACGTGGAGAGAGAAACTAACACCGACTAACACCGCTATCAAACTTCCCGACGACAGGAGCAAAACTAACAAATTCCCAGCGGGGCTAACTTTAAGTCACTATGTCTCCTCGGTATCGAAAGGCCAAGGCTTGGCCACTTCTTCGCGGCTTCGCGGTTGCATCACACAGATGGTTCTACTCAGATGGCTCAGGTCATACGGTTTACCTGCCCCCAAACGAACCTTCTAGCAGCCTAAGGAAGGTTTGCTTACCCCCAAACGAACCTTCCGACCGGAGCCTTTCCACTGGAACCATGTGCGGAAGGCTGAGGACAGGCCACGAGCAGGGTACGGCCGCTAATGAGCCAGCTGATGCGGATCCGGAGGTCGGCCCGCAGGCGGGGCAAGCCCCCTAGCGAGCGGTGCCTTCGGCGGTATCTTCGGCGACGAGGAGGTCAGTGATGATGCCATCCGCGAGCAGGCGGCCCGCCTTGGTCACGCGGAGGCGCTCACCGGCACGCTCGAGCAGGCCGCGCTCGATGAACCGCGCGGCCACGGGCTCCGCCGCTGGGGCGAGCCAGGACGCAGGGATGCCCTCGCGCAGGCGCAGCCCCAACATGATGCGCTCGGTATGGCGGTCAGCCTCCGTGAGCTGCTCGCGCTCCTTGATGGGCAGCTGCCCCTCACCTACCGCCTTGATATAGGTCCGCGGGTTCTTCACGTTGAAGAAGCGCTCGTTGCCCAGGTGCGAATGCGCGCCCGGGCCCGCGCCCCACCAGTTGCCGTCCACCCAATAGATGCGGTTGTGCTGGCACTCCCCGCCCGGCTTGGCCCAGTTGGACACCTCATACCACTCGAAACCTTCGGCCTCGAGCGTGGAAGAGATCATCCCATAGCGCCGGGCCAGCACGTCCTCATCCGGTGCGGGCAGCAAGCCCTTGGACACCTTGCGGGCCATACGCGTGCCATCCTCCACGATGAGCGAATACGCACTGATGTGGTCCACCCCGGTCTCCAAGGCGCGCTCCAGGGTCAGGGCAACGTCGGCGTCCTCTTCTGTCGGCGTGCCATAAATCATGTCCAAGTTGACGTGCTCGAAGCCCGCGGCGATGGCTTCGCGCGCAGCATCGAAGGCGCGGCCCGGCGTGTGGGCTCGCTCCAACACGGCGAGCACCCCCGGCGAGGCGGATTGCATGCCCAGGGAGAGGCGGGTGAAGCCGGCGTCGAGAAGCCCGGCGAAGTACTCCGGCGAAGTGGATTCCGGGTTGGATTCCGTGGTGACCTCCGCGCCTGGGGCGAGGCCAAAGGTATCGCGGACCTTCGACAGGACCCGGCCCAGGCCCTCAGCCCCCAGCAAACTCGGCGTGCCGCCACCGATAAAAACGGTCTCGGCTTCGCGGCCCACCTGCGCCGCCGCCATCTCCAGTTCCTTCTCCAGCGCAGCCAGATAATCGCTGGTCAGATCCCCTCCCAGCTCACCCGGGGTATAGGTGTTGAAGTCGCAGTAACCGCAGCGCGAAGCACAGAAGGGGACGTGAATGTAGAGACCAAAGGGATCCATGGGGAACAAAGTATCCGACAGCGCCGTTAAAGCGGTAGTCTATAGTGCAGACTTGCCACCCCGATTAATGAAGAAAGGCCTCTTTTAAGTGGAACCTCCGAGTCGATGTCCCCGCCGCCTACGTAAGGCGGTGGGGTAAGCCGTGTTATCTGCCATCCTGATGATTGTGGCGGGTTTCGCCGTCATCGCTCTCATTATCGTGGCCAACGCCTACTTCGTGGCGCAGGAATTCGCCTTCATGTCGGTGGACCGCACGCAGCTGCGCCAGCGCGCCGCGACGGGGGATAAGTCCGCGGAGCGCGCCTTAAAGATCACCCAAAAGACTTCCTTCATGCTCTCCGGCGCGCAGCTGGGTATCACGATTACGGGCCTGCTCATTGGTTATGTGGCAGAGCCCCTCGTGGGCCAAGGCCTGGGCCAGCTGCTCGGCGGCGTGGGCGTGCCCACGGGTGTGTCTGTCGCCATCGGCACGGTGACCGCGCTGGCGGTGTCGACGGTTCTCACGATGCTCTTCGCCGAGCTCTTCCCGAAGAACTACACCATCGCCGCACCCATGAAGTCAGCGCTGTGGTTGTCCGCATCCACGATGTGGTATCTCAAGATCTTCGGCTGGCTCGTCCACTTCTTCGAGTATTCCTCCAATGCCCTTCTCAAGGTCTTCGGTATCGAGCCGGTGGAGGATGTCGATTCATCTGCCACCACCGATGACCTGGAGTCCATCGTGGATGCCTCCCACGAGGCCGGCGACTTGGATGAGGACACCTACCTGGTCCTCGACCGTCTCCTCGACTTCCCCGAGCACGACGTGGAACACGCCATGATTCCGCGCTCGCGCGTGGATGTCATCGAGCCCGAGACCACCATTGGTGAGGTGCGCGAGATGATGTCGGAGAACCACACCCGCTACCCCATCATCGACGATGAGCACAATCCCATCGGCGTAGTACACCTCTACGACGTGCTGGGCAGTGAGCTGCCCCTGGCCACCCCGGCTCGGGAAATCATGAAGGACCCCGTGGTGGTGCCGGAGCTCATGCCGCTTCCCGACGTCGTCACGGAGCTTCGCGATGCCGACGAGAAACTCGCCTGCGTCATCGACGAATACGGCGGCTTCGTCGGGATCGTGACCATGGAGGACTTGGCCGAGGAAATCCTCGGCGATGTCACCGACGAACACGACCTCGAAGAGACCGAGGAAATCACCGAGCAGGACGAGACGCACTGGATCGTCGACGGTGACACCCCCATCGACGAGGTCGAGCGCGCCATTGGCCACGACCTGCCGGAGGGCGATTTCGAAACCGTCGCCGGCCTGCTCATCGCGCATTCCGGCACGTTGCCGGACGAGGGTGAAAAGCTCTCCATCGAGCTCGAGGCTGAACCGGAAGATTGGGTCGATGGTGACGAAGCCCCCATCCGCACGCTCAACGTGCGCGTCGAGGAAATCGACCGCCACGTGCCCTCCGTCCTGGCACTCGAGCTGGTAGAGGAATTCCCGGAAGGAGAGGATGACTAATGACTGATACCTGGTGGTTTAACCTCCTTATCACTATTCTCATCATCGCTGCTTCCGCGTTCTTCGTGGTCATCGAGTTTTCCCTCATGGGCGCACGCCGCAACCGCTTGGAGGAGACCGCGGAATCCTCGGCGGCTTCGCGTGCGGGCCTACGCTCGCTGAATGAGCTGACCGTCATGCTGGCCGGCGCCCAGCTGGGCATTACCGCCGCAACCTTCGTCCTCGGTGCGGTGACCAAACCTTGGGTCCATCACCTGCTGATGACCCCACTGGAGGCCCTTGGCCTGCCGCTGGGCGTTGCTGACGTCATCTCCTTCCTGCTGGCCCTTTTCGTGGTGACCTTCCTGCACCTGGTCATTGGTGAGATGGCGCCGAAGTCCTGGGCCATCGCCCACCCGGAGACCGCCCTTCAGCTCATCGCGGTGCCTGCCCGCGGCTTCATTTGGCTCTTCCGTCCGCTGCTGCTCTGGATCAACAAGATGGCCAACAAGCTGGTGACGATGACCGGCGAGGAACCTGTCGACCGCGCTGGTGCGGCTGGCTATGACGCGGAGACCCTTCGCCACTTGGTCGAGCACTCGCGCCTGACGGGCACGCTTGACGATGACTCCGCCAACCAGATCACCGGCGTCATCGAACTGGAAGCCGCCACTGCGGCCCAGTTGGCCCGCGAGCACGGCTCGGAAATCCTGCCGCTATCCTCCGATGCCACCGTGGCTGAGCTTCATGATCTGGTGGTGCGCAAGTCCATCATGCGCGTGCTGGTCTACCCGCGTACTTCGCGCATCCCGCGCATCGTCCACGTGCGCGATACCTTGCTCGCGGACCCGGAAACTCCGGTGCTGGATTTCTCCCGCCCCGCACTGGCGGTGGGCTCATCCTCCACCGTGCAGAAGACGCTGGACCAGATGCGCGCCCGCAACGAGCAGCTCGTCATGGTGGGCAAACCCACCAAAGACAAGACCGTGTGGATCCTCACCTGGGATGACATCATGGGCCAGCTGTGGCCGCAGATTACGGAGCAGTTGGACCAGGCCGCGCCGGCCACCAAGAACCCAGGGGCTTAGCGCGTACGCGCTAAGCCCCTGGCACACGAAGCTAGGCGGTGGCACGCAAAATTATTCGTGCCACACTAGCAGCGAAGAGCGCCGCCGAGAGAGGGAATCTCGGCGGCGCTCTTCTTAGGTAATCCTTGTGTGTTGGCAACAAGGAAGTCTGTGATGCGGCGACTATGCGGTCGTGGCGGCCTTCTTCTGGCGCTTGGCGCGCACACGGGCAACGACGGCGTCGATACGCGCACGCTCCTCCAAGAAGGGCGGCGGGTTATGCCCGCGCATGGTGCGCACGAAGGCGGGGTGCGCCTCAACGACGGTGTGACGCCAAGCCTGCACGGCGATGAGCGAGGATTCACCCGCGCGCTTGTACAGATTCGGCAGGGAGACCACATCGAGGTTGCGGGCCACGGCGTCGGTTTGCGCCAGCACGTACTCGACCAGCTCGCGCAGGTAGGCGGCCACCGCGGCGGTGCGGCCACGCAGGGTTTCCGCCAGCTCCGAGACCACAACGGGCGGGCCGGAGATGGGCAAGCCCTCAGCCAACGCGCGGGCGGTAAGCTGCTTCGGCTCCTCCACATCATTGTCACCGGAGGAGGCAGCGGAGATGGTGCCGGATTTCAGGCCGGAGACCAGCGCGTGGCGCAGGCCGATGAGCTCGCCGACACAACGCCCAGAATCCACGCGGGCGTCTTCGACGATATCCCCCAGCTCAGCTAGGCAGTCGAGGGCGAGTTCATCATCCCAGTCCTCAATGGCCTCGATGAGGTGCTCGATGTAGTCAACGACTTCATCGCCGATGTTATAGATTTCTTGGGTCAGCTCACGGTGGCGCAGCTCGGCTGCGATCTTGTGCATAGGCTGCCCTTTCCGTGAGAACCTCTAGTTGAGGTTTAGAGTTTTTCTGACCCCGCTGACTCTATTAGAGATCCACCCATTCGGCTGCGCGACACTCCGAAGGAATTCACAGACTCCATCCAGCCTTATTTCTTGCCGGCGTAGAGGCGCTCGATATCCGCTGCGTAGCGCTGCGCCACGACATAGCGCTTGACCTTCATCGTGGGGGTGAGCTCGTTACTTTCCTCGGTGAGGTCCTGGTCGAGGATGACGAACTTCTTAATACCCTCCGCGTGGGAAACGGTGGCGTTGACCTGGTTAATGGCGTCCTGAATATCCGCGCGCAGTGCTGGATCGGCAGCAACCTCACGCATACCCTTGGCCGCGGAGATGTTGTGATCAGCCTTCCAGCGCTTGAGCGCATCCTCATCCAGGGTGAGCAACACGCCGACGAACGGCTTGCCGTCACCGACCACCATGGCTTGGGAAATCAGCGGGTGGGAGCGCAGGATATCTTCCATCGGGCCAGGAGAGACGTTCTTGCCGCCAGCGGTGACGATGAGATCCTTCTTGCGGCCAGTGATGACGAGCTTGCCATCCTCATCAATCTCACCCAGGTCGCCGGTGTTGTACCAACCGTCCTGCAGGGCGTTCTCGGTGGCTTCCTCGTTCTGCCAGTAGCCCTTAAAGACGATATCGCCCTTGATCATGATCTCGCCGTCGTCGTTAATGCGCATCGTCGTTCCGCCCAGTGGCGGACCAACGGTACCGATGGATTGATCGACAAAGTCGACGGCGGCGGCCGCGGCGGTCTCCGTCAAGCCATAGCCCTCATAGATGGTCACGCCGATGCCGCGGTACCAGTGCAGCAAATCCTGCGAGATGGCCGAACCACCGGAGATACAGTACTTGACTTCGCCGCCCATGGCCTGCCTAATAGCGGAGTAGACCAGCTTGTCAAAAGCCTTGTGCTTGGCCTTAAGGACACGGTTAGGCCCCTCCGGAGTATCCAGCGCCTTCGAGTACTCGATAGCGACCTTCTCCGCGCGATCGAAAATGGCGCCCTTGACTGCAGAAGAACCGTGAGCCTTGGCGGAAGCGCCGTTGCGTACCTTCTCAAAGACGCGCGGCACGCCCAGGATCAGGTTCGGGCGGGAGCGCGCGAATTCGATGGTGATGGTGCTGAAGTCGGACCAGTGGTTCTGGGAGGCACCGCCGATGGTGACCGCCAGCGACACCGCGCGGCTAAAGACGTGTGCCAAGGGCAGGAAGGTCAGAACGTGGGAACCCGGCACGGCGATGGCGCCAATGGGGTTGGTCAGCAGGCCGCGGGCCTCCGCGAGCCAGTTGCGGTGGGTCAGCATGCAGCCCTTGGGGCGCCCGGTAGTGCCGGAGGTGTAGACCAACGAGGCGACGTCATCGGTGCCCGTGGCCTCGATGCGCTGGTCGACGGTATCGTCACTGACATCGCGGCCCTCAAACTTCAGAGTATCGATGGCGGAAGAGTTGATCTCTAGGATGCGGCGCAGCTGGGAAGGAGAGCCGTGCAACTGTGGGGTGCCATCCTCTTGCAGCTTCAGGTGCTTGACCAGCTCGGAGTGCTCGCGGGTTTCCGTGATGGCGAGGATGGCACCGGAATCCTCGATAATCCACTGGACTTGGGACATCGACGAAGAGGGGTACACCGGAACGGAGATAGCACCGGCCGCCCAGATGGCGTAGTCCAGCAAGGACCACTCGTAACGGGTGGTCGAAATAAGAGCTACGCGGTCGCCCTGCTCCACGCCGAAAGCAATGAGCCCCTTGGCCACCGCGTAGACCTCTTCCACGAACTCTTTGGCGGTCACGTTGACCCACTCATAGTTCGCAGGGCGGGTAAACAGCACGCCATGTGGGCGGGCGTGCGCCGTAGCCATCATCGCGGTAAGGCAGGTTTCGCCGTCCTTGATCTCGAACTCCGCCTTCGTATGCGCTTCATTCAAAGTCACAGTTGTGTCCTTTCCCACAAAAATTAAATTCCAGCCCACTCTACCAACCGGATTTCTCCCACGCGCAGGAAGGGCGTGGCACAATTGGGGGACGTGACTACCCGTGATCTGCTTCAAGAACTTGCCCAACGCCACGGCGTGGCCTGCGAGTACACCGCCCAGAACGGACAGCCCGTGTACGTCAGCGAGGAGACAATTACCTATACGCTGCGCGCACTCGGCGTCTCTATCTCCGACCGTCCGGACGATGAAGAGCTAACCCAGGTCTTGTTCGAGGACTACCTCGAACGCGCCTCCCGCCCGCTGCCGCCCTGCGTGGTGGCCCGCGAAGGCGCCGAAAAGTCCTTTGCCGTCCACGTCCACGACGGCGACCCCGTCACCGTGACCATCGAGCTGGAGAACGGCGAGACTCGGCCGACCTACCAGGATCCGAACGACGCCCCGGCTGCCGACGTCGCCGGAACCATGTGGGGCGAAGCCAGTTTCCACGTCCCCGGGGACCTGCCCTTAGGTTTCCACAAGCTGCGCTTGTCCTCGCCCGGCATCGGTGAGCACGAGTGCCCGCTCATCGTGGTGCCCAATCACCTCAGCACTGCGGATCGCTACCTTGACCGCCCCGCGGCGGGCGCGATGGCGCAGCTGTATTCGGTGCGCTCCGAGAAGTCCTGGGGCATGGGTGACTTCGGTGACCTCGCCGAATTGGCGGAGACCTTGGCACCGGATTATGACTTCCTCCTTATTAACCCGCTGCACGCGGGCGAGCCGATTCCGCCAGTGGAGGATTCGCCCTACCTGCCCACCACCCGGCGCTTCATCAACCCGATCTATATTCGCATCGAAGATGTCCCAGAGCTGAAGCTGCTCAGCCCAGAACTTCAGGATGATGTGGCCGAGCTCGCCGCCGAGTTCCGCGAGCGCAACAGGTCGGCAGAAGAGATTGATCGTGATTCCATCTTCGAAGCCAAGCTGCAGGTCCTGCAGGAGCTCTTCAGCAAGGGGATGACCCCGGAGCGCCGCACCGCTTTTAGTGAGTACCAGCGCCGCGAGGGCCGCGGCCTGCGCAACTTCGCGCTGTGGTGTGCAGAGACTGAGCTTTCGCGCCACAGTGGACGCCGCCACGCGCTGAGCCTCGACGTCAACGACTTAGCCGAGTTCTACTCGTGGCTGCAATTCCTCTGCGATGAGCAGCTGGATGCCGCCCAGCGCCGCGCGCTCGAGGCCGGCATGAGCATCGGCCTCATCACCGATATGGCCGTAGGTATCCACCCCGCTGGTGCCGATGCCGTGAATCTGGCGGAATACCTCGCCCCGCAATGCTCGGTGGGCGCCCCGCCGGATGACTATAACCAGCAGGGCCAGGACTGGTCCCAGCCACCGTGGCACCCGGTCCGCCTGGCGGAAGCCGGCTACGAGCCATGGCGTGATTTGCTGCGCACAATGCTGGGCAATGCTGGTGGCCTGCGCGTCGACCACGTGCTGGGCCTGTTCCGCCTGTATTGGATCCCGCGCCAGTCCACCCCGCTCAACGGTACCTACGTGACCTATGACTGGGAGGCCATGCTCGGCATCCTCGCACTCGAGGCTGAGCGCGCCGGTGCGGTCCTCGTGGGCGAGGACCTGGGCACCCTGGAACCGTGGGTCCAAAACGCCTTGCGCGATATGGGCGTGCTGGGCACCACGATCATCTGGTTTGAGCACGCCAACGAAGGCCCTACCCCACGCCCGCAGGATCAGTACCGCCACATGGCGATGTCCTCGGTGGGCACGCACGATCTGCCGCCGACGCTCGCCTACCTGCGCGGCGACCACATCGAGCTGCGTGCCCGCCTAGGCCTTTTGACCCGCCCCGTGGCGGAAGAAGTAGCCGAGGACCGCGCCTGGCAAGAAAAGGTCAAGGATAATCTGCAGGCCTATGGCATGTTGGAGAACCGCGAGAGCGAAGAGGACGTGCTCGTCGCCCTGCATCGTTATGTTGCGGGAACTCCCTCGGCGCTGACGGTCACCAACGTGGTGGACATGGTTGGTGACGTGCGCGCACAGAACCAGCCGGGCACGACGAAAGATCAATACCCGAACTGGTGCATCCCGCTGTGCGATACCGCCGGCAAGCCGGTGCTCTTGGAGGATCTACCGAAGCAGGAGCTCTACCAGCGCCTCGCCCAGGCCGCCCAACGTCCGGGCACCCAACGCTAAAGCGTCGTCCCTCTAAAGGACGACGCCGACGATGGCCACCACGACGATGAGCGTGATCATCAACCAAAGGGTCACGCTCACTCGGGATTTGGGTAGTGCGCGCTTGCGGTGAGAAGGCTGTGAGCGCTCAGGGTCCCACAGGCCTTCGCGGTGATCATCGGGAGTCATGGTCATTTATCCTAGTCCGCCCCTCCACGAGTGTGTACACGCGGTCGATGGCCCACATCAACCCCCACCCCATCACGGTTGCGGCCGGCACTGCGGTGACGGCAAGCACCGCCATTTGCGCCCACACTGGCGCCTGCACGAGCCATTCCATGCCCTCAGGGTAGCCTGTTCACCATGAGCAGTGCACCTTTCGACGTCACCTGCCCCGCGGGCACCATCACCGGCTACCTCGATGAGGACGTGGCCCACTTTCACTCCATCGAGTACTCCCATATCCCGGGGGATTTCGAGAACCCCGAACCTGCCCCACCCCGTGACCAGGATGCACGCACCCCGCACCCGGAGAAGGTCGCGCTCACCATCACCGCCCCCGCACCCGGCAGCCGCACCACGTCACTGGCGCCCACGTTGGTCTATATCCACGGCGGCCGCTACGAGCACGGCTCCCACGAGGATCCCCGGGCAGCGGGCACGCCCACCGCACAGGCAGGCATCGTCCACGTGCAGCTGGGCTACCGCGTGGGCCTGCCGGGGCTTGCCCGTTTCCGTGGTGATGAGCCCGACCGCTACCGCGCCATCGAGGACCTGCAGCTGGGCTTGGAATGGATCCAGCGCAATATCGAGGCCTTCGGCGGGGATCCCACCAACGTCACCATCTTGGGCCAGTCCGCCGGCGCCAACGCCGTGCTGTGGCTGTGTCGGCGGGACCACTACCGCGGGGCCTTTCGCCGAGCACTAGCGCTCTCCCCGGGCTTCCCGCGGGAGACCTTCGAGGAGCGCAGTGCCACCCTGCGTCAGGTGATGAAGAAGCCCATCACGCGTTCCTCGCTTGCGGCGATGAGCCAAGAGGAGCTTGCCGCCGGCTACGCCAAGTTCCGCAAGAAGTACAGCCTCGATATGGCGCTGGGCCCCACGCCCCTGGAGTGTGGGCAGCTTGCCGACGTCCCCCTCATCCTCGGCAGTACCCGCGACGAGTTCTACAACATCCCGGCCACACGGAAGATTGACCGCTCCCCGTTCCGCGGCCTCATCCTGCGCTATGCGGCGCCGCGCTTTGGCTTTCCCCGCAATGGTTTCCAACCTTGGTATCAGGTGGCGCAGCACATGGACAAGGAGCGCCCAATGGGCCGGATGGTGGGTGATGCCATCATCCGCCGCTGGGCTGCAGAGGTAGCGGAGAAGGCACCGGGTAAGACCTGGATGGTGGAGTTCATCCGTTCCTCGGGCCCGGCCCTGCACTGCGAGGAGCTGCGCCCGCTCTTCGGCAGAACGCCTCTGGCCCAGTGGCTACAAGATTTTGTGCGCACAGGCGAGCCTGGCTTCGAGGCCTACCGCCCCGAGCACGCTATCTGGGAATACAACCTGGATAACGACGAGAACCGCGTGGCCTACGCCAGCTTGGATTATATTTCGGCGGCCTTCGCCCAGGATGGCAGCCTGCTCTGATCCAGGGGCATTAAGCCAAGAGGGCCGCGCGCAGCGGTTCGTGGGTCAGTTCCTCCACCATCCACGGGCTAAAGGCAAACGGCGTGGCGTCGACGGCGGCGAGCACATCGCGCACTGGCGCCCACGCAAAGGAATCGACTTCGCCGGGGTTGGGCGCCGGATCATCTTCAGTTTCGAAGAGATAGACCGGGCAGATTTCATTCTCCACCACGCCAGAAGAATCCACGGCACGGTAAGCAAAGTCCGGGAGCACCAAACGCGGCGTGCCGCTCAGGCCAAGCTCGAAGCGGCCGCGGCGCACGACGGCGGCGGCAGTCTCCTCATCCGGGCCCGGGTGCCCGCAGAAGGAATTGGTCCACACGCCAGGCCAGGTCAGCTTGGACAGGGCGCGGCGGGTCAGCAGCAGCTGGCCATCGCGCACCACCCACGCAGAAAAGGCGAAATGGAGCGAGGTATCCGCGGTATGTACGGCGGCCTTGTCAGCGGTGCCGGCGGGTGTGCCCTCCGGCGAAGCTAGAACGACGAGTTCCGTCATAGATTGAGGTCTCCTACATAGCGCACGTTGCCAATGCTAAAGCGCGCGTTCCAGAGGTTGCCTGGGGCAACGTTATAGACATATTGAAGGTTGGTGGACGCACCGGCGCCCAGCGGGTGATCCAGGCCCGGCGCGGCCACATCCGGGTGGACAGCGGGGTCAACATCAATCGAATCCACGGTGGCCCAGCCGCCGTTGCCGTCGGCACGCTCGAGGGTGGGTTCCGGGAGGGCGTCGACAGGCATCGGCACCTCGTTGAGGTTGTGAATCTTCACAGTCAGCACCGTTCCGCCACCGCCGGAGTACAGGCCCTGCAGCTCAAATTCCACGTTGAGGCCCTCGTCCTTAACGGGGGCTGCCAAGTCGGAGGTGACCTCGTGAGCGTCCACGTCCTTGGCCTCAAAGGTCGGCGGCTCCGAACTGGAGACCACGATGTTGTCCTGCGGACCCACGTCCGGCGGCTGGAGGATACTGCAGCCTGACAAGGCAGCCAGGCACAGCGGGGCGCACGCTAGGGGGAGGTATTTCTTCACCGCGGATCCTTTTCCATCACGATTTCGGTTTCTCCCCTACCTTAGTCGACGGGTTGGATATTCCTATTAAGGGCGTAACATCGGCCGGCGATGAACTCTATTCTCCGCATCGTCCGCAGCGCCTCCGCTCTGTGGCCTTTCTATCTTGGCGTCCTTATCACCGCGTCAGTCACCGCGATTCTGTCGCTGCTGACACCTTTCATCCTCCGCGAAGCCACCGATACCGTCGTCGCAGGCGGACCACTGCGCACCATTCTGTGGTGGGTCGTAGCACTCTTTGTGGCGGACGCGCTGGGCAACGTGGTGAAGAATATCGGCGGCTATATCGGCGATGTGATGGTCGCACGCCTGCGCCAGATTCTTTCGACGCGCTACTTTGCCAAGCTGCTCTCCGTGCCGCAAGGTTATTACGACAACCAGGTTACCGGCACCATCATTGCGCGCTTGGACCGCTCGATTGCGAATATCACGCAATTCCTGCAGTCCTTCTCCAATAACTTCTTCGTCATGCTCATCCAGGCCGCGGCGGTGCTAGTCATCACCGCGGTGTACTACTGGCCGCTGGCCATCCTGCTGGCTGCGCTCTTCCCCATCTATATGTGGCTCACCGCGCTGACCTCGGAGCGCTGGCAAAAGTTTGAGGCCATTAAGAACGAGAACATCGACGTGGCCAATGGGCGCTTCGCGGAGGTCATCGGACAGGTGAAGGTAACCAAGTCCTTTGTCGCCGAGGCCCGTGAGCTGGCTTCCTTCGGTTCGCATTACCGCACGGTGGTGGATACCACGAAGCCGCAGTCGCGCTGGTGGCATTCCATGGACACCGCGCGCGGCGCGGCCATGGCGCTGATCTTCTTGGGCATCTATGGCCTAATCTTCTGGCGCACCTTGGAGGGCCACTTCTCCATCGGTGACATGGTCATGCTCCTGCAGCTGGTGAACATGGCCAAGCAGCCGGTGTTCATGATGAGCTGGATCGTGGATGTCAGCCAGCGCGCTATTGCCGGCTCCAAGGACTATTTCAAGGTCATGGAAGAAGTCCCAGAGCCCACCGTCAACCCGCAGCTGGTCGACGCCGCTGAAACCTCCGACGTGCCGGAGCTCGACCTCACCCCGGCCAAGCCGCTGCGCCCCGCAGAAGGCCCGGTCTTCGCCTTCGAGGACGTGTCCTTCTCCTATGAATCGGATAAGCCGGTCGTCGCCGACATCACCTTCGCCGCCCAGGAAGGCCACAAGGTCGCGCTCGTCGGCGAGTCCGGCGGCGGCAAGTCCACCCTGGTCAACCTACTGTTAGGCCTCTACCAACCCACGGAGGGAAAGCTGACGGTACTGGGCCACGACGCCGCGGAGCTCACCGCGGAGCGCCTGCGCGCTTCAGTCGGCGTGGTCTTCCAGGAGTCCTATCTTTTCTCCGGCACCATTCGGGAAAACATCGCTTATGGCAAGCCGGGCGCCACGATGGAGGAGATCGTGGACGTCGCCAAGCGCGCCAATGCACACGGCTTCATCGAAGAATTCCCCGATGGCTACGACACCGTCATCGGCGAGCGCGGCCTCAAGCTCTCCGGCGGGCAGAAACAGCGCGTGGCCGTGGCGCGCGCCATGCTGAAGGACGCCCCCATCCTCGTCCTCGACGAGGCCACCTCGGCGCTGGACACCAAGGCTGAGCGCGCCGTGCAGGCCGGTCTGGACGAGCTCATGAAGAACCGCACCACGCTCATCATCGCGCACCGCCTGTCCACCATCGCGGACGTGGACACCATCATCACCCTAGACCGCGGCCGCATCTCCGAGATTGGCGCGCCAGCGGAGCTGGCGCAATCGGGCGGCATCTACGCCGAGCTGCTGCGGCTGACCCAATCCGCCTCCGCCGCCGACCGCCAACGGTTGAAAAAATACGGATTCGTCCAAGCCACCGACGAGTAAGGTGGGACGCATGCATTTCCCTAGCCTGAAAGAACTCTCTGCCCGCGGCACCCGCAAGTGGACCGTCTATGACGAGGACATCCTTCCACTGTGGATCGCTGAATCAGACTTCCTCACCGCACCGGCGGTCAAGGAGGCCATCCAAGAGGCTGTCGACGCCGAGTCCTTCGGCTACACCCCGGCACCCAAGGCCTCTGAGCTCAACGCGGCGCTAGCGGATTTCTATGAAGCGCGCTATGGCTGGCGCCCAGAACACGTCTTCTGGATCGGGGACGTGGTCCGCGGCCTGCTGCTCGGCGTGCAGTACTTCACCGAGGGCGCGGTGGCCGTGCCGGTCCCCTCTTACCCGCCGCTGCTGGAGCTGCCGGAGACCGCCGGGCGCGAGAAGATTGAGACCTCGCTGGAGCTCGACGATATCGAGCGCGCCTTTAAGGCCGGCGCCGGCTCCATCCTGCTCTCCCACCCCTATAACCCGCTCGGCATTGTCTTTGATGAGGACTGGCTGCGGAGGCTCGTGGAGCTGGCAGATAAATACGATGCCCGCATCCTCTCCGATGAGATCCACGCCCCGCTCGTCTACGAAGGCCGCCACATCCCGCTCGGCGCCTTGTCCGACCGCGTTATTACCGTCACCGCCACGTCCAAGGCGTGGAACACCGCGGGCTTGAAGTGCGCGCAGGTGATCTTCTCCAATACTGCGGATGTCGAGCGCTGGAACTCGCTGACCGGCGTGGCTAAGGACGGCACCGGCACGCTCGGTGTCTTGGCTGCGGAGGCTGCCTACCGCCACGGTGGGGAGTTCCTTGACGAGGAGATTGAGTACCTGAAGAAGACCCGCGATTGGCTGGTGGAGGAGTTACCCAAGCGCGTTCCGGGCCTCAAGACTTCCCACCCGCAGGCCACCTACCTGCTGTGGTTGGACTTTAGCGAGACCGCCATTGGGGATAACCCGAAGCCTGCGGCCTGGGTGCGCGAGCACGCCAAGGTAGCCCTCAACGAGGGTGTCACCTTCGGCACGGGCGGTGAGCATCATGCCCGTCTTAATTTTGCAACCTCCCGTGAGCTGCTCGAAGAGGCACTCGACCGGCTGGAGAAAGCATTTAGCTAAAATTTACATCTCATGTCATGGGCATTATCCTTAGAAAAATGTCCATTAATGACGTTCAGGCCCCCGCCCAGTCCGCTTCGAAGACGAGCTCCCCCATCGGCATCGTCATCGTTGCCTCCCTCATGCTCTTCTCCATGTTCTTCGGAGCGGGCAACCTCATCTTCCCGCCGGAGGTCGGTGTCTCCTCCGGCACCAACTTCTGGCCGGCCACCATGGGCTTCCTCGCCGCTGGCGTAGCCCTGCCGGTCTTGGCGGTGATCGCGGTGGCCATTTCCGGCCAGTCCGTGCGAGATATCGGAAACCACGGCGGCAAGATCTTCGGAGTGGCCTTCTCCGTCATCGCCTACCTAGCCATCGGAGCCTTCTACGCCCTGCCGCGCACCGGCGCGGTGTCCATGGAAACCGCGATTACCCCGCTGCTCGGATGGGAGGGAACCTTTGCCAACGGCGCCTTCAACGTCGTCTTCTTCCTCATCGCTTTGGCCCTGGCCTGGCGCCCCAATGACATCATCGACACCTTGGGCAAGTTCCTGACCCCGGCGCTGGTCATCCTGCTCGCCGCCCTCATTACGTTGGCCACACTGGCCAACCCCCGCGTTCCCGGCACCCCGACTGAGGAGTACGCCTCCGCGCCCTTCGTCACAGGCCTCTTCGAGGGCTACAACACCATGGATGCCATCGCGGGCCTGGCATTCTCCATCGTCATCGTGACTTCGCTGCGCTCCAAAGGTTTCTCTACTGACCGTGCGCTGCTGCGCGGAACCATCACTTCCGCCGTCATCGCCGGCGCGCTGCTTGCCGCTATCTACCTGGGCCTGGCGTGGATCGGCCAAACCATGCCGAATGGTTCCTCCTATGATTCCGGCGCCGCCTTGCTTGCCGACGCCTCCAATCTCACCATGGGCAACGTCGGCCAGGCCGTCTTCTCCGCCATCGTCATCCTGGCATGCATGACCACCGCCGTGGGCCTGATTTCCGCCACCTCGGAGTTCTTCGCCCTGCTCGTGCCGAAGACCACCTACCACTTCTGGGCTTGCCTATTTACCGCGCTGTCCATCGCCTTCGCCTTCCAAGGCCTGGATACGGTGCTCGCCATCGCGGTCCCCTTCATCGTGTTCTTGTACCCGCCGGCTATCTCCCTGATCGCGCTGACGCTTCTGCAACCAGCAGTTAAGAAGTGGGTCACCTTCTACTGGGGCTTCCGCCTGGCGCTGTGGGTTTCCGTCCTGTGGTCCGCCGCCACCTCCTTCGGCGCCCCGCTTGGCTTCTCCCCTGGCCAAGACGTTGGCCTGGGCTGGGTGGTTCCCACGCTCCTCGCATTTGCTATCGGCGTTATCATCGACGTTGTATCTACATCCTCGTCGAAGAAAAGTGAGTAGTTCATGACGCCCCGCGCCGCTCTATCCATCCTCGATTTCTGCACCATTTATGAGGGGGAGACCCCTTCTCAGTCCATGGCCAGGTCGGTCGAGCTGGCGCAACAAGCGGAGGCCTTGGGCTTTGAGCGCATGTGGTACACCGAGCACCACAACATGCCCTCTATTTCCTCCTCCGCCCCGGCGGTTCTCATCGCCCACATTGGCGCGAAGACCGAGCGCATCCGATTGGGCTCCGGCGGCATCATGCTGCCGAACCACGCGCCTTATGTTATCGCTGAACAATTCGGCACCCTCGCCGAGCTCTACCCCGGCCGCATCGACTTGGGCCTGGGCCGCGCACCCGGCACCGATATGAAGACCTTGGGCCGCGCCCTGCGCCGCGATAGAAACGCCGCCGAGCGCTTCCCTGAGGATGTCAAGGAGTTGCAGGGCTACCTTTCCGGAAAATCCCTCGTCCCCGGTGTGCAGGCCATCCCCGGCCACGGCACCAACGTGCCGATCTACATCCTCGGGTCCTCGCTCTTCGGCGCCTCCCTGGCCGCCAAATATGGCCTGCCTTATGCCTTCGCCTCGCACTTCGCCCCGCAGCACTTGGAAGCCGCCACGGCCTATTACCGCGAGAATTACCAGCCTTCCGAGGCCCACCCCGAGCCCTATGTCATCGCCGGTGTCAACGTCACCGCCGGGGATAACGCAGAAGAGGAATTCGAGAAGGTCTGTTTCCGCCGCGTTAAGGCCTTCGTCAGCCGCGGCAAGCAGCTCAGCGACGACGACGTCGCCCGCATCATTGACTCCCCACAGGGCCAGCAAATCATCAGCATGCTTCAGTACTCCGCAGTCGGCAGCATTGAGCATGTGCGCGAGTACCTCACCGACTTCCAGCAACTAGCCCAGGCGGACGAGCTCATGATCTCCCTGCAATCCACAAGCCACAAGGCAGCGTTGGGTAATATGGCAAACCTGGCACAAGCGTGGCAGATGTAGGCGTACGCCCAGGCGCGCGTACGCACATCTTTACCCGTCACAGCGTTGTTCTACATAGAGGAGAATTTCGGTGTCCCTTCGGCGCACACAGCAACACAGCATGATCGCTGATTACCTGCGCACCCTCATTCGCAGCAAGAAGCTTTCTCCTGGTGATTTCCTGCCCAGCGAGGCCGAGCTCTGCCAACAGTTCTCCTCTTCCCGCGGCCCGGTGCGCCAAGCCGTCGCGGCACTGCGCTCGGAAGGCCTCATCTCCTCCGGCCGCGGCCGCCGCTCTGTCGTCCTCGGCCGTTTTACCTCGGAGTCCTTCGACTCCATTTATTCCGTGACGCACTGGCTGCGCGAGCGCGGCTTCGAGCCCGGCGCGTCCACCTTGTGGCTGGGGCGCTGCCCTGCTTCCGAGCAGGAAGCCGAGTTCTTGCGGGTAGAGACAGGTTCCCCCGTAATCTTTGTGCACCGAGTGCGCAGCGCCAACGGCATGCCCATCGCCATCGAGCGCATGTTCTTCCCACTGGACGTGGGCAGCCACATCCTCAACTTCGATGCCGACAACGAGTCCATCCACGATCACCTACGTAAGCAGGGCGTAGACTTCGACAACGTCAATCGCGAGCTCTCCCTCGCGTCCGCCAGCGAGGAGGATGCGCGCTCCCTTAATGTCGAGCCCGGCACCCCGCTGTGGCGCCTGCACTTGGACATCTCAGATCACTCTGGTCATCCCGTCGAGTGCACCGAAATCCTGTACCTCGGGGACCGCCTGACGCTGGGCATGACGAGCGTGCGCGGAAGTACCTCCCCGCTCGAGGTCAAGTTGTCGGAAGGATGATGAGAGCCTGGATTGGTGCGCTGGGGCTGGTCGTGGGGGCGTCGTTAAGCGCGTGTTCTGCCGGCTCCACGGCAGTGGTTGATTCTGACTCCTCTGCGCTGACGCTGGCCACCACGACGCCGGCGACCTCCCTGGATTTCACCACCGTCGGCGGAGCCGCCATCCCGGCAGCACTCATGAGCAACGTCTACGAGACCCTGGTGCGCATCTCCCCGGAGGGAGAGATTGTCCCCGGGCTCGCCGAATCCTGGGAGGTCGAGTCCACACGCTATACCTTCCACCTGCGTGAGGCTTCCTTCTCCAACGGCGAGGCTTTCACCGCGCACACCGCCGCGTGGTCCATCAACGCGGTGAAGACGGAGTGGACGAACGGCATTAGCGCCCAGATGGACGTGGTGGAATCCGCCACGGCTGTCGACGATCACACGCTCCTCGTCACCCTTAAACGGCCCTCCGCCGGGTGGTTATGGTCCATGGGCACCGCCATCGGTGCTATGCGCACTCCCACCGAAGCGGTGGGCACCGGCCCCTTTGCCGTCGCGGGCTTCTCCCCCAACGAATACATCGCGCTGCGCGCCCGCCCAGACTACTGGGGCACCCCAGCGGAAGAAGACATCACCATCCGCTACTTCCCGGATTCGCTGACCGCGGTTAACGCCCTGCGCTCCGGCGGGGTTGATGCGGTGTGGGGCGTACAGAACCCGGAGCTGCTCGACACGCTCGATGACTCCATCGAGACCGCCGTGGGCACCACGAACGGCGAGGTGTTGCTGTCCATGAATAACCAAGCAGCACCTTTCGACGACCCCCTCGTGCGCCGCGCCGTGGCCTATGGCATCGACCGCCGGGCCGCCAACGAGATCCTCTGGGAAGGCCGCGCGCAGGATACCGGTGGCTCACCCGTCCCGCCGACTGACCCCTGGTTTAGCGGGAAGGACTACTACCCCTATGAGCCTGCGCGCGCCCGCGCGCTGATGGAGGAGGCCGGCGCGGTGGGCACGCCGCTCACACTCACGGTACCGAGCCTGCCCTATGCGCAAACACTCTCCGAGTTCCTCTACTCGCAGCTGGAGGAGATGGGCTTTGAGGTCACGCTGGAAACCGCCGAATTCCCCGCCGTGTGGCTGAGCCAAGTTATGGGCGCGAAAGACTATCAGATGTCGCTCGTCGCGCACGTCGAGCCGCGCGATATCCCTACCATCTTTGGCAACCCGGACTATTACCTCGGCTATGATTCGCCGCAGGCCCGCACGCTGTTGGAGCAGGATGACATGACAGGGGCCGTAGACCAGATCATGGAGGACATGCCCGCTCTGACGCTGATGAATATGCCCAATATCGTGCTCTACCGCGAGGGCCTGATCGGCCTGCAGCCGAACCAAATCACCGATGCCATTGAGTTGCGGGGCGTGCGATGAGAATACTGCGCTTCCTCGGCACCATGTGGGCTGCCTCCATCATCATTTTCCTGCTCATGCGGGCCGTGCCCGGCAACCCGGCGCGCGTGGCTTTGGGCGTCAACGCCACCGATGAGGCCGTGGAAAAGCTAACGCACTCCATGGGCTTGGACCGCCCGCTTCTCGTCCAATACCTAGAGTGGATGAAAGGGCTGTTGACCGGCAACTTCGGCATCTCCCTGTCCTCGCAGCAGGACATCACTCCGCTGGTGATTGACCGCGCGCAGGTTACGCTGTTGCTCATCGGGCTGGCCATTGTCCTCGCCCTAGCCGGGGCTATTCCCATGGGCATCCTGCTCGCCCGCTTTAAACTCCCCGTGCTCAATGCGGCCACGCAGCTGGGCATCGCGGTGCCCAGCTTCTTAGTCGGTATCCTGCTGGTCGCCGTGTTCTCCGTGCACCTGGGTTGGCTGCCGGCGAATGGCTGGCAGCTGCCGCGCGAGGGTTTAAGCCACCTCGTCCTGCCGGTCATCTCGTTAGCACTGGTGCAAGGCGCCATGCTCACGCGCTACGTGCGCGCCACCCTCCGCGAGGAGATGGACAAGGACTATATCCGCACCGCCCGCTCCCTGGGTGAATCCCGCACCGGGGCGCTGGTCCGCCACGGCCTGCGCAACGCCGCCCTGCCCGTACTCACCGTCACCGGCGTGCAGCTGAGCACCCTGGTGGTGGGCGCGGTGGTCATCGAGAATGTCTTCGTTATCCCAGGTCTCGGCTCGCTGCTTCTCGACGCCGTCTCCACCCGCGACCTCACCACCGTCCAGACCCTCATCATGGTCTTCGTTACCTTCACGCTGACCGTCAACCTGCTCACGGACCTGGCCTACCGGGTCATCGACCCGCGGCTGAAGGAGGCTAGATGAAACCCGGCTATATTCTGGTGGGCCTGACCATCCTGCTCGCCCTGGTCTCCCTGGTGTGGACGCCCTATGACCCGAACCTCATCTCCCCCGACCGCTTAGCCGGCCCCAGCCTGGAGCATCTCATGGGCACCGACCGCTTCGGGCGCGATACCTTCTCCCGCATCCTCGCCGGCGCCCAGATCACCGTGCTGGTGGGCGTGGTAGCGGTGGCCATCGCCGCGCTCATTGGCGTCCCGCTGGGTATTATCGCCGGGATGCGCGGTGGTGGCTTCATCATGGCGGCCACCGACCTGCTGCTGGCCTTCCCGGCGCTGCTGCTGGCCATCGTCGCCGGCGCGGTGTGGGGCTCGTCGACGCTCACGGCGACCATCGCCATCGGCATCGCCGGCATCCCTTCCTTCATCCGGGTCACGCGCTCCGGCACGCTGCAGATTATGACGCAGGACTATATCGCGGCCGCCCGCATCTCGCGCGTGCCGTCGGCGCTCATCGCCTGGCGCCACGTCCTGCCCAACCTCGGCGGCATCGTGGCTATCCAGGCCTCCGTCTACTTTGCGCTGGCCGTCCTCGCCGAGGCTGGCCTGTCCTACCTCGGCCTGGGCACCGCCCCGCCGACCGCCTCGTGGGGACGCATGCTGCACGACGCCCAGCCCCTCCTGGCCACCCACCCCCTCCAGGCGCTGTGGCCAGGGCTGGCCATCGCCGGCACCGTCCTCGGATTCAACCTACTAGGAAGCCATGCTGACCGTCACTGATCTGCGCGTGGGCCCTGTCGGCCCCATCTCCTTTTCCATCGCACCCGGCGAGCGCGTCGGCCTCATCGGCGATTCCGGCAGCGGCAAGTCCCTCACCGCCCTAGCCATCATGGGGCTGTTGCCCGACCACCTGCAGGCCACCGGATCCATCCGCTTCAACGGCCAGGAGCTGCTGAGCATGCGCGACCGTGACCTGCGCAAGCTGCCGCTGGCCATGGTCTTCCAAGAACCCATGACCGCGCTCGACCCGTTGATGAAGGTCCCCGGCTTCAACCGCTTCCCGCACCAGCTCTCCGGCGGGCAACGCCAGCGCGCGCTCATCGAGATGGCCATGGCCCGCCATCCCAAGCTCCTCATCTGCGATGAGCCAACCACCGCCCTGGATCCCTTCACCCAGGAGGAAATCCTCTCCACCATCGTGGATGCCGCGGACAGCGAAGACACAGCGCTGCTGTTTATTAGTCATGACCGGGACGTCGTCAAGCGCGTGTGCGACCGCGTCGTGCGCATCGGTGAGCTCACCGCTCCCGACCTCACCCCGCCGCCCATGCCCACCCTGGGCGAGCCCGTCATCGAGCTCAAGAACGTGACCAAGACCTACCGCGGGGTGACCGCGCTGGACGACGTCTCCCTCGCCGTCCGCGAGGGCGAGCGCCTCGGCATCGTCGGCGGTTCCGGCTCCGGCAAATCCACGCTGCTCAAGCTGCTCACGGGGCTAGCGGAGCCGACCTCGGGGACGGTGGCGGTGAAGAAGCGTGTGCACATGGTCTTCCAAGACCCTAAGGGCTCGCTCAACCCGCGCATGCCTATCTGGAAGATCGTGGCCGAGGGCGGCGGGACGCGCGAAGAAGCCGAGGCGGTGCTGCGGGAGGTCGGCATCGAGGGCTTCGAGCGCTATCCCCGGGACTTCTCCGGCGGGCAGCGCCAACGCATTTCGCTGGCGCGCGCCGTGGTGGGCAAGCCGGAGATTCTGCTGGCGGACGAGGCCGTCTCGGCGCTGGACGCCACTTCGCGGGCCCAGGTCCTCGAGTTGCTACAGCACGTGACGAAGGACATGACGCTGGTCTTCGTCTCCCACGACATCGACGTCGTGCGCCACTTATGCCCCACGGTGGCGGTCCTGCAGGACGGCCGGCTCGTGGATCGCGGCGAAACGAGTAAGGTGTTCTCCCGATATGGAACACCCACTGCCGCAACGTCCTAATGCACTTCAGCTCTTTACCGCCTTTAACACCTCCGCGCGCCGCTGGCCCGGTGCCCTGCGCGCGGCGTTGGCGATCATTATCCCCGGCGGGATCGCTGTAGCGACGGGCCACCCGGATGCGGTGCTGCTCATTTCCGCCGGCGCCTTCTCCGTCATCTACGGCGAGGGGCACCCCTACCGCACGCGACGCCGCGTGATCCTCACCGCTGGCGGACTGCTCACGCTGGCGGCCACGGCCGGTTCCCTCGTCGGCGTGCATGGGCTGGCGCTGTCCGCGGTGTTTACGGTGGCTCTAGCAACCATCGGCGCGTTCGTGCAGAATGCGCTGCGGCTGCCGCCGCCGGGTTCCTTCTTCATCGTGATGGTGGCCGGTGGTTCCACGATGCTGCGTGGGGTCTCGCCGTGGGAGGTGGCCGCGTGGAGCCTGGCCGGCGTGTTGGCCAGCTACGTGCTGGGCATGCTGCCGCGTTTCCGGGATCCGCACGGTCCGGAGACCCGCGCGGTGGCCGCGCTGGAGAAGGCCGCCGATGCCTTCGTGAACTCCGATAGCGATTTCCTGGCTCGCCACCACCAGGCGCAGTCCGCCATCTCCACGGCGTGGCAAACGCTTGCCGACGCCGGCGTCATCCGCGGCGGCCGCATCCGCCACCCCGCCCAGGCAGAGCTGGTGCACCGCGCGCTAGCCGCACAGCAGCGCATCGTGGCGCACCACAAGCAGGTCGGCGGCAACTCGGATGAGCTCTCTGATTCCCCCACCTACGTGGACCCGGACCGCACCAGCATCCCGCACACCAAGCCGACGATGCGCTACCGCTTCTACCGCGCCGCGGTGGGCAATTCCCACGCGGTGGTGACGGCTGAGAAGATCGCGCTTGGTGGCCTGGCCACCGCGTTCATTGGCATGGCGCTGGGGCTCAACCGGCCGGACTGGGGCGCGGTCTCGGTGCTCCTGCTCTTGCAGTGGGGGCCGGACCGGGTTCCGGGAACGATTCGCGGTGTGCAACGTATGCTGGGCTCCGTCTTAGGCGTGTGTGTCTTTGCGCTCATTGCCTCTTTCAGCCCGCACGGCTGGGGGTTGGTGCTCGCGTTGGCCTTCTGCCAGTTCTGCGCGGAGATTCTGGTGGTGAAGAACTACGCGCTATGCGTCATCTTCTCCACTCCCCTGGCACTGCTGATGGGCAATTCTTCGGAGCACATGGCCCACACCATCGGCTCGCGTATGGCGGAGATTGGGCTCTCCGTGGTCGTGGCGATGCTCTTCTTGTGGCTGTGGAAGCCGCGCGCCCAGCTGACCAACCACTACCGCCTGCAAACGCGCTGTTTCGAGGCGATGGCCGCCCTGCTCGGCGCGCTACTCATTAAGACCCCTGAGGAGGCGCTGGCACAGCGGCGCGACCTGCACTACGAGTTGCTCTCGGAACGGCGCAGCATCCAGTCGCTGGCGACCAATCACTCCGATATCAGCGAATTCTGGGAGCGCCACACCGCCTTGCAACCGGCCGGCTACTTCCTCTTAGATTTCTGCGTGGTCAATCCGCTGTCGCAGCCCAGCCGCGCGGAGCTGGACACGCTCATCGCGAAAATCACCGCAGCGGAAATGCGGTCCTGACCTCCTAGCACGGGCAACCCCCGGTTGCCCGCGAATTATTTCACCGATAGCAACAGGTTCGGGTCGAGTACGTGTTCCTCCACGCGCTCGAAGCAAGCGAAGGCTTCCTCCAGCTCACGGACATTCTCATCAAAATTAGGCAGCGACATGGCATTCCAATCGACGCAGAAATAAGTGCCTTCATCCTAGCTCACACCACTGTCATTGTGCGCACCTGCGATAATGGTGAGGGTGAACACTCGAAAATCTACAGGTCCACCCGTTGGCATCTATCCTCACGACATGCACCCCGGCTTGGTTCCGGGTATCGGTGTGGAGGATCAACGCAACGCTTTCGCCCTTGACAAGGTCCCTTTTTTCAGCACCGCTACTTTCATCGTAGCCTTCATCGTGTGGGGAATTAGCTCACCAGAATCCGTCTCGGCCGCATCCTCCACCGCTTTTTCCTGGGCCATCACCAACGCCGGCTGGCTGCTCAACATCACCATGATGATGGCCGTAGCCACCATGCTCTACATCGGTTGCTCCCGCCTAGGCCGCATCAAGCTCGGTACTGATGACGAAGAGCCCGAGTTCGGTTGGTTCAGCTGGGTTGCCATGATGTTTGGCGCCGGCATCGGCGTCGGCATCTTCTTCTACGGCCCCTCGGAGCCGCTGTCGCACTACCTCACCCCGCCGCCCCACACAGTCGACGGCAACAGCGTCGAGGCCCTGCACCAGGCCATGGCCCAGGCGCACTACCACTGGGGAATCTCGCCCTGGGCGGCGTACGCCCTGGTCGGCGGAGCCATCGCCTATTCCTCCTACCGCCGCGGGCGCGTGCCTCTGGTGTCCTCCATTTTCAAGCCGCTGTTCGGCTCCCGCGATACCGACGGCCCGCTGGGCAAGCTTATCGACGTCCTCGCCCTCGTCGCCACGCTCTTCGGCACCGCCGCCACACTGGGTCTTTCCGCTATCCAGATCGGCCAAGGAGTATCCATCATCCGCGGCGCCGGCCCGCTGACCAACTCCGTGCTCATCGTGATCATTGCGGTCCTTGGCTGCGGCTTCATCATCTCGGCGGTCTCGGGTGTCTCCCGCGGCGTGCGCTATCTCTCCAATTTCAACATCACGGTGACACTCGGCTTGGTCATCTTTGTCTTCTTCACCGGTCCGACCTTGCTCCTGCTCAACCTCGTGCCCTCCGGCATCGTGACCTACATCGACCAGCTTTTGCCGATGATGGCCAAAGGCCTGTCCTGGGGCGATGAAACAGTCGAGTTCCAGTCCTACTGGACCGCCTTCTACTGGGCATGGTGGATTGCCTGGACGCCGTTCGTCGGCATGTTCGTGGCCCGTATCTCCCGCGGCCGCACGCTACGCGAATTCACGGCCGTCACCGTCTTCGCTCCCTCCCTCATCCTCATTTTGGCCTTCACCATCTTCGGCGGCACAGCCATCACCTTTAAGCGCGAGAACCTGCCCAACTTTGATGGCTCCGCCTCCGGCGAACAGGTGCTCTTCGCCATGTTCGACAACCTGCCGCTGAGCAGCATCACACCCTTCATTTTGATCCTGGTGCTGGCGGTCTTCTTCATCACCTCCGCCGATTCCGCTTCGGTCATCATGGGAACCATGTCCTCCAAGGGAAACCCTGCCCCCAACAAGTTCATCGTCATTTTCTGGGGCCTGTGCATGATGGGCATTGCCGTAGTCATGCTGCTGACCGGCGGCGAAGACGTACTCACCGGCCTGCAGAACCTGACCATCCTGTCTGCCCTGCCCTTCTGCATCGTCCTGCTGGTCATGATGGTGGCCTTCATCAAGGACCTGCGCTCCGACCCGATGTTCATCCGCCGCGCCTACGCGCGTGCCGCGGTGGAAAACGCCGTCGTGCGCGGCATCGAGGAGCACGGCGATGACTTCGAGCTATCCATCGAGCATGCCGACGAAGGCCGCGGCGCTGGCTCCGACTTCGACTCCTCAGCGCACCGCTATACGGACTGGTACCAGCGCACCGATGAAAAGGGCGAGAATGTAGACTACGACTTCGACACCGATACCTGGGCCGATGGCTACGAGCCAGACGCCGAGCAGAAGGAGAAATAAATGGGGTTGCCTGAAAACATCGTCCTCGACGGCTATACCCTCATCGAGCAGCACGAAATCGATCACGAATTTCTCATCAACGGCTCCCCGCTCACCGCGGCAACTCCCGTTCTTTTCGCACTCAGCATCGGCGGCATGCTCCTCGTGGCCGCGAGCTTCTTTCTGCGCGGTACCCGCCGCTTTATCACCGGCCTCCTCGGCGCGGTCCTGACTCTCACGAAGCTGTGGTGGATGCCCATCGCACTGGCCCAACAGTTCAACGACAGCCAGGTCTTCGGCTATACGCTCAAGTACTACCCCCAATACTGGCCCGTAGCATCCATCATCGTGGTCGGCATCGCGTTAATTGGCCTGATCTCCGCGTTTTTCTTCCGGCGCTAACGCGACTCCAACACCGCGATCGCAATGTGCACCCGATTGGTACCGCCCAGTTTGTCCAAGATGTGCTTGATGTGGGTTTTCACCGTGGTCACGGAGACGTAGAGCTGTCCGGCAATCTCTTGGTTGTCTAGGCCCTGGGCCACCAGCTCCGCCACCTCGTTTTCGCGCTGGCTTAAGCCCTCTAGCGGGCAGGGCTCAACCACCTCCACCTCTGCCGGCTCCGGCGCAGGACGCTTGAGCGCCAGAAGGTTCTTCAGAGCCTGCGGGCTCAGCAGCTGCTGCCCCGTGGCAGCGGCCCGAACCGCAGAGACCAGGCCCTCCGGCTCGATGGTCTTGAGCAAAAAGCCCATTGCCCCAGCATGCAGCGCATCCACGATGAACTCGTCGGTATCAAAAGCGGTGAGCATGACCACCGGTATATCCGGCGCGCTCGCGCGCAGCTGCCCTGCCGCCTCGATGCCGTCCATGACGGGCATGCGGATATCCATGAGGACAACATCGGGCCGCAGATCCGTCACGCGCGCCACGCCGTCGCGGCCATTGCTGGCCTCGGCCACCACCTCGATGTCCGCAGCGCCTTCCAGGATGAACCGAATGCCGCGGCGCAGTGCCTGCTCGTCATCGACTAATACCACTGAAATCATTACGCGTGTGCCTCCTCAGGGAGTTCGAGGACCCAGGTGAAGGTGGAGGCGTCGTCAAGCACTGTGAAGGTGCCTCCCGCCAGCCGGGCGCGTTCCTCCAGACCCAACAAGCCGTTGCCGCCGCCGGACTCTGGCTGCTCCGCTACTTTCTTGTTCTGCATGGTCACCCGCACCTTATCCTCCTCGTTCTCCACGGTGAGCGTCACCTTCTTCCCCGGCGCGTACTTGCGCGCGTTGGTCAGCCCCTCCTGCACGGCGCGGCCCAGCGTGTGGGCGGCTAGTGTGCTCAGCTTATCGACGTCCCCCTTCTTATAGCGCACCTTCGTCCCCGCCGCGCGAGCGCGCCCGATGTGCTCCTCGATGCTCGCGCGCGGATCCACCCGATCGTCCACGCGCAGCGCCTTGATCACCCCGCGCAGATCCTCCACAGCGGCCTTGGCCTCCGACTGGATGGTCTCTGCCGCCTCGGCGATGTGCTCTGGGTCCGCATCCTTGCGGTAGCTCAGGCCACCCGCGTACACGGAAATGAGGCTAAGCCTGTGCGAGAGGGAATCGTGGATATCGCGCGCAATGCGGTTGCGTTCCTCCAGGCGCGCCCGCTCTTCGCGGGAGCGCAGCTGGTCCTCGTTGAGCTCCGCCAGGCTGACCAGCGTGACCTCGCGCTGGCGGCGCTGCGCGCGCACCGAGCCCGTAATCCAGGCAACGATAAGAAAAATGCATCCATAGAACACGTAACCAAAGGTCGCGAAGATGTTCATCCGAATGTAAGGCACAGAGATAACGGTCACACACGAGGCCACGAACACCACCGTCCCCACCAGGGACCACCGCAGCCGGCCGCGCGAGATGATCGAAATCAACACCACCAGCACTGACAGCGACAGTGGGCGAAACCCGCCTAGTACCAGGACGAGCAGAGCCGCACTCAGCACCACCGGGTGGCCGGGGTACTCCTCGTGGATGTTGCGCTCCCGCCGCGAGTGGTGCAGGGCGAAGGGCAGCAGAATCCAGGTGGCGAAGCTAAATAGACCCATCAAGCCCATAACAAGGGCTTCCTGATCCGTCCCCTCGAAGTTTTCGATATGGGGGATCCATGCCGCCATATCCGCCACCACGCAGAGCAGAATGAGCAGCACCGTGATCCACAGTGGTCGCGTCTTGCTTGTCATTGTTGCCACGATAGTTCTCCCTGCGTTCCGGAAAATCCTCCCTGCGGAGGATACCGGCACCCCGGGCACGGTTCATAGCCTAAACCGCATGAGAAGAACACAGACTTTATATGAACTGCTCACCGCCGCCGGGCTCGTGAGCGCTGCTTATGGTTTCTCCCAAGGTGCTTTCGTCACTACAAGTGCGCTCGCCGCAGTGTTGTACGCGACCGTGGCAATTGGTCTCACGCTGCTGATTCTGCGCAAGTACCCGGGCATTGCGCATGGCGTGGTGTGGGGCATCGCGGTCACCAGGGTCGCAGCTTCGCTCAACAAATGCATGAACGACCTCCTCATCCGCTTCTTCCCGGAGTGGCTGGTCGAGGCCGGTATCGCCCCGCTCCCCGAAGAACTACTCAAATTCCTCGGCGTCCTCTTCATCTGCTCGTGCATCATCCGGCCCCGTCATTGGGCGGACTACGTCTTCGTCGGGGTGGCGGTAGGCATGGGCTTTAGTGTGGGCGAGAATGTCGTCTACTACGTCAACTTGACGCTGGAGAACCTGGATTCCGATATCAAGGGCACCTTGATGGCGGTCCTTGTCCGCTTCATCGCGAACCCTCTCATGCATTCTTTCTTTACCGGAATTGCCGCCTATGGCCTCGCCCGCAAGCAGCCGGTGCGATGGTTGCTCCTTGCCATGGCGGTGCACTTCGCTGCCAACTTTGGCCCGTCTGTCACTATCGCCCTTGAGAACGCCCTGTGGCCCGTCTTTGCCGCCCTCATCATTCTCATTTCTCTGTGGGGCGCCACGATTGTCAGCATTGTCAAGATCCGGAAAATCCTCCCTGCGGAGGATACCGGAGCAAAATCGCAGCTCGTAGGGTCGAAATCATGAAAAACACACTGATTTATTCCTGCCTCGGCGTTCTCGCCGCAGTACCGCTTGCCGACGCCCTCCTCCCCGACCCCACTCCCGTGACCACCGCCGTGCGCGGTATCCCAGGGCTAGAATGCCCGGAGGATCCGTACGCCTCCTCGCAGACCTGGAACTGCGGGGGTGCGACCATCATCGCCGAAGAAAGAAGCTCCTCGCACCCGGTAGAGACGTACCTGCCGCGCCAGCACCGCTCCTTCAACGGGACGCGCGCGCTCACCGACGCCCCCATCACCACCCAGGCACCGGATCTCTACCGCGTGTCCGACGAGAATGGAATCACGCTGGCCCACCCCGACGAGAACACCATTTCCTTCCTCCACATCTACGGACCGAAGGAACGTGACTTCGCCGACCGGGTACAGGAGGACGCATGAAGTACCTGTACTTTCTGCTGACCCTCGGCGCGCTGGTCGTGTCTACCTTCCACTACGCGGGCGAGCCCTTCCTGCCCGCAAGTGCTCTTGCCGCCGTGGTCTTCGCCGCCGTACTCGTCTCCCTCACGCTGTTCCTCCTGCGCCGCCGGCCAGGAATTGCGCACGGCGTGGTGTGGGGCTTCGCGGTCTCCGGGCTGGCGGTGGAACTCAATACGAACATGACCCACCTCCTTGCCCGCGCGGGCCTGGACTGGCTGGGCGCTGCGGGATATGCGCCGCTCAACGAAGAAGCGCTCAAGTTCCTCGGCGTGCTGTTGATCTGCACCTGCGTCATCCGGCCCCGAAGCTGGCTCGACTATGTCTTCGTGGGCGTGGCCGTGAGCATCGGTTTCACTGTGGGTGAGGACGCAACCGCCTTCGCGCGCATGACGGCGGATAACCTCGATTCGGATACCGCCGGCGCAATCGGGGCGGTGGTCATCCGCCTGGTGTCCAACCCGCTCTCCCACTCGCTATTCACCGGGCTTAGCGCCTATGGCCTATCCCAGAAACAGCCTGTGCGCTGGCTCATTGCCGCCATCGCGGTGCACGTGACGAACAACCTCTTCCCGTCGCTAAGCACCGCGTTCGACGACGCCATCTGGCCCCTCCTCGCCGGCATGGCTGTCGTGCTAGCCGTGTGGATAGCCACCATCTGGGGCGTTATTGCGCTGCGGAAGAAGGCGGCTGCACATCCAGCCCTGTCCCCTGCACCGGCGCGCGCATAGCCTTCGTCGCCGGGGAGGGATGGGCGTCCTCGGCGGCGAGGCGCTCAAAGGCCACCGCCGCCAAGGCCGCAGCTTGATCCCCCAGAACGGAATCATCGAAGCGCACCAGCGGCGAGTGGTTCCACTCGCGCATGTGCTCCGGGGTGTGCGGATCTCCCGTACCGAACCACATGAAGGTGCCCGGAACCTGGGATAACACCGCGCCGAAGTCCTCCGAGGCCATCATCGGGGTGTCCATGGTCAGCACATTTTCCGCACCGAACATGCCTGCCCACAACGACGCCGCGAACTGATCCTCGCGTTGTGAGGTCTTCGTCGCCGAATACAAAACCTCAAAGTCCACCTTTGCGGTACAACGATGCGAGGCCGCCACGGAGCTTGAGACCTCGATGATCATTTGGCGGACGGCATCGATGTGTTCGTCGCGAAGCACGCGCACCGTCGCGCCCAGCTCCGCCTTGTCCGGGATGACGTTGACCGCGCCGTCGCCCGCGCGCAAGTTGGTCACCGTGATGACAATCGGCGAGTTCGCGTCGAAGCGCCGGGTCAGCGCCACCTGCAGCGCCACCTGGATCTCCGCCAAGGCCGCGACGGGATCGATAGCATCATGTGGGCGCGAGCCATGCCCACCTTTGCCGTAGACGGTAATCCCTAGGTTGGACGACGAGGCCATCATCGGGCCGGCGATGTGGTGGAAGGTGCCCCGATCCTGCGGGCCGACGTGCAAACCGTAGGCGGCGATGGGGCGGCGGCCAGCAGCGTCGAGCACGCCCTCATCAATCATCGGCTGCGCACCACCCGGGCCTTCCTCGCCCGGCTGGAACATGAAGATGACATCGCCCAACAGCTCCTCGCGGTGGCGGCAGAGCATCTTGACCGCGCCGATCAGCCCGGCCGTGTGCAGGTCGTGGCCGCAGGCGTGCATGTTGTTATTCGTCGAAGCGAAAGGGCTGCCCGTCTGCTCGCGCACCGGAAGACCATCCATGTCCGCGCGCAGCAGCACCGAGACGGGACGCTCTCCGCGCTTGCCGCCGCGCAGCACCGCGACGACCGAGCTGAGATCGCGTCCCAGTTGAATCTCCAGCGGCAAGCCTTTAAGAGCTTCGAGCACCTTCTCCTGCGTGCGCGGCAGGTGCAGCCCGACCTCCGGGTTCTGGTGCATATCGCGACGGAACTCCTGCAACTCCGGAAGCAGCTCCCGGCCTTCCTCCACGAACACCTGGCTGGCCAAACGCTCCCCGAGCTTGGCGGAAACCATCGGAAGCGGTGGCAGTTGCTGACGGTGGCGCGGTGCCATCTTCATGGTGTCATCCTTTCCGAGCATGTGCGCCGAGCATACCGGAATCTGTATTAAGGTAGCAGTCTATGAAGCTTCTCTCTGCGCTTTTGAGCAGCGCACTTCTCATGTCTTCTGCCCCCGCTTACCAGGAATCCAGCCGCGATGAGCAATCCTCTCGATGGGGCGTGGACGCAACGTTCAGCATCCTCAACGCCATGGGTTCCTCCTCGCACCTTCTCACTGATCTGTTCACATCGGAACAGGAAGGGTATCCGTACCCGGTGGATGCGTCGATAAGCACGGCGTCCGTTGTCTCCCGCGCCCCGACCGATGAGCCTGGCCGGGAAAAGTGGCTCGTGGCCTCGCCGTCCATGGGACGTGAGATTCCCGTCGACGTCGTCCTCGGCAGCGGCGGCCCGGTGGTGTACTTCCTGGAAGGTGTCGACTCCCCGGAAACCTCCAACTGGATCACCAAGGGGCATCTGAAGCGCGTTTTCGGCGACTCCGACGCCAGCATCGTCATCCCCTCCCAAGGCGCTGGTTCCATGTGGACCGACTGGAACGAGGATGACCCCAAGTTGGGCCGCCACAAATGGAACACCTTCGTCACGCAGGAGCTCGCTCCGGTGGTTGAGGCAGAACTACATCACAACGACAAACGCGGACTCATCGGCTTGTCGATGGGCGCGTCCGGCGCGGTCATGATGGCCAACAACCACCCGGGGTTCTTCGATGCGGTGGCGGGAATTTCCGGTTGCTATTCCACGACGAGCACGGTGGGTCAAGGAACGGTTGACCTGACGGTGGGCAGCCTCGGTGGCAACCCGCGGAACATGTGGGGCCCGCACGGCTCGCCGGACTGGCTGCGCAATGACGTGATGGCTCACCCGGAGGGGCTGCGCGGGACGACGCTCTATCTTTCCGCTGCCACTGGCGCATGGACGGATGAAGAGATGGCGGCCTACCCTAACAAATCCCTCGATGATCGCATCGGCGGCACCCTGCTGGAGGCCGGCTCAAAGCGGTGCACGGAGGAGTTTTCCGCCGCGCTTGACGACGCCTCCCTCCCCCACACCACCGACTACCTCGACTCCGGGGTGCACGACTGGGTGATGTTTGGCAAGCAATTGCAGCCGGCGTGGGACGCGATTAAACCGGCGCTGTACTAGCGACGACCCCACCGCCCAAGCCTGTCGGCCCGAAAGGCTCTCCCCTTTCTGAGGCCTATCTCCCGTCCCCCAGTCACCGTTCAGCCAGCCCTAGCCAACCCTCTCTCCGCCCTTGGTCGGTGTTTCATCCCGTCTGTGAGCAGGTTATTTGCTCTTCCGGTTGCGGGGTTGCTAGTGCTGTTT
>NZ_KV814383.1:0-1118 GCF_001813925.1 Corynebacterium sp. HMSC072D12
CCCCACTAGGCTGCACGTAACAGTCCCCAGATTCTTATGCACAGCCGTCTCATGTAAGAGAAAGATCTTCCAAGAATCTTTAACCTGCGCGGATGACGGCGCCAAACTCACTTATCGGGTCACCCGCTGGATCTTGCAGCGCCTTGCTATTGACCGGATGAGTGTGTCAGCTACCGCCAAAGCACTCGGTGTGGGCTGGGACCTGGTCAACCAGGTCGCACTGGATGCCTGTCGCCAGCTTGTCTACGGCGACCCCTGCCACCTAGACGGGGTTCGCGTCCTCGGAGTCGATGAACATGTATGGAAACACACCAGAAAACCAGGTCAGGCATCAAACCTGGTGACCATACTTGTTGACCTCACCCCGCTGGTGGACGGGCGTGGGCCTGCTCGTTTGTTAGACATGCGACCGGGCAGATCCGCCCACGTGCTCAGCGGGTGGCTTAAAGAGCGCGACCCCAGCTTCCGGGAGCAGATACAGGTGGTGACCATGGATGGGTTCACCGGTTATGCCACCGCAGTTGAAGAGCAACTACCACAGGCGAATAAAGTCATGGACCCTTTCCATGTGGTGCATCTGGCAGCCGACAAGCTCACCAGTTGCCGACAAAGACTCCAACGTGAGACAACCGGGCGCCGCGGACGCAAAGATGACCCGCTGTACAAGCACCGGCGCACCCTGTTGACCAGGACGAACTATCTCACCGAGCGGCAAAAGCAACGCTTAGAAATGCTGTGGGCCACCGATGACGACTACGTGGCCCTAGAAGTAACGTGGCTGCTCTACCAAGACGTGATCGCAGCGTACGCGCATCCGAAGAAATCGGAAGGCAGAAAGCTCATGGAACGCATCATCCACACCCTGCGTAAAGGACTACCAAAAGGCTTAGAAGAGCTCGCCCAACTGGGACGCACCCTGTGGCGTCGACGCAAAGATGTGCTCGCCTACTTTGATATCGGCGCATCCAACGGTCCCGTTGAGGCAATCAACGGCAGACTCGAACACCTACGCGGCATCGCCCTGGGATTCAAAAACCTCAACCACTACATCTTGCGATGCCTCATCCACTCCGGACAACTACAGGACAAAATCAACGCACTCTAAAACCGGAAGGGCC
>NZ_KV814384.1:0-198485 GCF_001813925.1 Corynebacterium sp. HMSC072D12
CATGGCCCCGACCCAGGTTTTATAGGTGGCTCTCCGGGCTTGAGCACGAGCCATCGCGTGTGGGTTATTAGGGTTGGTGGTGGAAAAGAAGAAGGTAGGCGGGCGTGTAGCAGTGGTGGTCATGGTATCTCCCCCGAGATCAACATGAGTTAGAAGAAGTGTTCTAAACATAATCCTAGCGGCCACCGCCACACATGGCTATAGCTAGTGGTGAATTCCCGTCAAGTCGTCACTATAAACGGGGGTAGCGGCTGAGCATTTCGCCTAGATATTCGATACTTAACGGATGTGGGTGGCGGCGCTTTTGTGAAACGTGAAACGCCCCTCCGGCCGTCAAGGGCAGCGCGAAGGGGCGTGGGTGGGGGTCTACTGGGCGTCGGAAAGCGCGTAGGCAGCGCCGGCACTTGCGGCGGTGACGGTCAGCACGGCCGGCCAGGAGCCCATCTTCTTAGCCAGCGGGTGGGAGAGGCCGAAAGCGCCGGTGTATAGAGCTGCCAAGCCAGCGGTAGTGGCTGGGTTCGTTTTCGCCCACCAGCTGCGGCCCGCCCAGACGCCAGCGGCGGCAAGCACCACGCCGCCAAGCGGGCGAATGCCTGTCTCCCGGGCGGTGAGCCACCCGCCGATAAGGCCTAGCGTGACGGTCGCCGCCGTTGATACATCCTGCGGTTTCTTGATATCAATCATTCCCATGTGCCTCAGTTTAGGCTGTGTGAGCGCGTTGTGGCTAGACTTCGCTCCATGAAACTCGCAGCAACCCCGACCTCGGAAAAGCAGGCTTGGCTCGCCATGGCCGCGCTGTCACTGGGCTTCTTCATGTCGTTGCTCGACCAATCGATGATTGCCGTTGCGCTTCCCGACGTCCGCCGCGAGTTCAACGCCGACGTCAACCAGGTGCTGTGGGTCTCCGCGATCTATCTGCTCGCCGTGGTCGTGCCGCTGTTGTTTACCGGCCGCCTCGGCGATATTTACGGTCAGAAGAACATGTTCCAGTTGGGCGTCGGGCTCTTTGGTATCGGCGCGCTGCTGTGCGCGCTAGCGCCCTCGGTGGAGTTTCTTATCGCAGCAAGAGCCCTGCAAGGTTTCGGCGCGTCGATTCAAATGCCGCAGACTATGGCCGTCATCAACCGTATCTTTGCCCGCGAGCGGCGCGGCCGTGCGCTCGGCGTTTGGGGAGTGGTTGGGTCTTTGGCCACGCTTGCCGGACCGCTCTTGGGTGGCTTCGTTGTCGCCGCCTTCGGGTGGCAGGCGGTGTTTTGGATCCATATACCTTTCGTCGTCGCTGCAATCGTCTTATCCGGTCTGTGGGTTCCTTCCTTGCCGACGGCGACGGGGAAGATTGACTTTGTGTCGGTGGGGGCGTCGTTTATCGCGTTAACGTGCTTTGTGTTCGCAGTGCAGCAGGGCCCAGAGACGGGCTGGCCGTGGTGGATTTGGGCCCTGCTCCTTGCTGGTGTGGTGGGCATCTACGTCTTCGTGCGCTTGCAATCATCGCGGGGGAAGGCGGCGCTCGTCCCGCTCGTGCTGTTTAATGACCGCAACTACTCCGCAGGTTCAGTGGCCATCGTGTCCATGGGCTTTATGGCGGCGTCGATGATGATTCCAATCATGATGTGGCTGCAGGTCGAGCAGGACATGTCGGCGCGGGATGCTGGGCTCATCGTTACACCTATGGCGCTGGTCTCTCTGTGCGTGTCGCCCTTGGCGGGCATTCTGGCGGATAAGCTGCACCCACGGCGTCTGGCGGTCGCGGGATTCGGCATCCTGATTGCAACCTTCCTCGCGCTGTGGTTCCTCATGCACGCCGAAGTGTCGGCCTGGTGGTTGTGCCTGCCCTGCGCGGCGCTGGGGGCGGGGCAGTCCTTCATCTGGGGTTCCAACGCCGCGACGACGATGCGCGATATTGACGCAGATCTCATGGGCGCGGCATCCGGCGTCTATAACACTTCTCGGCAGGTTGGTTCGGTCATCGGCGTGGCCGCTGTTTCCGCGGTTATGCAGGTAGCGGGGGCCGCGGATTCCCTCGTGGTCATCGTTGCGATGCTATCGGCGGGGTGTGTGGCTTCGCTCTTCTTCCGCGACACCCTGCATGCGGTAGCGGAAACTGCGAGCCTATAGGGAAGCGAGTAGATTGGATGTCATGCGTCTTGCTGTACTGACATCCGGTGGTGATTGCCCCGGTCTGAATGCTGTTATCCGCGCGGTCGTTCGCACCGCATCCAACGAGTTCGGCGATACGGTCGTCGGCTACGAGGACGGCTGGGTTGGTCTGATGGAAGACCGCCGCCGTGACCTTTATGACGACGCTGAGATTGACCGCATCCTTCTGCGCGGCGGAACCATCCTTGGCACCGGCCGCCTCCACCCAGATAAATTCAAGGCTGGGTTGGATACCATCAAAGCCAACATGGCTGATGCTGAGGTCGATGCGCTCATCGCCATTGGCGGTGAGGGAACGCTGAAGGGCGCCAAGTGGCTGTCTGATAATGGCATTCCAGTCGTCGGCGTGCCGAAGACAATTGACAATGACGTCAATGCAACGGACTACACCTTCGGTTTCGACACCGCAGTCTCCGTCGCAACCGATGCGATCGATCGCCTCCACACCACCGCCGAATCCCACGACCGCATCCTCATCGTGGAGGTCATGGGCCGCCACGTCGGTTGGATCGCACTGCATGCTGGCATGGCTGGTGGTGCGCACTACACGGTGATCCCTGAGGTTCCATTCGATATCGCAGATATCACCAAGGCAATGGAGCGCCGCTTCCAGATGGGTGAGAAGTACGGCATCGTCTGCGTTGCCGAGGGCGCTCTGCCCAAGGAAGGCACCATGGACTTCGAAGAAGGCGGCGTGGACCAGTTCGGCCACCAGACCTTCAACGGAATTGGCCAGGTCATCGGTGATGAGATCAAGAAGCGCACCGGCTACGACGTGCGCACTACCGTCCTCGGCCACATCCAGCGTGGTGGTACGCCAACTGCCTATGACCGCGTGCTGGCAACCCGTTATGGCACCCATGCTGCCCGCGCCGCGCACAATGGACAGTCCGGAATGTGCGTGGCCTTGCACGGCGAAAACATCGACCTCGTGCCGCTCGAGGAGGCCGTGGGCAAGCTGAAGGTGGTTCCTGCCAAGCGTTATGCCAACGCTCAAGCCCTCTTTGGTTAAACACCACTAGGACTCACCCTTAGTTAATAAAGGATTATGACAAGCGTATTAGCTTTCCTGGCTGATCAGCCGGTTCTCTTGGTGTTCCTGCTGATTGGCCTCGGCATGGCCCTCGGCGGTATTAAGACACGGGGCATCAGCTTGGGCGCGGCAGCCGTGCTCTTCTTGGGCATCGCTTTCTCGGCCGCTGCCTCCGCCGTCGGCGTCGAAGCTTCCGTTCCTCCCATTTTGGGTATGTTTGGCTTGGTGCTCTTTGCCTTTGGCATTGGCAACAACTCCGGCGTGTCCTTCTTCAAGTCGCTGAAAACTGCGACTGGCCCCGTGCTTTCCATGATCGCGGTCTTTATCGTCGCCGCCCTCGCTGCTTGGGGGCTGGGGACCTATGTCTTTGGGTTGTCGAGTGCCACTATCGCCGGTACCTTCGCTGGCGCGGTGACAAATACCCCTGCTTTGGCGGCGGCCTCGGAGGCTACGGGCGATCCGGGCTCAGCAACGGTGGGTTATGCGGTGTCTTATCTGTTTGGCGTCATCGGTATGCTCGCGGCGACTGTGCTGGTGCTTCGCGACGCCGGTAATGACGACGACACCCTGTCACCCGTCACGCGCCAGCACATGCAGATTCTGCGTGAGACCTCCGTTGCAGAGCTCGCGGACATTGGCAATGGGGAAGTGCAGGTCACCCGTTTACGCCGAGTAGGCAGCAACGTGATCGTCCTGCCGAAGTTTTTTGATGTGCTACACCCGGGGGATGTCGTCACGCTTGTCGGCGCCCCCGAGGACCTCGACAACATTATTGAGGACGCTGGGCGTGAGTCGCCACAGATTCTCAACGATGACCGCCACGAGCTAGATTTTCGCCGCATCACTGTGTCGGAGCACAACTTGGCCGGTCTGACCATCGCAGAGCTGAATAACCAATTGGCGGATCGTTGGGGCGCACGAATCTCGCGTGTTCGGCGGGCCGATAACGACCAGGTCGCAATCCCCGAACACATCGTAGAGCTGGGGGACCGCGTGCGCGTCGTCGGTTCAAAGAAGTCTCTGCGGGAGATTTCTGCTTTTCTCGGTGATTCCTCCCAAGGCCTGACGGATATCAACCCGGTCTCCCTCGGCTTAGGCATGGCTCTCGGCGTTTTCGTGGGCCACCTCGAGATCCCTCTACCGGGAGGTTCTTCCTTTAGCCTCGGCGCTGCCGCGGGCGTCCTCATCGTGGCGCTGATCATGGCGCGCATCGGGCGCATTGGCAACACGGTCACCGCATTGCCGCACTCGGCCAACACGATTCTTTCCGAGTTAGGCCTGCTGCTCTTCTTGGCGCAGGCCGGAACGAATGCGGGTGGGGAGATTGCCGGCGCCTTTACGGGTGGTTCGTGGTGGAAAATTCTCCTGCTCGGTGCAATCATCACCACGCTGGTAGCCACCGGGTTCGCCTTTGTGATGCGGCGCTTCCTGCATGTTGGTGCAACAAAGACCGCGGGGGCCATGGCTGGCGCACAAACGCAGCCGGCGGTGTTGGCTTTCGTTAACAATCGCACCAATACTGACCAGCGAGTTTCTTTGGGCTATGCCATGGTCTATCCGGCGGCGATGATTGCCAAAATTCTCATTACCCACGGCATCACCTTGTTGGGTTAGGCGGTTGCGCACGGTGTCGCGCTGACATACTAAGATGGCACGCATGACTGCTGCGATGTATGACCTGATGGACTATGATGAGGTCCTTGAAAAGTTCGATCCCGTTATGGGCATGGAAGTTCACGTGGAGCTCAATACGGAGACCAAGATGTTCTCCACCTCACCCACGAACTTCAACGCAGCCCCCAACTCCAACGTGGACCCGGTGTCGCTGGGCCTGCCAGGCGCTTTGCCCGTAGTGAACTCCAAGGGCGTGGAAGGCGCCATCAAGATTGGCCTGGCGCTGAACTGCAAGATTGCGGAGTCTTCGCGCTTTGCCCGCAAAAATTACTTCTACCCGGACCAGCCGAAGAACTACCAGATCTCTCAGTACGATGAGCCGATTGCCTACGACGGCTACCTCGACGTCGTCCTCGACGACGGCACCGAGTGGCGCGTAGAGATTGAACGTGCCCACATGGAGGAGGACACCGGCAAGCTCACCCACTTGGGTGGCGCCGATGGCCGTATCCACGGCGCAACCTCCTCGCTGGTGGATTGTAACCGCGCGGGCATTCCCCTCATTGAGATTGTGACCAAGCCAATTATGGGTGCCGGCGAGCGTGCTCCCGAGGTAGCGCGCGCCTACGTGACGGCGCTGCGTGAGCTCGTCGCCGCTCTCGGCGTTTCTGATGCCCGCATGGATCAGGGCTCGATGCGCGTTGACTCCAACGTCTCGCTGCGCCCGGTGGGCCAGGAGGAGTTCGGCACCCGTACCGAAACCAAGAACATCAACTCCTTGCGCTCGGTTGAGCAGGCGGTGCGCTTTGAGATGCAGCGCCAGGCGCAGGTGCTTGTCGACGGTGGCGAGATCATCCAGGAAACCCGCCACTACCAGGAAACGGATGGCTCCACCTCGAAGGGCCGCCCGAAGGAGACCGCGGAGGACTACCGCTACTTCAATGACCCGGATCTGCCTCCGGTGATTGTTTCCCGCGAGTGGGTCGAAGAAATCCGCCAGACCCTGCCGGAGATGCCGTGGATTCGCCGCGCCCGTATCCAAGAGGAGTGGGGCCTCAAGGATGAGGAGATGCGTGACTTGGTCAACGCTGGCGCGCTTGATCTCATCATCGAAACCGTGGAAGCCGGAACCACCCCGGATGAGGCGCGCTCCTGGTGGGTTTCTTACCTGACTGGTAAGGCCAATGAGGCCGGCGTTGAGCTGAGTGCTCTCGACATCACCCCGGCGCAGGTTGCTCGCGTTGTCGAGTTGGTTAAGGAAGGCAAACTGACCACCAAGCTGGCTCGCCAGGCGGTCGACGGCGTGCTGGCCGGTGAGGGGGACGTCGACGAGGTTGTCGCCAAGCGCGGGCTCGAGGTCGTGCGCGATGACGGCGCGATTGAGAAGGCCGTCGACGATGCCCTGGCCGCTAACCCGGACATCGTGGAGAAATACAAGGCCGGCAACAAGAAGGTCACCGGCGCTATCGTGGGCGCGGTCATGAAGGCCACCCAAGGTAAGGCTGACCCGGGACAGGTCAACAAGCTGATTGCGAAGAAGCTCTCCTAGCCGGTAGAGATTTCCATTAGGCGAGGTCAGGCGGCTGCGGGGTACCGTGGTCGCCATGACTATTTCTACTAAAGCCCTGCAGAAGACCGGCCCGAACGAGCCCTTCGAGGTCGTGACCATCCAGCGCCGCGAGCCGCGCGCCGATGACGTCGTCATCGACATTAAGGCCGCAGGAATCTGCCACTCGGATATCCACACCATCCGCAACGAGTGGGGCGAAGCGCATTTTCCGCTGACCGTCGGCCATGAGATCGCTGGTGTGGTCTCCGCCGTGGGGGAGGAGGTCACCAAATTTAAGGTGGGGGACCGCGTCGGCGTGGGCTGTCTGGTGAACTCCTGCGGCGAATGTGAACAGTGCCAAGCCGGAATGGAGCAAAACTGCCTCAATGGTGGCGTGGGGACCTATAATTCCACCGACGTTGATGACACCATCACCCAAGGCGGCTACGCCGAAAAAATCGTGGTGAACCAAGACTTCGTTTTGCGCATCCCCGATGCACTCGACTTCGACGTAGCGGCGCCCCTGCTCTGCGCCGGTATCACCACGTACTCTCCGTTGGCACGCTGGGATGTGAAGGAAGGTCAAAAGGTGGCCGTCGTAGGCCTGGGCGGCCTGGGGCACATGGGCGTGCAGATCGCTGCCGCGAAGGGCGCGGATGTCACGGTCATCTCGCGCACTTCTCGCAAGGCTGAAGAAGCTGCAGAGCTTGGAGCGAGCCGTACCTTGGCCACCACCGAAGAAGAGGACTTCTTCAGGAAGCATCGCGGGGAGTTCGATTTTATTCTCTCGACCATTTCCGCAGAGTACAGCCTCGAGGACTACCTGCGGATGCTCAAACCCCGCGGCATCATGTCGGTGGTGGGTCTGCCGCCAGAGGCCTTACCACTGCGCCTCAACCGCTTAGTCGGCGGCGGCAAGGTGCTCACGGGTAACAATATCGGCGGCATCGCGGAAACCCAGGAGATGCTGGACTTTTGTGCTGAGCACGGCTTGGGCGCGGTGATCGAGAAGGTGGGCGTCGACGAGGTGGACGCGGCCTACGACCGGGTCGTGGTGGGTGACGTTAAGTTCCGCTTCGTCATCGATACGACGACGTTTGCCGAGCACTAAGAGGTGAGCCGTCTCATGCTTTAGCGGTTGTTGGAGCAAGCTCTCTACAGCCGCACACATGTTTTCCTATCAGCGTGGCGTAAGGTAGAGACCATGTACCGCCATACTTATGTCAAAGTATGGCGCGTTTTTATGCACTAGTCATTAAGCATAAGAAGAAGAAAATAGAAAGCAGATAGGAAAACGTGTCTTATAAAAACGTTATGGGCCTCGCTTTGTCCTTTATTGGCTTGCTCGTTGGTGCGGGCTTTGCCACGGGGCAGGAAGTTGTCCAGTACTTTACGTCCTTCGGTATTCCTGGCATGTGGGGAATCTTGGTTGCCGGCTTGGTCATGACCCTTGCCGGCACGGTCTTCCTCCAGCTGGGAAGCTATTTCCACGCCAGCGAGCACAACCAAGTGTTTCGGAACATCACCCACCCGATCATTTCGCGCATTCTGGATGTCGCAGTGATCCTTACGCTCTTTGCGGTGGGCTTTGTCATGCTGGCCGGTGCCGGTTCCAACATGCAGCAACAGTTCGGCTGGCCTGCCTGGGTTGGTTCCTTGCTCATGCTCGTCCTGGTTCTGATCACGGGCATGTTCGATGTTGATAAGGTTTCCCAGGTCATTGGCCTTCTTACGCCGACCATCATCATCGCGGTGCTCTTCGCCGGCGCTTATACACTGCTGCATATGCCGGACAGTGTCGACGCTGCAATTACTGCATCCGAAGCGATTGAATCCCCAATCCCGCACTGGCTTATCTCCGCGCTGAACTACAACGGCCTAGCCCTCATCCTGGCTGTATCGATGTCCCTGGTGATCGGCGGCGATAATATCAGCCCGCGCGAGGCGGGCGTCGGCGGCATCGTGGGCGGCGCGGTTTACGCGGTACTCATGGCCATCGCCGGTTTCTCGCTGCTCATGAACGCAGAGAGCGTGGGCGATTCCGATATTCCGATGCTGACCCTGGTAGACAATATCCACCCAACACTCGGCGTCATTATGGCCATCATCATTTACCTGATGATTTTCAACACGGCCATCGGTATGTTTTACGCGCTGGGTAAGCGTTTGTCCTCTGGCAAGGAATCGAAGTACCGCATCATCTTCATCGTAGGCTGCCTCGCTGGCTTCGCCGTGTCCTTTGCCGGTTTCAAGGCACTGATGCAGTATGTCTACCCAGTACTGGGTTACATGGGCATCGTCCTCGTGGCCATCCTGGTTATTGGCTGGCTGCGCTCCCTGGGCAAGATCAAGGACGAGGGGCTGCGCCGTGAGCGCATCCGCGCCCTGTTGCACCTCAAGCTGCACCCCGATTCGGAGTACGACGCAGCTCGTTACGACGACGAGATCGGCCAGCAGATCGCTGATTCCAACATGGATGATGAAGCCCTCTACGAGGACCTCGTCTCCGATGTGGTTGACGAATTAGACTCGGATGAAGACCTAGACTTCGACAGGGAAGGCTGGGAGGAAAACCGCAACGATCACTCCTACTACACTGAGCGCGAGGGCGTGGAGCAGGACCGCAGCGACGAAGAAATTAAGGCCTGGGTCGAGGAGACCGGCGCGGTGGGAGACCCTGCCGAAGACGAAGAGCTCCCAGAAGAATCAAAGAAAGATTAGAAGAGCAGGAGCTTTGCCGTCAGCGCAAGCATGACACAGCCGATGACGATGTTGACTACGCGCCACGTCGTCGGCTTGGCCAGCACGTGGGAAAGTTTCCAGGCACCAAAGCCCAGGGAGGGGAACCAGACGGAGCTGGCCAAAATCGCACCGCCTGCGAAGACCCAGCGCTGGTCGCCATATTGGTTCGCAATGGAGCCCAGCATGACCAGCGCGTCGACGTAGGCCAAGGGATTAAGCCACGTGAGCGCCAACGCACCAAGGACGGGCTTGATCCAGGACTTAGAGCGCATGCGGGGGCGAATTTTGGTGAGTACGGAGGTTCCTGAAGCTCCCGAATTGCCCGAGTTGTCTTCAACGACCTGCGCCACTGGTGCGGTTTCCTCAATGACCAGTGAGTCCTGTTCCTTCTTAAACGCGTCGCGGAAGCACGTGAACCCAAAGTAGATGAGGTAGGCCGCGCCTAAATACTTGACCACGACGAGCGCGGTGGGGAAGCGCTCGACGAGGACGCCGACTCCGGCGGTGCCGCCGGTGATGAGGATGACGTCGGAAAGCAAGCAAGCCAACAGGATGGCGCCGACATGATCGCGTTTAATGCCCATCTTGATGATGTAGGCATTCTGCGGTCCGATGGCGATGATGAGGGATAGACCTAGCGCAAATCCTGCAAGCAATACTGACATGGCTTCTAGTCTGCGCATAGCGCCATATGAAGTCTAGTTAAATGTTCTACAGCTGGTTTAATATAGCTTCATGAATCCGCTCCATACCGAAACGTTGCTGGCCATCATCGATGAAGGATCCTTCGAGGGGGCTGCGGCTGTGTTGGGAATCACTCCTTCGGCCGTCAGTCAGCGCATCAAAGCGCTGGAAGTTTCGACCGGCCGCATCCTTCTGCGCCGCGGCACTCCGGTCACCGTGACTGAAGCAGGGGAGATCGTCGCCCAAGCAGCACGGCGCATGGCGCTGGTCCAAGCTGAGGCGGATGCGCGGCTGACCGAGCGCCTGTCCCGCGTTCCACTCACCGTTGCTATCAACTCGGATTCCCTGGCCACGTGGTTCCGCCCTGTAATCCAGAGCACCGCCGAGCGCGGTGAGGCGGCGCTGCGCATCCGCATCGAAGATGAAGCCCGTACACTCGCCATGTTGCGCCGGGGTGATGTGCTGGGCGCGGTTACGCGCGAGCAAACCCCGGTCTCAGGTTGTGAATCCACGTACCTCGGTACCATGCGCTACTTTGCCGTCGCCGCGCCCGCTCTGGCGGAGACTTTCGAGGACTGGGAGACCCTGCCCATCGTGGGCTTCGGTCCGAACGACGCCACCTTGGATGACGCCATGCGCGAGCGCTTCATTGATTCCCATGTTCTGCGTGCGCGGGTGTCCCAGATTCCTTCTTCGGAGAGTTATGTCGAAGCAGTGCGCTATGGCCTGGGATGGGGCTTAGTGCCGCGCCTGCAGGCACAGCCCTTGCTGGAGACCGGGGAGCTGGTGCTTCTCGACGACTTCCCGCTTGACATTGACCTCTACTGGCAGCGCTGGCGGTTGGAGTCGGAGTTGCTTGCGGACCTCACGGCGGATGTCTTAGACGCAGGCCGTGCAGTTTTAGCTTCGCGCCGCGCCGATAAAGATGCACCATAAGGGGGCTGTGCTGCCTTAAGTTGGAGGTATGAGCGATAAAACTCCTGATAAAGCCACCGACTTTGATGACGATATTCCGACCTACACGGGGAAAGACTCTGTGAAGGACAGCACGTCTAAAGAAGAAGCTACCGATAAGCCGAAGAAGAGCAGCCTCTTCCAGCGTCCCGGACGTGCCGAGCCGCAAGTGATTAAGCCCAAGAAGGCCGAGGAGTCTGCCGTTGAAGCAGAGCCTGAAGCCAAGACCGAAACCTTTGAGAGCGCCTCCCGTGGCTCCCTGTCTTTCGACAGTGCTGCAGCAGAAACCGAGACCACCGCCTTCCCGCGCGCTGAGGCGACGACAGAGTCCGAAGCGGAGACAACTGCTATGCCGGTATCGGCAACCGCTGCCGCTGATACCACAACTGAACCTGTGGCAACTGAGAGCTATGAAGAGGTACCAAGCACGGTTGCTGTTGCCGACCCCGCCGTGGACTCCGAGGCAGCAGCGGTGGAGGAGAAGCCGGAGCCGGCACGTCGCGGCACCATCGACTTCGGTCTGCTCTTCGTGCGCCTAGCGCTCAGCGTTTACCTGCTCGTGGCGGGTGCTTCGACCTTCTTTAAGCTCGGCGGTAACGAGGGACTGTCCGGCTTGGAGAAGGAGTTCGGCGAGTACACCATGGCTGCAGCCTTGGCCATCGGTGTGCCGACTGTTCAGCTCATTGCCGGAGCCTTCCTGCTTCTCGGCCTGGTGACACCGCTGGCCGCTATGTTCGGCCTTATCGTCACGGGCTTCTCCGCTATCCACGGCCTCAACGCCTCCGGTGCCGGGTTGGATGTCTTCGCGTGGAATGAGAGTGTCTGGCTGGGTCTCGTCCTCTTCGTTATCGCGGTGGCCCTGCAGTTCACCGGCCCGGGATTCATCTCCTTGGACTTCAATCGCTCCTGGACTCGCCGCCCGCTGGCAACGTCCTGGATTTTCGTCGTCATTGGCGTGGCCGCGCTGGTCGCTATCTGGTGGTTTGGCGCTGGCGTTAACCCGATAAACTAGGCGTTGTTAGCGCGTTTCTACGCTCCCAGCCTGCAGCTATATACAAGTTCTTGTTGTTTTCCATTGCGTAAAGTAAGTTGTTTTCTGTAATGGAAAACAATGACTTTGGTGCCGCAGGAGGGGAGCTTTAGTTTTGTCTGATCAGGATGTTCGGGACGCACTTGCATTTGAGGAGCAACAACGGCTGGCCGCAGCCAAGCGGCCGCCCATCTGGTTGAGCCTGCTCGCAGCGGTGGTGTACGGTGCGTGGTTTGCCTACATGTGGATCAAGGATGACGTCCATCCTCTCGTTCTTGTTGGTGGACTGCTTCTTGTACTCGCGCTCTTGGTGAGTCTCGCCTTCTTTTATCGCACGGGGGTGAGGGATTCGATGCGACAGAAGGTGGATCCGCATGCGTCACGGAGTGTCACCTGGCGGTATTTTGCGGGTTTGGGTTTCATGATTCTGCCGGCACTGTTCAATCCTTTTGTTGAAGGGCACGTTATTGCCTCGTGCATCGCAGGTGTGCTGTGCAGCTTGGCGGTCTTTTGGACGTTGCACACGGGTGCGCTGGATAGGATGCCGCGATGAATGGGCTCGATCCGGTAATTCACCCGCTCAATCGCTTTAAGATTTGCGCCACACTCAATGCTTTCGGTGCCACGCAGGGTGGGGAAGTAAACCGTGAGATGAAGTTCGCTATGTTGCGTGACCGCACGGAGCTTTCCGACGCCTCCCTGTCCAAGCAGCTTGGTGCATTAGAGAAAGCTGGCTACGTCACGCGCTTCCGCGAGTACGGCACCAGCCGCGCTAAAGATTCGGTATGGGTCGCTCTGACGGAGGAAGGTAAAACAGCTTTCGATGGTCATTTGGCGGCGCTTAAGGCTTTGGCCGGAGATTGATCGTGGGCACAGTTCACAAGGCATCAGCGTTCCGACGCATCATGCCGATGACGGTTTTAGAGCCCGAATGTCCTAGGATTTAGGGGCTATGGCGAAATCATCGACGTATCGTACAGACATTGACGGCCTGCGCGGCTTGGCCATCGCGCTGGTCGTGTTCTTCCACGTCTTCGTGGGCAAGGTCTCAGCGGGCGTGGATGTCTTCCTGCTCATCGGCGGTGTTTTCTTTTTCGGGCCCCAAATTCGCAACGCCCTCAACCCTCGGGGGCTAACCCCAGTCCAAGTGGTTATCAGGATGCTGCGTCGACTCTTTCCGGCGCTCGTGGTTACGGTCACTGTCACGCTGGCCCTAGCCCTAATAGTCTTTCCCCCGACGCGGTGGGGAAGAGAAGGCCGAGAAGCGCTGAGCTCGTTAGCCTATGTCCAAAACTTCGCTTTATCGGCTGCCGGACAGGACTACGCTGCCATTGGTCAAGATGTGAGTACGTATCAACACCTGTGGTCCATGTCAGCCCAGCTGCAAATCTATCTAGGATCCCTACTGGTCATCTTCCTGTGTGCAGGTGTGTACCGGCTCTGTGGACGCCGTGAAGGTAAGGCCCAGGTCAGTGGTATAAACATGGCCCCTTGGGGGCTCGGCATTGCTACGCTGGCCAGCTTCCTTTATGCGATGTATCTGCATGGTGTTGACCAAGGTACAAATTATTACTCACCGCTCAGCCGTTTCTGGGAGATTGGCCTCGGCGGGCTGCTGGGGCTGTGGCTGACACAACCGGGAACCCACCGCATGTCTGGAACTGCTGGGGCCGGTCATCGGAAGACTGACTGGAGTCTTGTTGGCCTAGCGCTCATCCTGGCCACCGGAGTAGTCATGGACGGCGCCCAGCAGTTCCCCGGCCCTGCGACGCTGATGCCGCTTGCGGGCGCGGCTCTCATTATCGTCGCGGGACCTTCCTCGCGTCTCGGTCGGCTTCTGACCACCGCACCATTCCAATTCTTAGGTCGAATTTCTTACAGTCTTTACTTGTGGCACTGGCCATTGTTGGTGTTGGTTACCTATCTACTCAGTGGGGGAGAGTCCAACCGCGATGGTATGGGCATTCTCGCTGCTGTTGGCACTACCCGTGGACTTGCGGCGGGTGCCGGCGTCATTGCCCTCTCGGTGGTGCTTGCCTGGCTCACGCTGAGCTACGTGGAGGTGCCGACTCGGCAGAAAACTAAACCCGGAGAGCGCTCTTGGGCGCCAGGGAGGTTAGTCGGTGTAGAAAAGGGTGTGACGGCAGGTATCGCGGCGCTAACCGTCTCAGCTATAGCACTGGCCGCGTGGGCGCAGCCTCCTGCGGTTTCGGATTCAACCGCGAGCATTAGCGAGAGCGACACTATTGACTATCCCGGCCCCGATGCTCTCCTAAACGGTGTTGAGGTGCCGCCGCGTGACCCGGTGCCGAATGCTCTCAACCCTATTGAGTCTTTCTACCCGGCCTCGCACGCCGATGGCTGCACGGCACTTTTTGAACATGAAGAGCCGATTCTGACGCATCAGCGAAACACTGAGGATATACCGTGCGCATACGGTGACCTGGAATCCGCTCGTACGATGTACCTGTTTGGAAATTCACATGCGGACCATATATTGACGACCTTGGATATCGTGGGTCGTGACCAGGGGATTCGAATTGTTCCGCTGCTGAAGATGGGCTGCTTCCCAGGCGGTGAGCCTAAGCGCTCCGACGGACACGACTACCCGGAGTGCGCCGCCTGGACCGAGGCTGCTTTGGAATACATGGAGGCCAATCCAGCTACGGAAGGCACCTTTCTCATTTCTACCCAGCCAGCGCCAGGAACCATGGGGCCCGAGCAGACTCCCGAGGGACTCCGCACGGTGGTCGAACGCCTCAACAGTGCGGGCATGCGAGTGTGGGGTTTGCGCGACACGCCCTGGCCGCACACCTCGGCAGGCCCCTTAGATGTGCGTGACTGCGTGGCTGCGGGTGGATACGTTGCAGGCGATCCCCTGCTTGATTGCGGCGTGGAGCGAGACGACTCACTGTTGGCTGAGAACCCTGCCGTGAGCGCACTGGCTGGGTTGGATGTCACTCACCTTGACCTGACAAACGCCATGTGTGGTCCAGAGCGTTGCCCTGGCGTGATCGGCAACGTGATGGTTTACCGCGATTCTTCGCATCTCACCAACACGTTCGCCGCCATGTTGAGTGACGGGCTAGAGCGACAGATGTACGGTGGTACGCTACCTAGCGATGAATTTGCTGAAGAACCTGCTGCCCCCAGCCTCTGATCCGGACTGGCGGACTCCGGCTATCCGCTTGCTTTACCTTGTCGCCGGCGTTATGGCGTTTGGTGCTGTCGTGTGGTCCCCAGCTGGGACCACAGGCTCGGACTTTGATCCCATTTGGAACGCCGTCGACAAATACGTACACGGTCGGCCGGTCTATGATGAGGACTATTCCACCCTCGATCCCCATTACCTGTATTCACCAGGGGCGACATTCCTGCTCGGGCCCATTGGCTGGTTGCCCGGCCGTGACATCGCCCGCACCATCATGATGTGGCTGGGCGCGGCCTCTATCTTCTCCGCTCTGTGGCTGCTTGCGGCCTCCGTTGCCGCGCGTTATAGGGGGCAGGTGTTCGCCGTGCTGGTTATCGTTGCGTGCACCTTCAATGAGCCGGTGCGCAGCACGCTGAGTCTAACCAATATCAATGGCTTTCTTTTCTTGCTGCAGGTTCTTTTTGCGCTGTTGACCATCAAGATGCTGCGTCGCGGTTGGCGTGCTTCATTGAAGTCCTGGGTGGCGGTTGCGGCTGGAATCATCCTGGGGGTGGCCATGACCATCAAGCCCCAGTTCCTCGCGCTGGCTGTGGTTTCATTGTTGTCTGGACACATAACGGTGTTGGTCGTGGCCGGCGTGTTCATGGCGGTAGTTTTTCTCGCTGGGTGGCTCACCATGGCTCGTCCACAGGACTACGTTGATCGCCTCCTGCCATATTTGGGACAGGCTCGCGACTACAACAATGGCTCCATTGAGGGGGTAGGCAGGCAGCTTGGCTGGTCTGAGGCTGCCATCACCGGATCGACCGTGGCGTTCCTCGTTGTGGTCGCTCTATCCTTAGTAGCGCTGTGGCGTTATAAGAGCGAGCAGCCAGTGGTGTGGGTGTACTGCTCACTCGGTGTTCTTTTTGCCGGAGTGCTAATGACTACTGGTCTCATGCAGGGCTACTACTGCATCTGGCTGCTACCAGTGATTGCGACGGTGGTGATCCCCGGCAGTCCCGCGCGAACCTTACTCATCGTAGTGGTCTGGTGGTGCCTAGTTTCCAGCGCTGCGCCGCCCGAGGGCCTGTGGGCACCAGCGGAAGCTATTATCCGCTGGCGCTCGTCCTTGGCCTGGGTGGCACTGCCGCTCATTATGGCCGGGATGGCCTACTGGACGTGGCCATCCACCACGCGCACCGCACCACGGTCAGCGGACGTGGCCATGTTGGCGTAGGCGCGCAGGGCCTTGGTGACCGGGCGGTTGCGGTGCTTCGGGGTCCAGGGCTTCTCGCGCTGCTCCTCAGTGGCGCGGCGGCGTTCGAGAACTTCCTCGTCGACGTCGAGGGAGAGCTGGCGCTCGCGGATGTTGATGGTGATGGGGTCACCGTTTTCCACTAGGCCGATGAGGCCGCCGTGGGCTGCCTCGGGAGAGATGTGGCCGATGGAAAGGCCGGAAGTGCCGCCGGAGAAACGGCCATCTGTAATCAAAGCGCAGGCCTTGCCCAAACCGGAACCCTTGAGGAAGGAAGTCGGGTGCAGCATCTCCTGCATGCCGGGACCACCTGCGGGCCCCTCGTAGCGAATGACGATGACATCGCCCGGCTGGACCTCTTTCTTGAGGATGATGGACACGGCCTCCTCCTGGGACTCCACCACGCGGGCCGGGCCAGTGAAGGTCCACAGCTCTTCCTCCACGCCGGCGGCCTTGACGATGGCCCCGTTGGGGGCGAGGTTGCCCCGCAGGACGACCAGGCCACCGTCCGAGGAAAAAGCGTGCTCGGCGTCGTGGATACAGCCATTGGCAGCGTCAGTATCCAGCTCATCCCAACGGTTGGACTGGCTAAATGGCTCGGTGGTGCGTACACCGCCGGGTGCGGCGTGGAAAAGCTCGAGAGCGGCTTCCGTGGCCTTGCCGCCGCGGATATCCCAATCATCGAGCCACTCCTCGGCGTTGTCGTAGAGGGCGGTGTGGACCTTGAGGTTCACGTGGCCGGCGCGGCGCAGCTCGCCCAAGATGGCGGGGATGCCGCCGGCGCGGTGCACGTCTTCGATGTGGTAAGTGCCGTTGGGGGCCACCTTGGACAGGCACGGTACGCGGTAGGAGATCTCGTTGATGTCCTCGAGGGTGAAGTCCACCTCGCCCTCCTGTGCGGCGGCCAGCGTGTGGAGGATGGTGTTGGTGGAACCACCCATAGCCATATCCAGAGCCATGGCATTGCTGAAGGCTTCCTTGGTGGCGATGGAGCGCGGGAGAACGGCGTCGTCTTCTTCGCCGTAGTAGCGTCGGCACATCTCCACGATGGTGCGGCCAGCTTGCTCGAAGAGATCTCGGCGGGCGCTGTGGGTAGCCAGCGTGGTGCCATTGCCCGGCAGGGCCAAGCCGAGCGCCTCGGTGAGGCAGTTCATGGAGTTGGCGGTGAACATGCCGGAGCAGGAACCACAGGTAGGGCAGGCGGATTCCTCCACGCGGGTCAAGCCCTCGTCGGAGACGGCATCGCTGGCCGAGGCCGTGATCGCCGTAATCAGATCCGTCGGTGCATGCGCCACGCCGTCAACGACGACGGCCTTGCCGGCTTCCATCGGGCCGCCGGAGACGAAGATGGTGGGAATGTTGAGGCGCAGTGCAGCATTCAACATACCCGGGGTGATCTTGTCGCAGTTCGAAATGCACACCAGGGCGTCGGCAGTGTGGGCATTGACCATGTACTCGATGGAATCGGAGATGATCTCCCGCGAAGGCAGGGAGTAGAGCATGCCGCTGTGGCCCATGGCGATGCCGTCGTCAACAGCAATGGTGTTGAACTCCTTCGGCACGCCGCCGGCTTCGCGGACGGCATCGGCCACGATGTCGCCGACGTTTTTGAGGTGGACGTGGCCGGGGACGAACTGGGTAAAGGAGTTGGCGATGGCGACGATCGGCTTGCCAAAGTCACTCTCCTTGGAGCCGGTAGCGCGCCACAGTGCGCGGGCACCGGATGCCTGGCGGCCAACGGTGGTGACTTTAGAGCGGAGAGGGTACATGGTTAATCCTTCAGTTCGGGGTGTTTCTCGAGGTACTCGGCGTATTCCTCCTTGGTGAGGAGGATCTGTTGGCCATCGCGGTGGACGATGACCACCTTGTCATCGGCGGCGTCACGGCCAGCGCTCAGGGCGTCGGGGATGCGCCCATTGGAAGCGGCAGCGAGGCGGGGGAGGGAGTTGAAAGTCACTCCCGGCAGGTTGAAGTTATCGCCCTTCGTGGTGCGGGCATAGGCTTTCGAGCGCTGGAAACCGATTCCTTGGAAGTCTTTCCACTCGATGTGCTTGGGGCCGCGGAAGCCATAGGTGATGTGGATGCCCGTGCTGTCCACGGTGGTGCGGGCCCGCAGGACCCACCAGATGGCCAGCACGGGGAAGATGAGAATCCAGAAGAGGTACTTCGGGGCCCAGCCAATGCTGAGGAAAGCGATGGCGGCGAGGATGCCGATGCCGAGGAGGTGTTCGCGAGTGGGCTTGAACGTTTCGGCCGTGGGGTGTTCGGCGCGAGAAGATGCGTTCTGCGGGTGTGAGGACGTCATAGTGGGTCATCGTAATTGACAATATGGCGCGGTGGCGAACCGCCCCACCTGTGGAATCTCGCTAAATGAGAAATAAATCCCAAAAATGGGGGTAAAGGCCTGCGGTGGCGTTTCTATCAGTGTACAGTTTATCCCATGATCATTATTCGACTTCACCTCGTAGTAGTACCCGGGCGGCGCGAGCCGTAGCGAGTCCGCTAGTGACGTCGACCAGCATGCGCCCCCGTTACCTTCACACCCAGGAAGGAAAGACGGGGGCGTTATTCGTTGGATGATCTCTCCGATATCCACCCCCACTAAAGGAGCACACCAACCGTGACAGCTTCCACACCGCCACAGCGGGCGCCCGAGCGCATCACGGGCGCACACGCCATTGTCCGTACCCTCGAAGATTTGGGCACCGAGCTGGTCTTCGGCATTCCGGGCGGCGCCGTGCTTCCGCTGTACGACGCCCTGTTTGAATCCACGAAGCTGCGCCACGTGCTCACCCGCCACGAGCAGGGAGCTGGCCATGCAGCAGAAGGCTATGCGCAGGCATCCGGAAAGGTCGGCGTCATGATTGCTACCTCCGGTCCAGGTGCCACCAACCTGGTGACCCCGCTGGCGGATGCAAACCTGGACTCCGTGCCCGTCGTGGCTATTACCGGACAGGTCGGCAGTTCGTTGTTGGGCACCGACGCCTTCCAAGAGGCTGATATCCGCGGTGTGACCATGCCGATTACGAAGCATAACTTCATCGTCACCAAGGCAGAGGACATCCCGGGGGCTATTGCTGCCGCCTTCCACCTGGCTTCCACCGGACGGCCGGGCCCAGTTCTCGTGGATATCCCGAAGGATGTCCAGAACGCCCTGATGGAGTACTCCGGCCCTGTGATGCCGGACCTGCCGGGTTATAAACCCACCACGACCCCGCACCCGCGCCAGATTACGCAGGCTGTTCAGCGCATTGCTCGCGCAGAGCGTCCGGTGCTCTATGTCGGTGGCGGCGTCATCAAGGCAGGTGCCTCCCGCGAGCTGCGCGAGTTTGCTGAGCTGACCGGCATCCCGGTGGTGACCACCCTCATGGCGCTCGGTGCTTTTCCGGATAACCACCCGCAACACATGGGTATGCCCGGCATGCACGGAACGGTACCGGCCGTCGCCGCGCTCCAGCGCGCTGACCTCATTATCGCCGTGGGCGCGCGCTTCGATGACCGCGTGACCGGTGATACCGACACCTTCGCTCCCCATGCCGAGGTTATTCACGCAGATATCGACCCGGCCGAGATTGGCAAGATCCGTGAGGTAGCTGTCCCCATCGTGGGCGATGCCCGCGAGGTGCTTCTGCGCCTGACAAAGGCTTATGCCAATGATGCGGAGCTGGATGCCCCGCGAATTGGCCCGTGGATGGAGTACCTGGGAGACCTGCAGAGCCGCTTCCCGCGCGGTTTCGAGCCGACAGCAGACGGCCTGCTCAATCCGCAAGAGGTTATTCAGCAACTCAGCGCAATCGTGGGCCCGGAGGCGATCTACTGCGCGGGTGTGGGCCAGCACCAGATGTGGTCGGCCCAGTTCCTTGATTTCGAGCACCCACGAAGCTGGATCAACTCCGGTGGCGCCGGCACGATGGGCTACGCAGTGCCCGCAGCGCTCGGCGCCAAGGCTGCCTGCCCGGAGCGTGAAGTCTGGGCAATTGACGGTGATGGCTGCTTCCAGATGACCAACCAGGAGCTCACCACCGCTGCGGTGGAAGGGTTCCCCATCAAGGTGGCTGTCATCAACAACGGCAACTTGGGCATGGTGCGCCAGTGGCAGACGCTCTTCTATGAGAACAAGTACTCCCATACCAAGTTGCGTGAGCACGATGAGTACGTCCCGGACTTCGTCAAACTCAGCGAGGCCTTGGGCTGCGAATCTATTCGCGTCACCACCGTGGAAGAGATTGGCCCGGCGATTGAACGAGCGCGCTCAATCAATGACCGCCCAGTGGTCATCGACTTCATTGTGGGCCAAGACGCCCAGGTGTGGCCGATGATTGGCGGCGGCGCCTCCAATGAGGAAATCCAATACGCCCTTGGTCTGCGCCCGCTGTTTGATGAAAATGAGTCCGCGGCCGAGGAACCGGCCGACATCCACGAATCCCTCGAGGAGGCCTAAGAGTAATGGCTAAAGACGATATCACTCGCCACATCCTGTCCGTGCGCGTCCAGGATATTGAGGGCATCATTTCCCGTGTGACCGGTATGTTCACCCGCCGTGGTTATAACCTCATCTCGCTGGTCTCCGCGCGAACTGAAACCGAGGGAATCAACCGCCTGACCATCGTTGTGGACGCCTCCGAGGTTGTCATCGAGCAGGTGACGAAGCAGCTCAACAAGATTGTTCCGGTGCTCAAGGTGGTGGAGCTGGAAGAGGAAAACACCATTGCCCGCGCCATCATGCTGGTCAAGGTGGCTGCGGATAACTCGAACCGCCCCCAGGTGGTCGACGCGGTGAACATCTTCCGTGCTCGCATCGTGGATGTATCGCCGGAGTCCGTGGTGGTGGAGGCCACCGGCACGCCCGGCAAGCTGCAGGCGCTTCTCGACGTCCTCGAGCCCTTCGGCATCCGCGAACTGGTGCAGTCCGGAAACGTCGCGCTGGGGCGTGGCCCGAAGGCGATGGCACCGAGCAAATAAAAAATCTCACAATGTGGGCGGACTGTCCCAAAGTGTGATACAAATTCAATAGGCAGAGTTACTACTGGATGAGTAGTGCTCACGAACCCAAAGAGAAAAGGAACATCAAACATGGCTATTGAGACTCTGTACGATTCCGATGCAGACCTGACCATCATCCAGGGCCGCAAGGTCGCCATCATTGGCTATGGCTCCCAGGGCCACGCCCACGCAATGAACCTGCGTGACTCCGGCGTTGAGGTCGCCATCGGCCTGCGCGAAGGCTCCAAGTCTCGCGAGAAGGCAGAGGAGGCTGGCTTCAAGGTTCTCACCAATGCTGAGGCTGCCAAGTGGGCTGATGTCATCATGCTGCTGGCGCCGGATACCTCTCAGGCTGCCATCTTCACCGAGGACATCGAGCCGAACCTGGAGGACGGCAACGCACTGTTCTTCGGCCACGGCCTCAACATCCACTTCGGTCTGATCAAGCCGGCGGAGAACATCACCATCGGTATGGTCGCTCCGAAGGGGCCGGGCCACCTGGTTCGCCGCCAGTTCGTTGACGGAAAGGGCGTTCCTTGCCTGATTGCCACCGAACAGGATCCGAAGGGCGAGGGACGCGAACTGACCCTGTCCTACGCCGCAGCCATCGGCGGTGCCCGCGCCGGCGTTATCCCGACCACCTTCAAGGATGAGACTGAGACCGACCTCTTTGGTGAGCAGGCCGTCCTGTGTGGCGGCGTGGAGTACCTGATCATGAACGGCTTCGAGGTCCTTACCGAGGCTGGCTACGAGCCGGAGATGGCCTACTTTGAGGTCTGCCACGAGCTGAAGCTCATTGTTGATCTCATCGTTGAGGGTGGCATCAAGAACATGAACTACTCCTGTTCTGACACCGCGGAGTTCGGCGGCTACCTTTCTGGACCGCGTGTCATCGACTCTTCCGTGAAGGAGCGTATGAAGGATGTCCTGACCGATATTCAGGACGGCACCTTTGTCAAGCGCCTCGTTGCCAACGTTGAGGGTGGCAACAAGGAGCTCGAGGATCTGCGCGCCAAGGTGAACTCCCACCCGATCGAGCAGACTGGCTCCCAGCTGCGCGATCTCATGAGCTGGGTAAAGAATCCGCTGGACGCAACTGCCTAAACCGCGTTTATCTGAAGATTCCCGTTGGCCTGTGTGCAGTGGTCAACGGGAATCTTTTGTTTTGTGATGTTCGCGCACAAACGGGCACATTCCCACATCCGAGAGTAGGGTTGAGGCCATGGGTTTCTCTACGCCAAGCTATGACCTTAATGACCTCTTCGCCCGCATCGATCGCGGTGATATTCAGCTTCCCGATTTCCAGCGCTCCTATTCCTGGGACGAGGACCGCATCCGATCGTTGATCGTCACTGTCCTGCGCGGCTACCCGCTCGGCGCATTTATGGCCTTGGATACCCGCAACGAGGCTATGCGCTTTCGGCCGCGGCCGCTCGCAGGCGCGCCCAATACCGGGGTAAACCCCGGTCTGCTTCTGCTCGATGGTCAGCAGAGGTTGACCACTCTGTACCACTGCTTCCGTGGCGAGGGTTTTGTCGATACCACTGATTTTCGTTCCAAGAAGGTTTCCCGCAAGTACTTTGTAGACTTGCATAAGGCGACCTCCGAGGACATCATGCCGGATGAGGCCGTCTTCGCTATCAACCAACACGGCGAGCTGCGCTCCCACTTCGCGCCAGAGCTCGAGTCTTCTTTGAACAGCCGTGAGGCCGCCGTGGAAGCATGCTGCATTCCCGTCTCCGCGCTCCTGAGCGAGGAGGGCACTAGCATGCTCTTCGAGCTCGCGGCAGCTAATGACGGCGCCAATCGCGATGTTGTTGCTGCCTTCAACAACCGGATTCTGCGCCCCCTGTCCGGCTACACTGTGCCGATGATCCGTCTTTCTCGTGAGACTGCGAGCGCTGGCATTGGCTCCATCTTCGCGCAGGTGAACTCGGCTGGTTTGCAGATGGATGTCTTCGATCTCCTCACCGCAGTCTTTGCCTCCGAGGACCCGGACTTTCACCTGGCGGAGGATTGGGCGGCCGTCGAGAAGCAGCTGCGTGCCTTCCGAGCGCTCGACGGAATTGGCCGTAATGAGTTCTTGTCGGCAGTGTCTTTGCTGGTGTCGGGGGAGAAGGGCAACGCTGGCGGCCAGCGCGAGGATATCCTGCAGCTCTCGTTGTCGGAGTACCGCAAGGCTTCGCAAACCCTAGTGATTACTTTCCGTGAGGTGGCTGAATTCTTAGCTGAGCGCTGCATCCTATCTTTGGAGCAGGTGCCCTATTCCGAGCAGATCATTCCGCTGGCGGTGATCTTGGCACGTCTGGCGGAGAAGAAGGGCGTGCTGTCGAGCCAGGAATCCTGGGACCGCCTCAACCAGTGGTTCTGGAGCGGCGTCTTTGGTGAGCTCTACGGCTCGTCGGCCGTGAAGCTACGTGCCGCACGCGATGTCGACGAGGTCACCGCATGGGTTGCAGGCGACACCGAGGATATTCCGAAGACCGTCCGTGATGCCTCCTTCCGCGAGTCCCGCCTGTTGTCGGTAGGAGAGCACGACGGAGTGTGGCACGGCCTGTACGCCCTGCTCATGGCTCGTGGCGCAAAGGACTGGCGTACGGGCCGTCCGTTTAGTCGCCATAGCTTTGAGGAACTGCAGCCGGGCTTCTTTCCCGTCTTCCCACTTCGCTGGTGCGAGCGCCACGGCGTCAGCGGCGTGCTGGCAAACTCCGTGCTGAACCGCACTCCGATGGGCAAACGCACCGAGGTTGTCATCGATGGGCATTCGCCCGAGCGCTACCTGCCGCGCGTGCAGTCGAAATCGATCATGGAGGATGCTGAGTTCGATAGCGTGCTGGCCTCCCACGAACTGGAACCAGAGCTGCTGACCGCAAAGACTGTGCACCAGTTCTTTGCTGACCGCCGCGAGCGCTTCGTTGGCATCGTTGAATACGCGCTGAACAAAAAGGTAGTGCGTGACGTGGACGAGGCGAATCTCTCTGGTGGCGAGGAGGGGCCGCAGGCCTTTGCTCGTTAAGGTTCCATTTCTACGTGGGCTAAAGGCCGTCTCCGCGGCGCTACTGCTGGGCATGACCGCTCTGGGAGCCGTAGGGTGCTCATCGCTGGGACGCGGTGAGCCCCTCTTGACTCAAGACATCACCGCTCTCCCTGAGTCTGAGATTGATCTGGCTCGCGCGAGCGAGGAAAACCGCCTGCGGCTCATTGATCCTCAATTCGCCGATGAAGTCACCGTTGTTGGGGACCGTTGGGGAATCGATTCGGCACGTTTATTTTTCAAGGAGAGCAATTCGCTGATCCTCGCCGAGGAGACGGATGCTGCGGCCTTGCGCGCAGCGACGTTGAGCGTGTCGCAGCGCGTTCCCATGGTGACCTACGACGATTCGATTCGCCCGCAGATTTCACAACTGCTCAATGACCTTGATGTTGACCGAATCCTGGTTATCGGCAACGTCCCGTGGGCTAGCCAGAGCGGGCAACTCGAGGTCATCCACGACCCAGGAAACACCAAGGCGTTGGGGGAGTACACCGCTTTTCGTTTTGATTCCAAAGTAGTGATGAACCGTGAGCGCATGGTTGATAACATCGCGCGCTTGGATTCCTCTACGAAAACGGAGCTCAAGGCCGCGTGGGAGCCGCTGCCGCAGCATCTTACCAAGGAGAAGATGCCGGCGATTCCCGCGCAAGCGCGCCGTGATGCGCAGATGGCACCGGTAATAGTGGCGACGAAAGATAGCCCCTTAGCCAATGTGGTGAATGCCACCGCATATGGCGGTACGGTGTTTGTGATGGAGGACCCGGATCCGACGGCGACGAAGGCCGGCGCGGCGATTACAGCTGGACTATCAGACGGGCCGATCGTGGCCCTTGGTCCGGAATTCGGTTCAGTGACAGAATTCACGCATAAAATCACTCAGGGCTGGAAAGAATAAACTACACTTCTCGGCATCTCCAATTCTGACTAGTAAAGGAAGTTATGTCGAAGCCGGTCGTTCTTATCGCCGATAAGCTTGCAGAATCCACCGTCGATGCTCTCGGGGACACCGTCGAGGTCCGCTGGGTAGATGGTCCAAATCGTGCGGAGCTGCTCGCCGCGGTGCCGGAGGCTGACGCCCTCCTCGTCCGCTCCGCCACGACTGTGGATGCGGAGGTGCTGGCCGCTGCGGAGAACCTCAAGATTGTGGGCCGCGCTGGTGTCGGTTTGGACAATGTTGATATCCCCGCTGCCACCGAGCGCGGCGTCATGGTTGTCAACGCGCCGACCTCCAACATTCACTCCGCGTGTGAGCAGGCCATCGCACTGCTTCTAGCCACCGCCCGCCAGGTGCCGGCAGCAGATCAGTCTCTGCGTCAGGGGGAGTGGAAGCGTTCCTCCTTCAAGGGTGTCGAGATCTATGGCAAGACCATCGGCATCGTCGGCTTCGGCCACATCGGCCAGCTCTTCGCACAGCGTTTGCTGGCTTTTGAAACCACCGTCATTGCCTATGACCCTTATGCCAACCCGGCTCGCGCAGCAGCGCTGGGTGTAGAGCTGGTGAGCCTTGAGGATCTCATGTCCCGCTCTGATTTCGTGACCATTCACCTGCCTAAGACGCCGGAGACCGCCGGCATGTTTGATGCTGAGCTCTTGGCTAAGGCCAAGAAGGGGCAGATCATCATCAACGCCGCCCGCGGCGGCCTGGTGGATGAGGCAGCGCTGGCTGAGTCCATCAAGTCGGGCCACCACCGCGGTGCCGGTTTCGATGTTTATGCTTCCGAGCCCTGCACCGATTCCCCGCTCTTCGAGCTGCCGCAGGTAACCGTGTCTCCGCACCTTGGTGCTTCCACGGTAGAGGCGCAGGACCGTGCGGGTACCGACGTCGCCGCATCCGTGTTGAAGGCTCTGGCCGGTGAGTTCGTGGCCGACGCCGTCAATGTTGAAGGCGGCAAGGTCGGCGAAGAGGTATCCGGCTGGCTTGACCTGACGCGCAAGCTTGGTCTCGTTGCCGGAAACCTGTTGGGTGCAGCGCCCGTCGCCATCGAGGTGGAGGCGTGTGGTGAGCTGGCCAATGAAGAAGTCTCAGCGCTTGGTTTGTCTGCCGTTCGCGGCGTGTTCTCCGGCGTGGTTTCGGAAACCGTTACTTTTGTCAACGCCATGAAGATCGCCGAAAGCCGCGGCGTGACCGTGGATGTTAAGACCAACGTGGAGTCGAAGGGCCACCGCTCTTCGGTGCGCGTGAAGGTCATCGGCCCGAACGGTCTGGTTTCCCAGCTCACCGGTGCCTTGACTGGTATCGATGGTGTGGAGAAGATTGTCCGCATCAACGGCCGCGGCGTCGACATGCGCGCTACCGGCCGCAACCTCTTCTTCTCCTACAAGGATGCCCCGGGCGCACTGGGAACCGTGGGCACCAAGCTGGGCGCTGCTGGAATCAACATCGTGGCTGCCGCCCTGACCCAGGGTAAGGAAGCCTCCGATGCTGTGCTCATCCTGCGCGTCGAACGTGAGGTGGCGGAGGAGCTGGTCGAGGACATCAACGCGGCGCTGGGTGCTACCTGCCGCCAGCTCGACTTGGACGCATAGCCCACAGCGCTAAGCTTTTCGCAACAGCCCCCGTGAAGGATCCACCGTGGTTCTTCACGGGGGTTTCTCCGTCGCCGAAGTGGGGAGAGTGGTACGCTCACATGTATCTAATATGTGAGAAAGGAATCCCACAAAATGAAACTAGCAGTGATTGGTGGCGACGGCATTGGTCCTGAGGTAACCGCGGAGGCATTGAAGGTCCTGCGCGCGGTTCGCCAGGATATCGAGGTCACTGACTATGACCTCGGTGCTAGGCGCTACCTGCGCAACGGGGAGCTGCTTACCGACGCCGACCTGGCATCCCTGCGCGAGCACGACGCCATCCTGCTCGGTGCGATTGGCGCACCCGGTGAGGTTCCGCCTGGTGTCTTGGAGCGCGGCCTGCTGCTGAAGATGCGTTTCGCCCTCGACCATCACGTTAACCTGCGCCCCTCCAAGCTGTACCCAACGTCCACCTCGCCGCTGGCGAACCCGGGTGATATTGATTTCGTCGTCGTGCGCGAAGGTACCGAAGGTCTGTACTGCGGTAACGGCGGCACGCTGCGCGAGGGAACCGAACACGAGGTGGCCTCAGAGGTTTCGCAGAACACGCGCTTCGGCGTTGAACGCGTGGTGCGTGATGCCTTCCAGCGCGCAATGGGCCGCCGCAAGCACGTGACTTTGGTGCACAAGACCAATGTCCTTGTTAATGCCGGCGGACTCTGGCAGCGTACGGTGGACGAGGTGGCGCAGGAATTCCCTGAGGTTAGCGTGGACTACAACCACATCGATGCCGCAACCATCTACATGGTCACCGACCCAGCGCGCTATGACGTCATCGTTACTGACAACCTCTTTGGTGACATCCTGACTGACTTGGCGGGCGCGGTCACCGGAGGTATCGGCTTGGCCGCCTCCGGCAATATTGATGCCTCCGGCGCTAATCCCTCCATGTTTGAGCCGGTCCACGGTTCTGCACCGGACATTGCGGGCAAGGGGATTGCGGATCCCACAGCGGCGATCTTGTCCGCGGCGATGCTGCTGCGCCACCTCGGAGACGAGGACAACGCCGTGCGCATCGAAGAGGCCGTGGCGGCCGATGTTTCCGCCCGCGGAGGAGCACAGGCGCATACCACTGAAATTGGTGATCGAATCGCCGCCGCGCTCAGTGCCTAGCGCTGTATGGTTGGCGCATGAGCGTCGAAATAGACGAGGTCACTAGCTTCCTCGCCCAGCATGAGCCTTTCTCCCGTCTGCCGGAGGAAGAGCTCACCGCCCTGTCCTCACAGCTGAGCATGATCTACCTGCGCCGCGGGGATATTCCCATAAAGATGGGGGAAGAGAATGCTCATCTCCACATCATCCGCACCGGTGCGATTGATGTGGTGGGAGAGGAAGGCGTGTTACTGGACCGCCGCGAATCTGGCCTTACCTTTGGCTACTCCACACTGCAGGGAGAGCCGGTCTCTGCCTATGAGATAGTCGCGGTGGAAGACAGCCTTGTCTTCACCCTCCCGCAGGAGGCCTTTAGCCAACTCGCGGAGCGCAACCCTGACATCGCGCGTTTCTTTTCAGCGCAGTCCCGCCAGATCCGAGCAGCAGCGCGGGAGCTCACCGAATCCGCACCAACAGACGTGCTCCGCACGCCGCTGAGGGAGCTCATTCGGACTGACGTGTTGACGGCGCCAGCCGCAACTACCATCCGCGAAGCTGCTCTGCTGATGACAGAGCATGGCGTTTCTTCGTTACTCGTCGTGAAAGCGGGCCCGGAGTCAGACAAGCGTCTCACCGGAATCCTTACCGACCGCGATTTGCGAACCCGGGTGCTCGCCGCCCAGCGCGACCCTGCCGAGCCGGTAGGGGAGATCATGACGCCGCAGCCCCTCACAGTATCGGCAGATGCCCCGGCCATGGAAGCCCTGCTGCACATGGCCGAGCGCCGAATCCACCATTTGCCGGTGGTCAAAGAAGGCACCCTGCAGGGGATAGTGACACAGTCGGACGTTACCCGGCTGCTGCACAATGATCCGGTCTACCTCGCTGCAGATCTTTCACGGCGCTCCAGTGTCGCAGAGCTGAATGGTGCCTTCAATGAGGCCACGCGCCTAGCCGGGCGCTTCGTGGATCGCGGCTCCACACCGGCGGAAGCCTCGAGCCTGGTCACGCTTGCCGCCGATGCTATGGCACGACGCTTGTGCACGCTGGCGGAGGAGGAGCTCGGTCCTCCGCCTGTGGAGTATGCCTTCGTGGCCGTGGGCTCGCAGGGAAGGCGAGAGATGGCGCTGGCCTCGGACCAGGATAATGCGCTTGTCCTCGCGGATGATTTCGATGCCGCTGCGCATGGGGAGTACTTTGCGCGGCTTAGTTCCTTTGTGTGCCAGGGCTTAGCCGACGCCGGGCAGATCCTGTGTCCTGGGGACATGATGGCCATGACCAATCAGTGGCGGATGACGCGCTCCCAATGGATCGATACCTTCCGTCGGTGGATTCGAGACCCTCAACCAGAGGCGCTGCTCAACGCGCAAATCTTCTTCGACTTCCGGGTTCTCTATGGAAGCGAGGCGTTGGGCCGGGAAGTTCACACTGCGGCCGTGGAAATGGGTCAAGGGGCAACGCGCTTGCACGCCCACCTAGCTAGCTTGGCCGCGCGCCGTGAGCCACCGCTGACCTTCTTCCGGGGGCTTGTGGTGGAGCGCGATGGCGACTACGCAAACACCCTCGATATCAAAAAGGGCGGAACAGCGGGCATCGTGCAGATGGCCCGTCTCTTCGCCCTGGCCTCCGGTTCCACCGTGGTGGACACGCGCCAACGGCTCAAGGAAGCAGCGGGTAGTACGGTGAGCCGACAGGGCGCACAGGAGCTTCTCGACGCCTTCGACTACCTGCGTTCCCTGTCCTTCCAGCATCAAGCTCGCCAGCTGCGGGAGGGCCAGCAGCCGGACTATCACATCGACCCCAAGAGCCTCGGCCGCATGGAGCGAGAGCACCTGCGCGATGCTTTCCGTGCCATCAAGTCGATGCAGAATGCGTTGGCCACGAAGTATCCGGTGAGGAATATCTAGATGTGGAGCCCCTGGAGTCGGCGCGCGGATTGGGGCGCGCCAGGACGAAGCACCCTGCTCGATGAGCTGGATGTGCTTGCCGTGGACATGGAGACCACGAGCCTAGACCCGCGAAAAGGAAAGATTGTCTCCATTGGCTGGGTGCCGGTCAACGGGGGAGTCATCGACTTATCTGGTGCCGGCTATACCGTGGTGCGCGGCGCGCAGGTGGCCGAGGATGCACATGTCCACCTGCTGACGCAGGAGGTCATTGATGCTGGCGAGGAGCTAAGTATCGCGGTGACGCAATTGCGCCAAGCTTTGCAAGGACGCGCGCTACTCGCGCATTTCGCGGCCTTGGAGGTGGGGTTCATTGAAGCTGCCTCCCGTGAGGTCTTTGGGGAGCGCCCGCGACTGAGCGTGGTTGATACCTTTGCGCTCGAGCGGCGCCACATGGAGCGCATGGGAACCTACCCGCGCGGCGAGGATCTACGCCTGCCCCGCGTGCGCGCGCGTTATGGCCTACCGCGTTATGGAAGCCACAATGCGCTCAGTGATGCCTTGGCCTGTGCTGAGCTATACCTTGCGCAGCGGGGACACACGCGGGCGGTGACCTTAGGGGACGTCGCCCAGCGCTAGGCCTGTGCGAAGGTGCTCGCCGCGGAACTTGATGCCAGTAGAAGCATTGCAATCTTTGCAACCTTTACTCAAGACCCCTGATCGCGAGTTAAAAATCCTTGCGAGTAGTATGGCCGTTATGCGTTTAGGACGAATTGCTCACACCGAAGGTATCTGTTTCGCCATCATTGATGGCCCCGCCGACGCCCCGCTTGACCAGCTGGTGGCGAAGGAAATTTCCGGCACACCGTTTACCCCACCGGAGCCGACTGGCCGTGAGTGGCCGCTGAGTGAAGTACGCCTGCTGGCGCCGACCCTGCCCACCAAGGTCGTAGCTCTGGGCCGCAACTACGCCGACCACGTGGCGGAAGTCTTCAAGGAATCCGCGGAGCACCTGCCGCCGACGATCTTTATCAAGCCCTCCACCTCGGTCATCGGCCCCGGTGCACCCATCAAGATTCCGGAGTTCGCTACCAACGTTGAGTTCGAGGGCGAGCTCGCCGTGGTGATCTCCAAGGTGTCAAAGAATATTGATCCAGCGAAGTGGCGCGATCACGTCGTCGGCTACACGATCTGTAACGATGTTTCTTCGCGTGACCTGCAGTTCCAGGATGGCCAGTGGGCACGTGCGAAGGGCATCGATACCTTCTGCCCGCTGGGCCCGTGGATTGAGACGGACTTGGACTGCATCAATCTCGATAATCAGAAGATTAACGCCTACCTCACCCACGAGGGCAAGCGAGAGCAGAAGCAGGATTCCAATACGGATCAGATGATTGTGAAGATGGGTGACATCATCGCTGAGATCTCGCAGTCCTACACGCTGCTGCCGGGTGATGTCATCACGACGGGTTCCCCGGCTGGCACGGCGCCGATGGTGCCGGGCGATACCATCGAAGTTGAGATCCCCGGCGTGGGTAGCCTGAAGAACCCGATCGAGCGAGCCTAAAAGCTGCTTTAGAGGTTGAGCGCGCGCAAAATGGTGCGCAGCTTAGCCGTGGTTTCCTGAAGCTCGGCCGTCGGGTCGGAATCCACGACGATTCCTCCGCCAGCCCACGCGCGGGCGGAGAGGCCATCGCCGGCCACCTCGGCGCAGCGGATGGCTACCATGTATTCGCCGTCGCCGGAATCATCGCACCAGCCGACCGCGCCGGCGTAGAAGCCGCGGTCGGTTTCAGCGGTTTCGATCAGCGCTTGTGCGGCCTCAGTGGGGGTGCCACAAATAGCAGGGGTGGGGTAGACCAGCTCGGCCAACTCGAGGGCAGTAATGCTCGAATCCTTAAGGGTTCCCGCGATCGGCGTTCCCAGATGCCACATCTCATTGGTGGAGGTCAGCTGCGGAGACGTGGGGGCATCGAGGGTCTCGCACAGAGGCTGCAGAATCCGGCGGATATGGTCCACCACGAAGGCGTGTTCGCGCAGGTCCTTTGCTGAGTTGTGGAGGTCTTGGCCCGCTTTGATATCGCGTGCCTTATCAGCCTGGCGGGGTGCGGAGCCGGCTAGGGGGAAAGCTGTAACCGTTGATCCCTGCTTCTTGACCAGCACTTCTGGGGAGGATCCGACGAACATTGCGCCAGGGCGTCCAGCCGGAGTGAGGTCGGCGATAAAGCCATCGCGGTGGGAAGATAAATCAATGAGTCGCGCGGCGACGAGGAGCGGATCCACAGGGGCATTGAACTCGATGTCGACGGCGCGTGCAAGCACCACCTTATCCAGTTTGGAGGCCTCGATCGTGGCAATGGCCGCCTCGATGCGGCGCAGGTGCTCCTCCGGCTCTGGGTCAAACCCAGTCACCCGCGCGTTGAGCGTACCGCTGCGGTAATAGGCGTGTGGTTCGAGTGGCCCGTCCTCGCGGATGATGCTGCGCGGCACGGTCAGTGCCGCTGGGTCACCCTTGTGGAAGGGCAGCGCGCCGACAACCATGGGTGCCGTGCCGGCACGCAGAGCAGCTACGGCAGCGTCAACATCGCTGAAGGTGGCCACTGATCCTTGGGTACGCACAGACCCCGTCGCGCGGGACAGGAGGAAGTCAGGGGCGGTAGAGGGTCTGTTTTCACACATAAGGAATAACTCTAGTTGTTTGCTGCGCTAGTGCCGAAACCAGATCCCCCTCCTTACAGGCTGTGCGCATGGCGGTAGTGTTAGCCGCGCTTGCGCGGGCGGAAGAATTGCACGGCGATGAAAAGCCCAATTCCTAGCAGCAGGGCCAGCGAACCCATGCCCGCCAGAAAGCCCGCCCAGAAGCCCACCATCGGGGCTCCATAGCTCGTAGCCTGGATGTTTCTGCCGTCAGCATACTGTTCTGGCGCATCAGATGCCGGGCGTTGTGCCGCTGCTTCTTTCCTGGCATTCCTTTCGCGATTGGACGCGGCGCTGCGCGTCTTGTCCTTGGCGTCGGCGGAAGACGTGCTGCGCGAGGACCCACGCTGTGCCGAATCTCTCTGTTCTTGTGCAGTGTGGGCTGTAGCGTTGGGGGCCGGGTTGCGGCCTTGCGCGGTCGCCGAGCTGGGAGCGCTTGGCTCTTTCGACCCTGTTTCTTTCTGTGGTTTCGTGTCCTTCCGCGCGCTGGCCCGTGTGGATCGCTCTGAGCTCTTTTCCTCCTTCGCATTCTTCGCATCGGAGGGTTTCCCGCCGTTGAAGAAGGTATCGGCCTCTTTGAAGGTCTTGTCCATCGTTTTATCTAATTGCGCAATGGACTTGGAAGTGTCATTAATATCCTTGGCCAGCTGCTGGGGGCGGTTTTTCGGGCTTCCCGATCCACCGCTGCCACCTTCGCCTGAGCCCCACTCCAGCTGGCAAAGCTCAGAGGCGTCCGCGCCACCTACCAAGAAAGGCACATCAATAGAGTGCTCGGAGCCATCGTTGAGGGTGAAGGTAAAAGTGGCAGCATAGGCGCCCGGCTCGCTAAAGATGATCCCGGTGTGACTGTGGAAATGATCAGGATAGTCCCACGTGATATCCGGGTTCTCGGAGTCAAAGAGCACGGTCGGGTCAGCACCCACGGAGTTCTGGAAGCCCACCATACGTCCGCCTTCCGGGCCGCTGTGTAGCGTTAAGGATAAAGTGGCATCGGCCGCAGTGGCCTCGTCGAGGTAGCTGGTGTTGAACCCCACCCAGGGGATATTCGGATCTTGGGTTTGGGGGATTTGCCAACCACTCGATGGAATATCGCTGCCCGCTGATTCATCGAAAGCGGCGTTGCTGCCCACTTCTACGTAGAACTCCCCAGAGGCATAGTCCTCACCAGATTCATCATCGCGGGCTATAAAGGACAGGTCCCCGGAGTCACCGACCAAAGCGAGGTCTTGGTGTCCGCGGCTGAAGGCGTGGAGGGAGTCAGCATCACAGGAAGTGTCGCTCGCTTGCTCGGCCGCGAGGGCGGGCGGTGCAGCGTGAACGAGCATCGGGGAGCTCAGCGCTAGAGCAGCGGTTGCGGTCAAGGCGAGGGGACGGTAGATCATGCGTGTCATTGGGAGAATGTTCATGCGGACAAGGTCTCCTTTGGGGTGTGTGATGTCGAGGTGGATGCGGAAGCGCGGCGGGAGTGCATGAGAGGGGAGAGCACCCAGGCCACGAGGAAACAGGCGGTAAGGAGTAGAACGATGGTGGCACCCGCGGGAAGGTCAATGGCCCATGCCAGGTAGATTCCGAAGAAGCTACCCAAGGAGCCGATCGCCGCGGCTGCGAACATCATCGAGCCCAGCGAGTCACAGAGCAGGCGGGCGGTCGCGGCCGGGGTGATAAGCAGCGCGAGGACGAGGACGTTGCCGATGGTGCCTACGGATATAACCACTGCGCCCGTAACACAGAGGTAGAGCACGATGTCCAGAGCAAAGACAGGAAGACCCATTGCGCGGGCGGTTTCCTTGTCCAAGCAGGTGGCGGTGAGCTGGGGGCCAAGGAGAAGAACCGTGGCCACGATGAGCACCGTGACGGTGAACGCGGTGTAGAGGTCCGCGCGGGAGACACCCGTGAGCGAGCCAAAGAGAAAGCTGGTGAGCGAGGCTGTATAGCCGTCTACTCGGGAGATGATCACCATGCCGAGGGCGAAGGCGGCGGCAAAGAAGATTCCGATGACGGAATCCTCGCGCACCGTGCGCCGCTGGGAGAAGCATGCGATGAGCACCGCGACGGTGCAGCCCGCCACGGCGCCGCCCAGCAAGACTGAGCCTTGGAGCACGAAGGCAATGGCCAGCCCCGGGAAGACCGCGTGGGAAACAGCATCACCGATGAAAGACATGCCGCGCAGCACGACATAGCATCCCACCACGCCGCACACGATGGCAGCGAGGATAGAAATTCCCACCGCACGCGCCAGGAAGTCCAAGTGTGGGTTGGTGAGATCCTGGAAGAACTCGATGAGTGAAATGTCGATCATGCTGCCACCCCAATCGCAGAAAGCAATGGAGAAGAAGCTGAGACCCCGAATGTGTCGCTCCAGGGCTGCGAGGTCATGCGCAGTGTTTCCGCTGGACCATCCGCGATGATTCCCCGGTTAAACAGCACGAGCCGCGAGCAGGAATGCGCGGCCTCCGAGAGGTTGTGCGTGGACATGACAACGCTGGTGCCATCGGCGGTGAGTTTGTCAAAGAGAAGTAGGAGCTCTTCAGTGTTGGGAGCGTCGAGGCCGGTAAATGGTTCGTCGAGAAGCAGCACCTCAGGCTCGCAGGCTAAGGCCCGGGCGATGAGTACACGCTGACGTTGGCCACCGGACAACTGCGCGATGGGGCGTCGTGCGAATTCCTCCAAGTTGGTGAGCTCGATGGCCCGGCGGGCGGCCTGTTTATCAGCACGTCCCGGACGACGGAACCAACCCACAAGTCCGGTGCGTCCGCTCAGCACAGCGTTGGACACGCTGATGGGGAAGTCCCATTCCACGTCGTGGCGCTGCGGGACATACCCCAGGGAAGTGGTGACATCGATGCTCCCGGTGAAGGGGATAAGCCCCAAGATCGCACGCATCAGCGTGGTTTTGCCCGCCCCGTTCGGTCCTAGCAGCCCGATGAACTCGCCGGGGCGAACAGTCAGGTTAGCAGCGTCGATGACGCGACGGCCGGAGAGGGAAACGGAGAGGTCTGTGACTGAAATGAAAGGACTAGTCACGCTGGCCACCTTTCGCACGCACGACGGCGATGATGGCACCGATAAGGACTAGGACGCCCACGCCGGCCAGCGCCCAGATCCATACCGGCACGGATGCCGATGCAGAAGCTGAATCGGCAGAGGAATCAGCGTTCGGATCCCATTCTGTTGCCTGAGCTTGTGCGACATCCGTGTCATCGCCTACAGCAAAGGTCAACGTAGCCTCAGCGGCGACCTCGGTTCCGGCGCTGTCACCCGCACCTTCACCGCTCATGCGGACCCGCACCTGGTGGATGCCGGGCTCGGTGAACACCCAATTGGCGTGGGTATGCGTGCCCAAGTCGACCCAGAAGCCTTCTGAGTCCCCGGTGGCGGTGGACCATAGCAACTGTGGTTCCTCGAAGCCGCCGTTCTGCAGGAAGAGGGAGAATTCACCCGGGCCTTGGTGTCCCAGGAACTCCATAGTTACTCCTCTCTCAACGTTCTCCTCGAGGGAAGGAGCCTGGGTATTCCAACCTAGCCACGGCACATCAGCCTGTTCCGTTTGTGGAACGACCCATACTTGCGAACCGGGCTCGGCACCGACGAAGGAGAAGGCCTTGTCCTCAGGCAGGGTTAACAGGGCGTTGTCGCCCACCTGGAATACCACATCGTCGGGTTGACGCCACACGGGGGTTTCAGCTGAATCATCACGAGCGAGGAATTCTGCTTGCCCTTCATTAAGCAGCAGGCCCAGGTCGACGTGACCGTGATCGATAGCAGCAGCAGTGCCTGGTGCCGCCACTTCTTCGTCGGAGCTGACAACCTGTGCCAGATCCCCGGCCCAGGCGGCAGAGGGTGCAAAGGCCAGCGCCGCGGCGCTCAGTGCTGCCGCAAGCGGCATAGTGAAAATTCGGAGGGTGCGATTAGACATGAGATTCCTTTGTTGTGCTGCCAAGGCAGCGGTTGAGTGAGTGTGCGTTGAAACGCATGAGATCGAGATACGTCGGTACGGCGTCATCGAGGGTGTCGCCGTAAATGGGACAGACCGCCACCCCGAGGGAATCGGCGGCTTCCCTAATGACGTCTGCGCTGGCTTGTTGGGTCGGTTCCACGAACACCGCGGGAAGCTGGAGGTTTTCCAAGGTGCGGCGCAGCGCGATGACATCGCGCGGCGAGGGCTCGATGGCCGGGTTGGGGCTAACGAAACCCGCGATATCAATGCCGTAGCCTTGCTCCAGGTAGGCGTATCCGTGGTGGGGTGTGACGAGGTGGCGGTTGTGCTCAGTAATGGCAGAGATGAGCTGACGAACCTCTGCATCGACGTCTCGCAGTTGTGCGATGTAGTCCTGTGCGCGGGCACGGTAGTCCGCGCCGTGCGAGGGATCCGTTTGCGCAAGTTGCTCAGCGATAACCTCGGTAAAGCTGATGACATTGGCGGCGTTATGCCACAGATGTGGGTCTACTTCGCCGTGAATGTGCTTGCCCAAGACAGCTTGGGGCAGGAGATAGGTCTCATCGCCGGGCCGGCCCAAGAAACGGTAGGAGGGATCCGGCGGTATCTGTTGGAGAGCGGAATTCGGGATGCTGAGCACCGTGGTGTTCGGATCAAAACGCTCGCCTTGATCCTCCAAGTCGAGTTTTCCTGTAGCCATGTCCGCGGTGATATCCACGTGACCTGCATCGAGCGCGCGCATTCCCGCAGGTGCGCTAACGCCCACCGCCACCGTGAACTCCTGCGGGGTGCTGTTGGTAGCACCAAAGCTCAGCCGGTAAATTCCGGGCTTGTTGAAAGCCCACGAGACGTGCGTGTGAGCATTAGCCGGCAGCGTCGTGGAATCGTTGTGCTGGTCAATCCCGTCGGCGCTGTTAAAGAGCGGCTCAGGTGTACCGAACGTAGAGACCACGTAGGCCGCGACATCACCGGGGCCTTCCACATCGAGCAGACGCATGTCGACGCTCGTGGTACCTGGGGCTGCGTTGCGCACACGCAGTCCCAGCCACACCGCATCGAGGGCAACGTTTTCTACCAAGGGGACGAGCTTCGCGCCGCGGGTGGATGCTTGGTCCGCCACTTCAGTGACGGGCACATCCGATGACTCCTGCAAGGACTTCAGCAGGTTTTGCGGCTCGAGGAGAAAACCATTGGACAGCAATACGTCGGCGTTAGCGATATCGCGCACCGAGCGCAGGCTCGGCTCAAAGGTATGTGGATCCTTTCCCGCAGGAATCAGCGTGGTCACTGTGGCATCCTCACCTGCTACGTGCTTGGCGACGTCCCCCAGAATCGGCGTCGTCGCCACCACCTTCACCTTCCCATCGTCTCCGCTGGCGGAGCTCGCGCAGCCACTCACCATGGACGCGCCGAGAAAGATGGCGGAAAGAAGCGCGGTGTACTGCGTCCGAGTGCGAACCTTCCGTGGCATTAGTCGCGGCCCTTCATGAGCGCGAGGCGCGCCAGCGCCAACCCCAGCACAAGCATGCCCAGGCCGAGGATTCCGATGCCCCACGGCAGCAGGTTTTGCCCGCTGTCGTAGTAGCCGGCCGCAGCGACGGTGTCCACATTCTCCCCGTCCGCGGCTTCGGCGGATCGGTGAGAAGGCTTGCGCTCCTTCCTATCTCCGCGCTCTTTACGCTCCTTGCTGCTTGCCTGTTGCTTCGCGTTCCTGGTTCCGCCTGCGGATGCCGCACGGCGGGTACCGCCTCCAGCGTTTCCACCTCCCGGGCGTGTTCCGGAGGAAGAGGATGCCGGTTGCTCAGGGGAGGCGTCGCTCAGCTCTGCCTCGTGGTTGTCTTCGGTACCGTCATCCCCATGATCGGTGCTGGTTTCCCCGTCCCCGGACTCCTGGGGTGCTGAGTCACCATCACCGACATCCCAGGTATAGGTGACCTGATTACTCGTATCGCCGTTGGATTCCGCTTGGACAGTCATGGTGTAGATACCAGGTTCACTAAAAGCCCAGTTAACGTGGCGATGCGCCGGGTACGCCTGGTTGATGACGTCACCAGAAACGAGATCGAGCTCACCGGCATCGGTGACCGGTTGGATATCGCCGAAGCCAGCCGTTTCGAAGATAAAGACGTCACCAGGCCCAGTGACCTCGACGAATTCGAAGTTAACGTCTTTGTAGCCAGCAGATTGTGCCGCTTGGGTATCCCAACCCGGCCAGAGCAGCGAGCTGTCTTGGGTTTGGGGGAGGTAATACGTGGGTATACCAATGCCGTCGATGCGCTCGGTCGCCTCGCTCCATGCTTCTTCTGCGACTTTGAGGATGACATCGTTGCCGGGCCGGAGAACACCACTGCCGGTGACATCCTCCTTCATCGACAAGGTCAGTTCACCGCCCGGCGCGGAGACATAAAAGGCATCGACATGTCCGGAATCGATGAGCTCGCTGTCGGCGCGGGCTGGCGCAGGATAGCCAAGGACGGCCACAAGCATCGCCACGGCAACGGTGAACGTGAACACGGCGGCGCTGGTTTTCTGCAGTGCACTGCTCTGGCGCACGTTCAGGCCCTGAGCAGCGCGTGGTGGTGTGGAGTGCAATCCAGTGTGTCCTTTCTAGCGGGGAAGCAGGCCAGTGAACCGCGCCGCAATCTGGTCACGGTGATCGTTGTAGAAGTTGAGGAAGCCTTGGAAGATGATGGCCAAGACAACTGGGAGTACCAGGCCCCACAGGCTCTCGAGTTTGGGCAGAGAGGATGTCTTGTCTTTCTGGCCACCAGGCTGGTTATCGTCTGGCTTCTTATCGCCTGGTTTATCTCCGGGTTTCTTGCCACCAGGCTTCGGGGTGTCTTCGCCTTCGTTTCCGTCCTTCGAGTTCGCACAGTCTTTGATTGCGGCATCGCCCGCTGCGACGGTGAGCGTTTGGGGAGCAGAGGAGATGTCCTTGCCCTCTGTGGTGGTGGCCGAATAGGTGACCTCAAGCTTGTACATGCCTGGCTTGGTAAACGCCCAATTGGTGTGGGTGTGCGAAGCAAAAGTGGTCTCGATGGAGTAGTCACCCTCGGCGGAATTGATCAGCGGGGTGAAAACCTTGCCCAAGCCTTCGGCAGTGAAAAGGCCTACCTGCGCACCCTCTGGCATCTCCACGGGCTTGATGTTGAGCGTGACTTTGCCGTCTTTATAGTCCTTGTAGTTGAGGGCCTGGGTGTTATAGCCCGGCCAGATGATGCTCTGCTCCTGGGTCTGTGGGAGGAGGAAGAACTTTTCCTTGCCTAGGTAATCGAAGTCCTTGCCCTTAAGTGCGGCGGGGCGGGAGCGCAGGGCGTTGTCGTGCACCGCGAGGACCACGTCATCGAGCGGACGCTCGACGGCCTTCTTGTCCACGAGGGCCGTTTCATCCTTCAAGCGGGTGAGGAACTCATCACCCTCACGGGTGACCGCAATGTCGACGTGGCCGCGGTCAAGTACCACCTTGTCAGCACAGGTACCAGTGTGTTCTCCTGCGTCCGGTTTCGGGCTGTTATCCGGGGCTGGCGCAGGAGCCTGAGCCCCAGCGCCGAGTTTGCCCGCTCCCTCGTACTTTTGCCCGAAGGCGAAATTGTCGGTCAGTGTGATGCTGCCGGACTCTTGCGTGATGCTCGGGTGCGGAAGAATATCGAGGCGTACGGTATTGCCGTTGAAGTTTGCATCGGCGGCGACGACAAATTCCGCGCGGCCGCGGGTGATCGTGCCGTCGAAATCGATGTCGGGAAGCGAACTTCCCTTGCTAAAGAAGCCGCCGTGCACGTAGCCTTCCAGGTTCTTATCGGCTGCCTCCAGGATGATGCGGGTGGCGTCTTCGCCCTCCGGAACAGCGCGTGCGGACAGCCCCGTGTCAGATAGCGAAACCTCTTCTTCGGAGAAGAGCTGGCGGGGGTTAGTGGTTTCGGTCCAGGAGTCCGCAGACGTCTTCGAGGTGGTGGAAAGCTCTGCGTTTGCAGAGTAGGCGAGCTCCTCGCTCACCCAGCGCGGGCTGCCGTCCTCCGGGGTGTACACAGCTTGGATTGTTGAAGCCTCGGGTCCTAAGAATTCATCGAAGTGTGCTTTGCCATCTTTCACGGCTAGATCGGTGAGGAAGTAGCCGTCGATCAGCAGCGTGAGCGTACCGTCGCTGCCGCCGGAGAAATCGATGGAGGAAAGGTGCTCATCTCCGTCCTTGTCCCCAGATTTCTTGGGCGTGATGCTCAGGCGGTAATCCTTCTGGCTGGCATCACCAGAGGAAGCCTGGTCAAAGCGCTCTTTGAGGGAAGCCGTTTTCTCATCAGCGGGACGCTGCCCGCCGACTTGGATCGAGGTGGTCGTGGGCTTGGAGGTAATCAACGAGCCATCCTTGCCCCGCGCGCTCGTTTGATAGGTGAGCTCATAGCGTCCAGGCTTGGAAAAGACGGTGTAGTTGTGGGTATGCGTGCCGCTGGTCAGCCATGCGGAATGCGGAGCGCCCTCGGTGGTTCCGAAGAAACGCTGCAGGCCGCCGGGTCCGGGGTAGTAGCCAAACATCTCGACATCGCCGGGGCCGTCAACGCTTAAGAGGTCCAGGGAAGCGATGTTGTCACGGAAGTCGTCGACAGGCAGCTCTGTGTCCGCGCCGAAGCCCATCCACACCGGGTCCAAGCTGCCTTGGACACTGGCAGGCGCCATGTAATACGTCTCGCCCGGTTTTCCCACAAAAGCGAGCGCGGGGTCCTCAGGCACTGTGAACTGGTATTGGTTGGTGCCGTTCTGGTTCCAGCCTTTACCTACCCAGGTGACTGTATCGGCTAGGTCGTGGTCGGAGCTTGCAGAATGGCTCTTGAGGTTGAGAGCATTGCCCTCCCAGAAAGCCTTGGGAGAATCAATATGTGTCTGAGTGGCTACGTGTTTGCCGTCGTCGGGACCAGCGACGGCGGTAGCGGGGGAGAAGAGAAGCGTGGCGCAGGTTAAAAGCGCCACATAGCGAGTTCGAGCCACAGTCTGGGACCTTTCTTCAGTTCTTTGGCGAGAGTTTCACTATAGGTAATGGAATTCAGTCCCGTTAAGCTTGCGCAGAAAGCCCAGTTCACGCTTAGTGGAAACGGGGTTCAATTACCCCCAAGTGGGGCGGCCAGTGCAGTGGGGAGGCGCTGAACTACGATGGGGGACATGACTAAACCGACATCCGACGTCCGCGTCCGTTTCTGCCCTTCGCCTACCGGCACGCCCCACGTGGGCATGGTCCGCACGGCTCTGTTCAACTGGGCCTATGCCCGTCACACTGGCGGTACGCTCATCTTCCGCATCGAGGACACCGATGCTGCCCGTGACTCTGAGGAGTCCTACCAGGCCATCATCGACTCCCTGAACTGGCTCGGGTTGGGCTGGGATGAAGGTGTTAACGTCGGTGGCCCGGATGAGCCTTACCGTCAGTCGCAGCGCATGGACATCTACGCAGATGTCCTGCAGAAGCTCAAGGATGGCGGCTATGTCTATCCGGCCTACTCCACCAACGAAGAGGTTCAGGAGCGCCATAAGGCGGCCGGCCGCGACCCGCAGCTGGGCTACGACAATTTCGACCGCGACCTCACTCAAGAGCAGATCGACGCCTTCGAGGCAGAAGGCCGTAAGCCGGTTTGGCGCCTGCGCATGCCGGACAAGGATTGGTCCTGGAATGACCTGGTGCGCGGCGAGATGACTTTCAAGTCGGAGACCCAGCCGGACTATGTCGTGGCGCGCTCGAACGGTGCGCCGCTCTACACGCTGGTTAACCCGGTCGACGATGCCCTCATGGGAGTTACTCACGTCCTGCGCGGAGAGGACCTCCTGTCTTCCACGCCGCGCCAGCTCGCTCTCTATGAGGCGCTCGTGGAGCTTGGTATTGCCAAGCAGACTCCCGAGTTTGGGCACCTGCCCTTCGTGATGGGTGAAGGCAATAAGAAACTGTCCAAGCGTGACCCACAGTCCAACCTGTTCAACCACCGCGACAACGGCATTATCCCGGAGGGCATGCTCAACTACCTGTCGCTTTTGGGTTGGTCCCTGTCTGCCGACCAGGACATCTTCTCCGTTGACGAGCTCATCGCCAACTTCGACGTTCACGACGTGTTGGGTAACCCAGCTCGCTTCGACCAGAAGAAGCTCGAGGCCATTAATGCCGACCACATCCGTCTGCTGGAGCCAGCAGACTTTGCGCAGCGCCTGCGCGACTACCTGACTGAGTACACCGACTTCCCGGCCGACTATCCGGAAGAGAAGTTCGCTTTCGCTGCGGATCTGGTGCAGACCCGCATCAAGACGCTGTCTGACGCCTATGGGCTCATGTCCTTCCTCACCACGCCGGATGCCGATCTGGAACTGGATGAGAAGGCAGCACGCAAGAACCTCAAGGAAGAAGCAGTGCAGCCGCTGGAGGTTTCCATCGCCAAGCTGGAGGAGCTCGGGGAGTGGAAGACGGAGGAGATTGAGAAGGTTCTCTCCGCCGCGCTTATCGACGACCTCGGCCTCAAGCCACGCAAGGCCTACGGCGCCCTGCGTGTAGCAATCTCTGGCCAGCAGGTCTCCCCGCCGCTGTTTGAGTCCATGGAGTTGCTGGGCAAGGAGTCCACGCTGACCCGACTCAAGGCTGCGCAGGCGCTCACGCCGTGGAGCGCTGAGTAGATCCATTAAGTAGTCTCACATGGCTGTCATTTCGGGGCGTTAGGTTTCATTCCTAACGCCCCGAAAATGCTTTCTGAACTGGCGATTTGTGTGTATCGTTAGTGCTGGATATAGTTATAAACCGTTGCAGCGAGCGGCGAGGGGTTAAAGCCTCGGCCAGTTCAAAGCAATAATGGCCTATGGTGTAATTGGCAACACAACGGTTTCTGGTACCGTCATTCTAGGTTCGAGTCCTGGTAGGCCAGCAGTGATAGCGATGTAACGTGGCACTGCACGTTACAGTACGTCGTCACAGTTCTAAGCCCCGTTCGTCTAGCGGCCTAGGACGCCGGCCTCTCACGCCGGTAACACGGGTTCAAATCCCGTACGGGGTACCACTTAAAGAGTGGCAAGCACGATGAGCTTGCCACTCTTTTTCTTATAATTGGCGACCATGCACTTCTACATTGTTCATGGATACCAAGCCAGCCCTGACAGTCACTGGTTCCCGTGGCTAGAGAGCCTGCTGACCGCCGATGGCCACACCGTTCACACCATCGCGCTGCCGGAACCGAACGCTCCGAAGCTCGATGAGTGGGTAGAGGCGATTCGCAACGATATTGAGCGTCCAAACGCTAATACTTGCATCATCACGCATAGCCTGGGCGGCACCGCGGTGCTGCACTATCTCACGGCATTGGAGGGCGAGTGGGAGCTTCCTGGGCTCTTCATTGTCTCTGGGTTTATGGAGAAGCTTCGTGTCATCCCAGAGCTTGACGAATTTATTGGCCAGGCCCACGTCGACGTGCCTGCTGTCAAAGCCCACATCGCTCACATAGAGGTCTTCGTGTCTACGGACGATTTCCTGGTGGACCCTTCCCTCACGCAGCAGCTTGCCGACGCCCTCTCGGCCGCACCCATCACCATCCACGACGCTGGACACTTCCTTGAGAGCGACGGCTATACCGAGTTTCCACAGCTGGGGAATCGCATAGCGCAATGGCTGCGCAACCTATAAGCCCCCAGTCATGGCTTTGAGCGCCTCCACGTGCTGCACGTAAGCTTGTGTGCCTGCCTCAGTAAGCGTGACCCACACAGTGTCCTTAGCGCGGGTAGAACCGTACTCTCGGGCGCGGCTAATATAGCCGCGGTCTTCGAGGTGCTTTAACTGCTTGGAAAGTGTATCGGCGGGTAGCTCGGTCAACTCGGCGAGCGTGCTGTACTTCATTTGCCGACCGTCGGTGGCACCGGCGGAGTAGAGCGTGGCACAGATTCTGAGGCGGTTAATCGGGTGGATAACTGGATCCAGCTCAGGGGATTGGTTGGGCGCTTCCCTAGACACTGGCGCCCTTTATTGCCGCGTTGCGGTTCTCGTACAGCATCCAAGCCGTCGCTGCTGAAACGACGACCCCGCTGGTGATCATCCATGGCCATGTATCAGGTGTCGGCGTGGTGGAGAAAATCATTGCGGCGGGAAGCAGTACGCGTGACCACGTGGCGCGATCGTTCCTTGGCCCCTTGTTGGGATTGGGGCGAACAAAAGGGTTCGCGATTTTGTCCTTGAGGAGGTAGCCGAGAATGAAGGTCGGTATGAGGATTGCGAGGGTGTACCACCACGACAGCTTAGAGAATGCGAGGCTACTGCCGATGCCGAGCGCTACAAGTGCTACCGCCCACCAGCTCTGCTTCCAAGCTGTGCGTTGGTGAACCTCTCCAATGACTTTGAGTTCGTCGCTCATAACTTGCCTTCCTTGTTTGCAATTAGTGCAAGTGTAACGCTTGCACTAGTGGCAAGTAAAGGGGCGTGGCTTCTCGTGTCATCTGAGTGGTCTGGTTTTACCCCATACCGGTGTGCATCTTCGGCGAGGTGGACGGGAGGGGCGGTGGAGTACCAGGGGGTGGACCAGTGGCCAATTGGTCTAAGTCCTACCGGTATGCCTTTTCTGGCCATACACTGCAGGTACAACGCATTCCCGACAGAAAGGAGAGCGGATGGCGGAAGTTGAAAATCATCACTATCGCCGACGCGACTCTAGCAGATAATACAAGGCGGCATCGCCATAATCCACAACTTCTTAAAGCCAACACTCGAGCGAAGTAGGAGCCTTGCATCGCATGCTGTTAGCGCACGTGTCCTCCCGAACCTCCAGCGATGACTAACTAGTGCTCCGGCCCCAGCAGCCAACGGCACGCCAGCGGAATAACCACTGATTCGATCCGCACCTAGGCCTTGAGAGTCGAAGTTTACATCGCAGCCATAAGTGGCAACGAGGTTCGGGATTTTATCTGTGTAAAAAGGGTCCGTTACCTGCCGATTTGTGCAATCTTTCGGGGATCCTATAGTGTTTAGCAAGTCCGAAACGGACAGCTAAGCGAGCCCCGTTCGTCTAGCGGCCTAGGACGCCGGCCTCTCACGCCGGTAACACGGGTTCAAATCCCGTACGGGGTACAAATAAAGAGGGCGACAAGCGATATAGCTTGTCGCCCTCTTTCCTGATCGGGTTATGGGTTAGCGGTCTGGAGTCTAGACAATGAGGACTTCAGCGTTATTACCGCCCGTGCAGCGAATCACCTCGTGCTCATCAATGTTGCACGTCAATGAGTAGTTCTGCTGTGTGACCGAGCTGTTGACGGTTACCTGTGCGGGGATATAGGCGCGGAGGTCATCCTGGGAGCTTGGGGCTAAGGTCATCAAGCGGCCGGCTGTGGAGCGCGCAAAATCGCAACTAGTGTTTGCGCCGGCCATGACGAAGGCGATGTTATAGCCATCGCCCATCTGGCACACCGTGGCGGGTGTGCCGTGAACGTTGACTGCTGCACCGTTGGCTTCGCCTTGGGGAAGCTGTTCGGAGAGGCTATTGTAGGTGGACATCTTTGCAGCCTGAGCGGTCTGGTGCTGGCCTGCGCCTGGTTGGGCTCCTTGCACACTCTGCGCTTGAGTATCCGGCTGTTGAGGCTGGCCCCCAGGCTGATCGGCTGCGGTGCCGGGCAATGTCGGTTCGGGGCCGGATGGGGCTCCTTCGTCGGCAGAGTCGGGAACGTGAAGTTCAGCGTCATCATTGAGCGGCTGAAAGGCTGGGTATGTGTTCTCGAAAGTTGGCTCACCCGATACTTCGCCCGGGCCTGACGATGCTGCCATGTCGGATGACGTGGAGCATCCAACCGTTAAAACACCAGCGGTGGCTATGGCTGCAAAAGCTGCGACGGGTCGGAGGGTGCGCGTGGAAGTCATAAGTTCCACCCTAACGGGATGTGCCGAGATGCGCTGGAGAAAACGGGGAGAGCTGCCCAAGCCCGGCATCGTGGGCGCGGGCTAGGCAGCTCGGAAAAACGGAATCCGGAGTGCTCTTAGTGGCAATCCCAGTGGCCATCATGCGCTGTGTGGCGGTGGCCATCGTGCAGGTAGTCCACGTGATCGCCGTGCGGGACGGTTACGTGGCCACAGCCTTCGCCGTGGGTGTGCGTGTGCTCGTCGTGAATGGTGTGGGTCATGACTCCTCCTTGAAAGGCTGGGGATTTTCAATCAGTTTTCAGTAGCTGCCACTGTCAGTAAAGCGTGTTTTCAACTCAGTTTCAATAGTGGGGGTGCTAGGGGGTGTTAGTAGAGTGACGTGCGGGGCGTGAGGTGTATGTGGGGTGAAACAGGCTAGAGTGAAAGTATGATGAATAAGTCTCCTCAGCGTCGCCTTTCGCTTTTTGCTTCCGGCCTTGGTTCTGTGGTTGGTGCATGCTCGCTAGCCATTGCTCTTGCTACTCCCGCAACGGCTGCCGAGGGTGTGCCGGTGAGGCAGGGGCAAAAGGTTGCTGCTGCTGATGGCACCTTGTGCAGTGTCGGTTATGTTGAGGCTAGCCGGGCGTGGACTTCGGCCCACTGCGGTCTCAACGGGGAGCAGATGTATAACGAAGCGGGCCAGCACGTAGGAACCTTGCGTTGGTTCAAGCCTTCTGGGGCGGCAGGGCATGACTTGGCCTATATTCAGTTCGCCGGCGGAACGTACTCGGCCGGAAACCCCCTGACAGGGGATGGCATGGCGCCGGTCCCAGGCGAAGGAGCAGCTGTGTGCTTCGACGGGCAGGCCACGTCGCGTCAATGCGGTACTGCGGTGCGGGGGCCAGGCCTCTTTCCTGGAATGAACTATGCGGTCGACGTGTCGCTGGCACCAGGGGATAGCGGTGGAGCAGTCTCCGTTCCAGGGCGGCCAGGTGTGGTGGGTATTTACCAGGGGATTACCCAGACCAATCGAGAAGGCCGGACGGTAATTTTCTCAAACTATGCACGGATGCCACACGCGGATGAACTGGCGCGCTTGCCGCACCAAGGTTGGGTACCGCGACGTCCCAACCGGGAACCAGGAAATCCAATCCGGGTGGCGCAGGAAAAGGGTGAGGCGTTGTCCTCGACAAGCAGCGCGGGCCCAGAAGGACTGCGTGGCCTCGCAATGTATTTTGGTTTGAGTATTTAGAGGTATCTGGGGGCGGAGTTTGCAGGCCTAGCCGTCGGCGGTCTTAGCGGTTGCCATTGTTCGGTGCGCTGTTGGAAAGGGCGGCGCTCAGCCGGTTGGAAGCGCTGACCAGTACATCCGCAAATTTCTCCGCTGGGGAGGGACGGAAGCGCTCGGCCGAACCAGAAATGGAGAGCGCGGCGATGAAGTTTCCGGCGCCGTCGAAAACTGGTGCGGAGATGGAGGCGAGGTTGGACTCGCGTTCCTCGATGGATTCGGAATAACCGTTGGTGCGTGCGAGTTCGACATCGTGCTCGCTGAAAATGGCATCCTCAACGTGTACATCGGCAAAAGCTGCGAAGATTCTAGCGGCGGAGCCAGAGGTGAGCGGGAGCTGGCGGCCTACAGGGACCACGTTGTGTAGTCCAATTTCTGGCTCGCGCGTGGCAATGCAGGTGCGGGTGGTTCCCGAGAGCTCGTATAGCTGGACGGATTCGCCAGTGGCGTCGAGAAGCTCCTCCATGATGGGGCCGGCGGTCTCGATGATTCGATCCCGGTTGCCGGGAAGGGCGGGACCCGCACCCCACTTACCGTCGGGCGTGCGGGTAAGGATCCGGTGTGCCTCGAGCGCTGTGGCGAGACGGTGTGCGGTTGCCCGGGGTAGGCCGGTGGTCTCACACAGCTCATTGAGCGTGGAGGGGCGGTTGGTCGCGGCCATCATGATGGCTACTGCGCGATCCAATACCTTAATTCCTGATACTGCGCTATACTCTCCCATATAATGAAATCTACGTCCCATTAATTGAGATTTCAAGTGGAGAGATACATGACTGAGAAACTGACACTCGCAGAGAAGGTATGGCGCGACCACGTTGTGCGCAAGGGCGAGGGCGGCGAGCCCGATCTTATCTATATTGACTTTCAGCTCCTGCACGAAGTTACCAGCCCCCAGGCTTTCGACGGTCTTCGCTTGGCCGGTCGCACTATGCGTCACCCTGAGCTGCACCTGGCCACTGAAGACCATAACGTGCCCACCGTCGGAATTAAGACCGGCAACCTTTTAGAAATTAAAGATGAGGTCTCCCGCACGCAGGTATCTACCCTGCGCAAGAACTGTGAAGAGTTCGGTGTGCGCTTGCATTCGATGGGTGATGCTCAGCAAGGCATCGTTCACACCGTAGGCCCCCAGCTGGGAATTACCCAGCCCGGCATGACCATTGTGTGTGGTGACTCGCACACCTCGACGCATGGCGCCTTCGGCTCCATTGCCATGGGCATCGGTACCTCCGAGGTTGAGCACGTCATGGCCACCCAGACGCTTTCGCTCAAGCCTTTCAAGACGATGGCTATCGAGGTTAGCGGAGAGCTGGCGGAAGGCGTTTCGGCCAAGGACTTGATTCTGGCTATCATCGCCAAGATTGGCACCGGCGGCGGCCAGGGCCACATTATCGAGTACCGCGGCGAGGCCATTCGCAAAATGTCGATGGAAGCGCGCATGACGATCTGCAACATGTCCATCGAGGCTGGTGCCCGCGCTGGCATGGTGGCTCCGGATGAAACCACCTTTGAGTACGTCAAGGGCCGCGAGTTCGCCCCGCAGGGCGAAGACTGGGACGCAGCGGTTGACTACTGGAAGACGCTGCCGACCGATGAGGGCGCCGAGTTCGATACCGTCGTGGAGATCGACGGCTCTGCCCTCACCCCGTTTGTCACTTGGGGAACGAACCCGGGACAGGGCCTGCCGCTGAGCGCTGTGGTGCCCGACCCAGAGGAGTGCGGTGACGACGGTGAGAAGGCTGCAGTCGAGAAGGCCTTGGCGTACATGGACCTGGAGCCTGGCACGCCGCTTCGCGATATCCAGATCGACACTGTCTTCCTGGGATCCTGCACGAACGCTCGCATCGAAGACCTGCGCGCAGCCGCTGAGGTAGTCAAAGGGCGCAGTATCGCGGCTGATACCCGCATGATGGTGGTTCCCTCTTCCGCCGTGGTGAAGGCGCAGGCCGAAGAAGAAGGCCTGGATAAGATTTTCACTGATTTTGGCGCTGAATGGCGCACCGCTGGTTGCTCGATGTGCCTGGGTATGAACCCAGACCAGCTGAAGCCGGGGGAGCGCTCGGCGTCGACAAGCAACCGCAACTTTGAGGGCCGCCAGGGCCCCGGTGGCCGTACCCACCTAGTGTCCCCGGCCGTTGCCGCGGCGACAGCAGTCTTGGGTCACCTGGCCGCACCAGCAGATATCGACGATGCCGCCGTGGCCGGCGCTTAAGGAAAGGGAGAAGACAATGGAGAAATTCGTTACTCATACTGGCATCGGCGTTCCGCTGCGAGTATCCAATGTGGACACTGACCAGATTATTCCGGCGCGCTACCTGAAGTCCGTTAAACGCACCGGCTTTGCCGACGGTCTGTTTTCTAACTGGCGCAGCGACGAGCACTTCATTCTCAACGAGGAACCGTTCAGGGAAGGCTCTGTGCTTTTCGCGGGGCCGGACTTTGGTACCGGGTCCTCCCGTGAGCACGCAGTATGGGCGCTTGCCGAGTATGGATTCAAGGCGGTGTTTTCTTCACGCTTCGCCGATATTTTCCGCGGCAATTCCGGAAAGGCTGGCCTGCTGACGGGGCTCATGGAACAAGAAGACATCGAGCTCATCTGGAAACAGTTGGAGGCCGGCGAGACCGAGACCACCGTGGATCTGGAAGCGCGCACGGTTAGCGTCGGCGGCAACAGCTACACCTTTGAGATCGATGATTACACTCGCTGGCGCCTTATGGAGGGGCTCGATGATATTGGCCTGACCCTGCGCAATGAGGCCGATATCGAGGCTTTCGAATCCGCGCGCCCCGCGTTCAAGCCCCGCGTCGTAGCATCTTAACGTGAGCAATGGAGGCGTGGGAGCATTCCCCGCCTCCTGTGGCGCCGGACACATATCGGCGTTAACATCCTCGGCATGAGCAATCCTTATCAAAGCTCTAGCGGGGACAGCGGCAATCAGTTCGGCGGCGCCGGCGGGTATGGCAGCTATGACAATCACGACACCGCGGGGTATGGCTATCAGGGGTATGGCTATCAACAGCCAGGGAACTACGGTTACCAGCAGTCCGGCAGCTACGGGGCGCGCCAGCCTGGTGCCTGGGCTGGAAATCCACCAGGCGGGGCGCCCGCCCAACCCATCGACGCCATGGATATTGTGGGCCAATCATTCAAGGGCTACCTGAAGCAGCCTGTGCCAGGGATGTTGGCCATGCTGGTGCATTTCATCATCACTTTTGCTCTTCTTCTTGTTCCGAGTACCGCTGTAGGCGGCATCTTCGCAGTAATGGAAGAAAACGGCACGGACATTGAGCCTTTGGTGCCTACCGTCGGGATCCCTCTCATGGTTGTCATGGGGCTAGTCGCCTTCGCTTATCTTTTCTGGCTAATGGCGAACCTCTTTAATGGTTCCCGGAAGATCGCTGATGGGGAGCAGGTCACCTTCCGCGACTACTTTAGGTTTGCCCAGCTGAGTGGTTGCGCCGGCGTCTATGCCTGCTTCTTTACTTTGGTAATGCTCGGATCTATTGCGGGCGGCTTCCCTGGTCTGATTCTCTTTGCGCTCCTGTGGCCAGCGCCCGTGATTAAGGCGGATAACCCTGATAAGCCTCTCATGGACTGCTTCCGAGAGGCCCTCAACCTGGTCATGGAGAATCTAGGGCAGTCGCTGCTCTTTATCTTGGTCTGCTCCCTCATCGCGAGCTTGCTTGTCTTTATTCCCATAGTCGGCTTCCTTGCCGCCTATCCGATCTGGGCGCTCGGGATGGTCCTTTTCACTCGCGCTATGCAGCGCCGCCCTGCAGCGCGGTGGGAATAAGACAGAAGGGCAGCACTGAAGTTCCTGAGAGACGGCGGCGATGCCGTACTTAGCGCACAGGAAGCGGGCTAGCCAAGTAGTCCGCCCCGGTAAGCTCACCGTCGTTGAAGGAAAGAACCCATACCGAAGCCTTCTTGAACTTGAGCTCATCGATCGACTTTTTAAGGAACTTCGGCGCGTAGGACTCGATGATGCCGGGGATGGTCAGCCCTTGGCTGACGATAACCGGAACACCGCCGCCGTCGACCACGCGCTGGAAGGCGGCGCGTGCGTCGTCGGGCGATTCAGCAAAGACATCATCGCCGAATGCTTTATTCACGGCGATGTCCATGCCGAGTTCATCGGCCAGCGGGGCAGCGGTGTACTGGCAACGCTGCGGCGGAGCGCTATAAATGGCGGTCGGATGAAATGGCGTGAGCATCGGCACGAGCATCTCCGCCTGGCGGCGCCCCTTTTTATCCAGCGGGCGCAGGTCATCATCGCCTTCCCACGAGCGGCGCTGGTGTGCGCGTGCATGGCGCACATAAAGAACGCGGGTCGTAGGCGCAAGGCGCAGACGCTTGTGTGCCTTGCCTAGCACCTGGGCATCAACGTCGTAGGAGAGTAATGAGCTGGCCTCGTCGATCTTCATCCAACGCAGCTCATCGGTCTCTTCATTCGGGGTGTACTCACCGTCGAGTACACGGGCCAGCCAGTAGTAGACCACCTTCGTGCGGCCTTGCACCGGGTAGGCCACCTTGCCGATGAGCTTGCCTAGGCGCACGGAGTAACCGGTTTCCTCGAAGATCTCGCGCGCGGCGGTCGCGGGGAGCGATTCGCCCGGATCGACCTTGCCCTTGGGCAGCGACCAATCGTCATAGTGGGGGCGGTGGATAAGTGCAACCTCCGGATCGTGCGGGTCGCCACGCCAGAGAACCGCGCCGGCGGCAAGCGTCGTGCGCTTGAATTCTTCTGCCGGATCGACGGGGATCTCCTGGTGGCGTCCGGAAATGAAGACTTCCGAGCGAATGTCTTTGTCCGTCTCGTGCATGTTCTTTGCCTTGGGCATGCTGCTCCTTTTGCGCCGGTAGCTTTCAACCTTCTCTATCTTCCTCCACTCGCCGTCGCGATGCAGCCTTACGCGCCGAGCGTGCAGGAATGCCAGGCGTGCTTTAATGGGAAAAGCCAATGCAGAGGAATCTAGAGTGAGGTGGCACATGGCAAACGTGGCAGTAATGGGGGCAGGCTCGTGGGGAACCACGCTGGCAAAAGTCTTTGCTGACGCCGGCAACGACGTCCGCTTGTGGGCGCGCCGCGAGGAATTGGCGAATGCCATCAACACGCGCCACGAGAATCCGGATTACCTCCCAGAACTCCCGCTTCCTGAGTCGATTAAGGCCTCCACAGAGCCGGCAACAACGCTGCAGGCCGCGGATATTGTGATCTTCGGCGTTCCCTCCCAGACGCTGCGCGGAAACCTGGAAAAGTGGGCGCCGCTCTTGCCTGAGGACGCGACCTTGGTGTCGATCTCTAAAGGCGTGGAGAAGGCCACACTCAACCTAATGAGCGAAGTTATCGCAGACGCCGCTGGTGTCTCCTCCGACCGTATCGCGGTCCTCTCTGGGCCCAACCTAGCCAAGGAGGTGGCCCAGGAGCAACCAGCAGCCACGGTGATTGCCTGCAGCGATGCTGCCCGTGCCGAGGCCGTGCAACATGCCGCCGCAGCACCGTATTTTCGGCCCTATACCAACACCGATGTCATCGGCGCGGAGATCGGCGGCGCCTGCAAAAACGTGATTGCACTTGCCTGCGGCATGGCGGCGGGTAAGGGGTTAGGCAACAACACCATGGCCACCATCATCACGCGCGGGCTCGCGGAGATTACTCGCCTAGGAGTGAAGCTGGGAGCGGACCCGTTCACCTTCTCTGGTCTAGCAGGCATGGGAGACCTCGTGGCGACGTGCAGTTCGACGTTGTCGCGTAACCGCACCTTTGGGTATCGCCTCGGCCAGGGTGGCACGCTGGAGGAAGCAACTGCCGCCACCAACGGGCAGGTTGCGGAAGGTGTTATCTCATCTGATTCCATCTTTCGGTTGGCGCAGCGCGCAGACGTAGAGATGCCGATTACCCAAGCGGTCTACGGTGTGTGCCACCGCGGGGTGACTGTCGACGACATGATTGTTGCTCTGATGGGTCGCACCAAGAAAGCTGAGTAAAGCCGAGTAAAGTTGCTCGGTATGACTGAAGCGAAACCTGTGCGCGTTGCCGTTGTGTACGGCGGTCGCAGCTCCGAGCATTCGGTGTCGTGCATTTCCGCCGGCGCAATCATGGAGCACCTTGATCCGGAAAAGTATGAAGTCGTGCCCATTGGCATCACGCGGGAAGGCACCTGGACGCAGGGCAACCGCGCGGGACTCGACATTGTTGACGGGCGGCTGCCCGAAGTAGAACTGCACGATGAGCTGGCGTTATCCCTCAACCCTGCCACGCGTGGGCGCATCCACAATGTCACCCGCCACGAGCACTACACAGAGGTCGATGTCATCGTCCCAGTTCTGCACGGCCCCTATGGGGAAGACGGCACAGTGCAGGGCCTCTTTGAACTTTCCGGGATTCCCTACGTCGGCGCAGGCGTATTGGCTTCGGCTGTGGGAATGGACAAGGAGTTCACCAAGAAGCTTCTGGTCGCGGAAAGCCTTCCGGTAGCGCCGCAAGAAGTACTCACAGGGGAAGCCACGCTTAATGACGCCCAAAAGGAACGCCTTGGCCTGCCCGTCTTTGTGAAGCCGGCGCGGGGTGGATCCTCCATCGGTGTGTCCAAGGTCTCCGCGTGGGAAGACCTTGAAGCAGCACTAACCCTGGCCTATGAATCCGATGACAAGGTTCTCATCGAGCCAGAAATCAGCGGCGCCGAGGTGGAGGTGGGAGTTCTTGAACGCCCCGACGGCAGCCTCCAGGCCTCTGTCCCCGCCAAGCTCTTGGGCACCACGGAGTCTGAGGAAGGCTTTTATGATTTCGATGCCAAGTACATCGACGAGGGCGTCTCGGCAGCAATTCCTGCTCCGTTGAGTGAGGAGCTGACCGCCGAACTTCGTCAGCGCGCTATTGAGGCTTTCCGGGCGCTGGGTGCCTCGGGCCTATCGCGCGTGGATTTCTTCGTCAGTGATGATTCCTACTGCATCAACGAAGTGAATACCTTCCCCGGCTTCACCCCGATTTCTATGTACCCGCAGGTCTTTGCTGCGGAAGGGGTAGGTTATGCCGAGCTGCTCGACACCCTTATTCAGACGGCCCTCGCGCGTTTCTAGGGTGACGATGTAGGCCGCGCCTCTCACACCTACTGGGAGGGAGTGGCTGCCACGAGGGCGTCGCTAAGCCGCACCAGCGCGGAATTCGCAGCATCCTGTGGGGCAGACAACGCGAGGTCCTCCGCCCGGCCGAGCGCGAACCATGTGCCGGCCGTGGTGCCCTCCGCCAGCGTGGTGTCTTCGAACCACGGGACGTCGTTGACCTGCTGGAGCTGAACACCTGCTCGGTAGTTCTCCGGAGAGGCCACGCCGCAGCGCACGACAATCTCTTCCTGACCCGGTGCGCTATAAACCCAGGTGTTCTTATCTCCCACATCCGCGCGGCGCGTATAGCCCTCTGCAAGTGTTTCCGGCAGGGCCTCTTCTAGAGCGGGACACATGGAATCCGGTCCAGCCTTGAGCTGCGATAGCGGCGCTGGGTTGGCCTTCTGTGCCTTTTTTTCTAGTTGCTTGAAGGCTGCTTCTAGCCCCTCTGGAGCGTCATCGTGGGCCTCCTCCGAGGAGGTTGTCACCGCGATGGCGGGGGTGTGCTTGGTGCTGTACCACGTCGTGAGGGTGGAGCCGGGGGTGGCGTCGAGGACCTGTAGCCACGATTCGCCGTCGGACTCGACGGTGTGGGAGTAGTCGGTAAACTGCTGCGGCAGGTCAACACCACAGCGCAGCGTTACTTTGTCCTCCGAGTTCTTTGCCCACGCGGCGGCGCCCGCCGGGGCAGGATCGACCAAGTCGACGCGCGGGTAACCCATGAGCTTGTCCGGCAGCGCATCGACGACAGCGGCACACTCGGGGGAGTCCGCTGCCTCAGAGGGAGTGGGAGGCAGCGCCACTGGCTGTTGCGCGGCGCTGGTGAATACGTATTTGGCACCAAAAATCACCGCGAAGACCATCGCGATGGAGATCCCGAGTGAGATGTAAATAGCGGTGCGGTTAAATTGGGTATCCATAGGGGCTTATCCTATCGCTGATAGCCCGAGAAGAACGAACGTGGACGGCGCGCACGAGTGGCGTGTAGCCCGCGCAAGGAAAAGGAGTCCGTGACGGTGGGTTTGTCCCATACCCTCGATCAAGCCGGTGAACGGCACGTTATCCATGAGATTGTCACTGCAGCCCCGAGCGCGCTCAACGGCGACGATGCGGCAGTGCTGTACCCGGCAGCACCCAATTCGCGCACGGTGGCCGCGACAGACATGATGGTGGAAGGTCGGCACTTCCGGCGGGACTGGTCCACCGCCGCGGAGATCGGACAGAAAGCTATTGTGCGCAACTTCGCGGATATTGAGGCGATGGGGGCGCGCCCCACAGCGGCATTGCTGGCGATTGCCGCCCCGGGAGATACCTCGGTGGACTTCGTGCGGGGGATTGCGCAGGGTATCGCTGAGCGCTGCGCGGTATATAACGCGGAGCTCGTAGGCGGAGATCTGACCCGCAGTGAGAGCTTGGTCATCAACGTCACGGCGTTAGGCTCCCTGGGTGGAAGTGGTGCAGCGCTGACTCTGGATGGTGCCCGGGCGGGCCAGAAGTTGGTAGCACACGGCAAGATTGGGTATTCCGGGGCGGGCCTGGCGCTGTTGCAACGCTATGGCCGCGCATTGCCGCCGGAGTTAGAAGAATTCTGGCCTTTGGTCGACGCCCACTGCGCTCCCTCCCTCACCTCGGGGCGTGGTGTCATCGCGCGGGCAACCGGTTCGACCTCGATGACGGATAACTCGGATGGCCTCGTGCGCGATATAGGACACTTAGCTGGGCGTTCCGGGGTGCACATCGACCTTGACCGTGGAGCGATTGCCCCTGACCCGCTGCTGGCTGCCGCCGGCGCGGTGCTCGATATCGATCCTTGGGAATGGGTCTTAACCGGCGGCGAGGACCACACGCTGTTGGCTACCACGTACAAGGCCCCTCCCTCCGGTTTCCGGGAAATTGGTCGGGTGATGCGCGGTAGCGGCGTGACCATTGACGGAGAGGAGCCGCGCTATAGCGAGGGCTGGGAGGGATTCGCGTGAGCCACATTGATACCTCTCACATTCACTACTCGTGGATGCCTTACATCCGGCAGGCACTGGAGGAAAACCTTCCACGCATTGAGCGCGAGATTGGCGCAGAGTTCCTGCCGCCCGCCGAGAATGTATTCGCCGCCCTGTCTATGCCGCTCGAGGACGTGCGGGTGCTCATCGTGGGCCAGGACCCCTATCCCACGCCGGGGCATGCCATGGGTTTGTCCTTCTCCACGCGATCGGGCGTGCCGGCCCCGCGTTCGTTGAAGAATATCTACGCCGAGCTTGGCGACGACCTCGGCATCCCCGGCCGCGCTGATGGTGATCTACGGGCCTGGTTTGAGCAAGGAGTGCTGCTGCTCAACCGAGTGCTTACCGTGGCCCCGGGCCAGGCCGGTTCACACCGCAGGCTCGGGTGGGAAGCGATTACCGAGGCCGCCATCAGAGCACTGGCGGGGCGCGATATCGTGGCCATTCTATGGGGCCGCGATGCCCAAGCCTGCCAAGCTTTCCTGCCCGGTACAGAGTGCATTACCTCCCCGCATCCTTCGCCGCTGTCAGCGCGGCGTGGATTCTTCGGGTCGCGTCCCTTTTCCCGGGCCAATGCGGCTTTAGAGGCCCGTGGCGTCCCCGCGGTGGACTGGCGCTTGTAGACTAGCCAGCATGTCATATCCCGCTGAGTTGGATGCTCGTGGCCTCCACGAGTGGGCCGCCCGAACCGTGGAGGAGCTGCAGCGCCGCCGCGCCGAGATCAATGCCCTCAACGTTTTCCCAGTGCCCGATTCCGACACGGGATCCAACATGGCGCACACCATGGAGTCCGCATTGGCGGAGGCCAATAAGGGCGAGGTGGACGTGGCCGAAGCCCTGGCCATCGGCTCAGTGCGCGGTGCCCGCGGCAATTCGGGGATGGTGCTCTCCCAAGTGCTGCGGGGGGTTGCCGATGCCACGACGGATTCGCGCGTGGACGGTGCGGTACTCGCCGATGCTTTGACCTTGGCTGTCACTTTGGTGGACCGCGCGCTTGCCGCACCGGTGGAAGGAACGATTATTACCGTGTTGCGAGCCGCGGCCATCGCCGCCAATCAGGCTGCCGAGCAGCCTGGGGCCGAGCTTCACGGCATCTTGCTCGCAGCGGTCGAGGCCGCACGGAAGGCCCTTGCTGAGACCCCCTCGCAGCTATCGGCCCTGCGCGAAGCCGGCGTTGTGGATGCCGGTGGAACCGGCTTCGTAATTTTGCTCGAGTGCTTGCTCACTCAGGTCACAGGGCACGATCCCGCCAGCCAACCCCTGACGGAGTCGGTGCTACTTCACTCCGAGGAGCCTGCCGTGCGGGAGCCACAGGCAGGAGAAGAGCTCGCAGAGATCGAAACCATCTTCTTCTTTGAGGGCAACCTGGGCGACATCGAAGAGACCTTGGCTCCGCTGGGCAATAGTCTCGTCATTGCACGGGCGACGGAAACCTCCGCCAGCGTGCACATCCATAGCGCTGAGGCGGGGACCGTGATCGAAAAGGCCTATTCCCTGGGAAAGGTCAGCAACCTGCGGCTCGAAGCGCTACCGCAGACGGGTCAGGCAGCCAGCTGCCAAGATTCTGGTGGTGGCGGGGGAGCACAGCGGCGTATCTTTGCCGCGGTGCCTGAAGAGGCAGCGCGGGAGCTTTTTGAGAAGGCGGGGGCGGACGTCGTCAAGCCCGGCGAAGAACTGCAAAGCGCCGGGGAGGGAGATCTTTTCTTGCCCAATGGCTGCGGTGGTGACCCGGGCAAGGCTACTGTCATTCCGACCGATTCCCTGGTAGCCGGGCTGGCGGCGCTCTCGGTTTATGCGCCGAGTTCCGCGCACACCGACGACGTGCTCGCCGCGATGAAGGACGCTGCCCGTTCCATGCGGGTAGCCTACCCAGATAGAGAAAACGTGGCTGGGATTCTAGCGGCATGTCGTACTCAGCTGGGCTATGGCGGCGAGCAGATCACGGTGCTGACTGGCCTTGAGCTAGAGGAAGACGAGTTAGCCCGAGAGTTGGGGGTTGATGTCGTGGTTCTGCACGTGCCTGGACTGCGCACTGAGATTGGGGTGGAGTAGACCATGCTGGGCTGGCAGGATGACCGCGCACTGACGGATATCTTGGCAAAGAAGGATGCCGCGGCTTTCAAGCGCGCCTTCGGATACACCACGTGCGGGGAGCTGCTCAGCCACTATCCGCGCGACTACATCCGCCACAATAAGGACGTGGGCCTCGGCGGTGCTGAGGATGGTGATCACGTCACCATCACTGGCGTTATCGAAGAACTCCGCGTTAAACACACATCTAAAGCCGTGGTGTTTATCCTCTACATGGATAGCGGAGTCCAGGCCTCCTTTTTCAATGCGCACTACGTGCAGCGCGTGCTGGGGCGCGGCATGCGCGTCATGCTCTCCGGCAAGCTGAAATACTTCCGGGGATACCCCAGCTTGCAGCACCCCGATTTTCTCATCCTCGACCCCGGCCGCTATCAGGAGTCCCTGCTGGATAGCACTACTGGGCAGGGGACAGGTTCGCTGAAGAAGCTCTCCCAGTTCGGCTCGCTGGAGACCTTCCTGCAGCGCGAATGGATTCCCGTGTACCCGGCTAGCGGAAAGGTGACGTCGTGGTACATCATGGGCGCTATCCATAAAGTGCTCGAGCACACCCCACCGATCCCGGAGCCGCTGGACTATCGGATGATGGTGACGCTGGATCACGCCGTGCGCGAGATCCACGAACCGGGTGATAATGGCCCGGAGCGCGCTATCCAGCGCCTCAAGTACAACGAGGCCCTATCGGTGGGCCTAGTTATGGCCTTGCGTCAGCGCGATGTCAAGGCGCGCACGGCAACCCCGATGCCGGCAATTCTGGAAGGTTACCGCGATGAGCTGCTCAGCGAGCTACCCTTCGCGCTGACTGACGGTCAACGACGTGTCATCGGCGAGATCGACGCAGATCTGTGTGGCACCGCGCCCATGATGCGGCTGTTGCAAGGTGAGGTCGGTTCAGGCAAAACGCTCGTTGCCACCTGTGCCATGCTGCAGGCGGTTGATGCTGGAAAACAAGCTGCACTGCTTGCCCCGACGGAGGTACTGGCGGCGCAGCATGGGGCGTCGATTAGCGCCAGCGTTCCCGAAGGTGTCACCGTCACGGTCCTAACGGGTTCGATGAAGACGGCGGAGAAACGCAAAGCTTTGTTGGAGATTGTCTCTGGCGAGGCCGATATCGTGATTGGCACCCACGCCATCATCCAGGACAGCGTTGAATTCTTCGATTTGGGCCTCGTCATCGTGGATGAGCAGCACCGCTTTGGCGTCGAACAGCGCGATAGCCTGCGCACCAAAACTCGGGAGGGGAGCAGCCCGCACCTGTTGGTGATGACTGCGACACCTATCCCGCGCACGATTGCCATGACGGTGTTCGGTGATCTAGCGGTATCGACGCTCAAGGAGCTACCCGGTGGACGCAAACCTATCTTGTCCGCGGTGGTTCCCGAATGGAAGCCGGAGTGGGTACGCCGCGCCATCGAGCGCATCCGTGAAGAGGTAGGCAAGGGTCACCAGGCCTATATCGTTTGCCCACGGATTGAAGGAGAGGGCGGTGTGGAAACCATGTCGGTCCAACTGCGCAACCTTCCCTTGCGCGGACTGCGGGTGGAGATGCTCCACGGCAAAATGCCCGATAAGGACCAAGTAATGGAGAGCTTCGCGCGCGGGGAGATTGATGTCCTCGTGGCGACCACGGTCATTGAAGTCGGCGTCGATGTTCCCAATGCCACCGTCATGCTGATCCGGGAATCGGAGAACTTTGGAGTCTCGCAGCTGCACCAGTTGCGCGGGCGCGTGGGACGCGGCGGCAATGAATCGGTGTGCCTGCTGCACACGACGGCTGAGCCTAATAGCAAGTCTTTCCGGCGTATCAAAGCTATCGCGGATACGCCATCTGGTTTTGACCTAGCTGAGCTCGACCTACAGCAACGCCACGAAGGCGATATCTTGGGAACACTGCAATCCGGTACGAAGCGCACGCTGAAGTTGCTGAACCTCATCAATGACCGGGACATCGTTGAGCGCACGCATGCTGATGCCGCCGCGTTGGTCGAGCGTAACCCTGAATTAGCGGAGGAACTGACGCACAACCTAAGCGCAGATGAACAGGGATTTTTGGAGAAAAACTAGGCTTGTCACCGCGGGAAACTGAGGGGAGATAGGGTAGAAGCCATGACCAGAATCATCGCCGGAGAAGCCCGCGGGCGCACCATCAAGGTGCCCGAAGCTGGGACGAGGCCCACGTCCGACCGTGCCCGCGAGGGCCTTTTCTCATCGTTGAATGTGCGCTGGGGGTTCATTGATTCCCGCGTGTTGGATCTCTTTGCTGGTTCCGGCGCCTTAGGCCTTGAGGCAGCTAGCCGTGGCGCTGAGGAAGTCGTCCTCGTGGAGAATAATGCTGCGGCCGTGAAGGTCATTCGCCACAATATTGGGGTGGTGAAGCACCCGCTCGTGGAGGTACGAGAAATGAAAGCCTCGTCATACCTGGCCACCGCACCGCGCGGCTACTTCGACATGGTGCTCGCGGATCCGCCCTATGACTTCGATGATGTTGATGGTCTTCTCGCCGCCATCGAGCCGGTGCTGGATGATGCCGCGATAGTTGTCATCGAGCGCCACGTGGACTCGCCGCACACACAGTGGCCAGATGGCTTTGAGCCCACCGGTCAGAAGCTTAAGAAGCGGACCTTTGGCATCGCGCGTTTTGATATGGCGATCTATCACCGCAGTGCGGATAGCTCGAAGATCGATACCACCGGAACCCAGGAGGACTAGCCATGCCGACTCACGCCGTATGCCCCGGTTCTTTCGATCCCATCACGCTGGGGCACGTCGACGTTTTTAATCGTGCCAGCGAGCTTTTTGACAAGGTCACGGTGCTGGTGACGGGAAACCCCGACAAGCCTTCTGGGCTGTTTAGCGTGGAGGAGCGCGTGGACCTTATTCGCCGTACCGTTTCCCCGGAGATCGAGGTGGACTGGTGGGGCGGATTGTTGGTGGATTACACCAGCGCCCATGGCATAGACACGATTGTGAAGGGCTTGCGCTCCTCCTTGGATTATGAGTATGAGCTGCCGATGGCGCAGATGAACCGGCGCCTTTCCGGAATCGATACCGTCTTTTTGCTCACGGATGAGAAATACGGATATATCTCTTCTTCGCTGTGCAAGCAGGTGGCGCAGTACGGCGGTGATGTTACGGGTATGTTCCCGGATCATGTGGCTGCCGCAGTGATGGAACGCTACCGAGGCTAAAGGGATATGTCTGTACTGGCAATACCCCTCGTTGTCCTCCTTACCGTCATCGCTGGCTCGTGCTTGCAGCGAGTCTCCGGCATGGGCCTGGGCCTCATTGGTGGGCCCATCCTGACGCTTTTCCTCGGCCCCGTCGAAGGCATCATGGTCATCAACGTCTTGGCCTGCCTCAATGCCATCCTCACGACCTATTCGATGCGTGAGAATGTGGACTGGGGAAAGTGGCTGCGCATCGGTCCTTTCATGGTCCTCGGCTCAATTCCGGCGGCGCTGCTCATCGCCCGTATTGATACTGCGGCGTTGTTGGTTCTGGTTGGTGCCGCCTTATTGATTGCGCTGGCCGTGGTGGTCTTTGGGCGCAAGTTCGTCCCGGAGATGAGTGGCACGGGCCCGGCCATCTCCGCGGGTATTTTGGGCGGGTTCACCAATACCCTGGCCGGCGTGGCTGGCCCGGTCATCACGGTCTATGCCCAGGCCGCGCGGTGGCCCAAGGAGGTTCTCGCGCCGACCCTGCAACCCTGCTTTGTCATCGGCGGATTGTCCTCTGTTCTGACGAAGTACTTCTTGGGCTCCGGCGGCTTTGACGGTTTGCACTGGCTGGTGTGGCCCTGCGGGGTGATTGGAATGTGCGTTGGCATTCTCTTAGGAAAGAAGATTGCTGGGCGCGTCTCTCGGGACAAGGCCCATAAGCTATCACTGTGGCTGGCCAGCCTAGGAGCGCTCAGCGCATTGCTGCGAGGCCTTTTTACTCTGGGTGCTTAAACAGCGTCTCGGTATGGTGGAGTCCATGGCGAAATTCAAGATTGAGGACGCGCTCGCCCTGCGAGCTGGCAAAAATTTTCAGATTGACTCGGTTGATGCCTCGGCAACGCCTGGCTTCGACGGCGATAAAGCGGCGCTCGACGCCCGCTTCTCCAAGTATGACGATGAGCTCTATGAGCTGCAGGAGCGGCTTTTTGCCAACGGCCGCAGCTACGGTGAGGACGCCCCGGCGGTGCTCATCGTCCTGCAGGGCATGGATACCTCGGGCAAGGGCGGTGCTATCCGCCACGTGTTGAGCACCTTCGACCCGCAAGGAACCACGACCGTCGGCTTCGGTAAACCCACCGAAGAGGAGCTAGAGCATGACTTCCTGTGGCGCATCCGCAAACATGACCCGCAGCCGGGACAAATCGTGGCCTTTGACCGCTCCCACTACGAGGATGTCCTCATTCAGCGCGTGCACGAGTGGGTGGATGAAGAAGAGGTGGATCGGCGCATCGAGGCCATCCGTGACTATGAGCTGGAATTAACGGCCAGGGGAGTCAAGGTCATTAAAATCTTCCTTCACTTGTCCAAGGAAGCCCAGAAGGAAAATCTGCTGGACCGCACGGAGCGGGAAGATAAGTTCTGGAAATACGACCCGGCTGATGTGGAGGAGCGCGCCTATTGGGATGAGTACATGTCGGCCTACGAGGATGCTATTCAGCGCACGGATGAAAACTACGCGCCCTGGTACGTCATTCCTACCGATAACAAGAAGTATGCCCGGATGGCGCTGAAGTTTCTCATCGTGGATCTCCTGCGCCACCTAGATCTGGAATGGCCGGCGCCCGACTTTGATCCGGAAGTCGAGCGCCAGCGTATTAAGGACGCTGACTAAGAGCTAGTCGCTCTCTGTGCCATCGACGTCGCTGGCCAGCTCGCGGGCGGCGGCGTTAAACGCATCCAGAACAGACAGCAGCGCTTCTTGCGCGTTGATGATGCCGAGGTTGAGCGCGTGAAAGAGCTGGTCCTCGTTCAGACCAGCGGTGGTGACGAAGCACGCATCACCGCGCAGCTCAACCTCATCCTCAGCTAAACCAACGAGCGCGCGCCCATCGAAAGCACCGGAATTGAACTCGTTGCAGAGCACATGGAAGATGGGGAGCATCTCCGCATTGAGCTGTGTGGACAGCACGCTCTCGATGCGCACGAGGCCCTCTTCCACGGTGATGACCCAGTCAAGGTCGTTGAGGCGGGCAACTGCGGTTGTCGCATCTTCTGGGTGCGCGGTGGCTGCCATATCCAGCTCGGCGCCGTTGAGCACGCTCAACACGCGGTCCCGGCCGACGGCGGCCAGCGGTGACCCGGAGAGAATGTCGAAAGGATCGGAACTGCCGGATGCATTCTGGTTCTGATGTGGGTCCTGGCTCATGCTTGCTCCTCCTTATCCCAGGTGACAGCCTGCGGGAAGCGCTGTGCCACGACGTCGAAGATCTCAGCGAAGCTGGCCAGTGAACTCAGCAGGAAATGGCCGAGCTGAGCCAAGGAGAGGCCTTCGCCCACGCCCATGGCGCGGTTGGCGCCTAGGTGGATCTCCGCGTTACCCTTCGCATCCTCTTCTACGAGGAAGTTCAGGGTGGGCGCAACGCTGGCCCAGTTCAGCTCCGCCACCACGGCGGCTACCTCCGGTTCGAGGTGTGCTGGAAGAGTGCCCTCCCACGAGGCGAAGGCACTGAGTACCTCGCCTTCAGCGTCGAGCTCACAGTGCACTGCGATATGGGGGACACCGGTCTGCAGCACGCGGCGCGCGGAATCGGCACTGTCGGCGCCAGTGTCAGCGTCGTCTTCTGGCTCTGGGGTTGCCTCGATGAGTGCATAGTCGGCGGCGATAAGCTCGCACAACTGCGCCAACCGGTCGATGGTGACCGGCTCAACCACGTGGAGATCGGTCACTGCTGCTCACCCTGAGCGCCCTCGGCCCCCTCGCCCGCCTGCGCGGCTGACTCGGAACCGAGCTTGGCCATTTCTTCGGCAGCGGCGACCATGGCGTTCTGGGCGTTGATGACGCCGTCCACAGAGGCGCGCAGTGCGGCCGCGAGTTGTTCATCGGTCATTCCGGCCGCGCAAGGAATGTCAGCCTCGGTGCGTACGAGCAGCATGCCATCGAAGTCACCAATGACGGCGCGTGCCCCCATAGCCACGGAGTTGATCTGGTTAGCGGCCAAGAAAAGACCTGCGTCTGCCTTGGCATAGTTGACGTCCGTCGGAACATCGCAGCGCACGATAGCAACGCTCTCCAGGACGGCGAACATGCACGGCAGACCGTTGAGATTAGCGGTCGCGGCGTCGTCGCGACCGGTGACCGGCTCGAGTACGATGTCGAAGGTCTTCATTGCCTCGATAATGCGGTCAAGGGTGACATCCGGCAGTGCGTGCGGATCCTCGGCGGTAGGCGTTGTCGGATTAGTCATGGTTGTGCTCCTTCCAGGTGACAAGCTGCGGGTACTGCTGTTCCATCCACTCGAAGGATTGCAACACAGCATCCAGGGTGGACATGACGAACGCGCCGAGCTGGTTGCGGGATGCACCATGGGTCACGTCCAGATCGCGTGCACCAGAGACCGCCAAAGCGTTGTCTGGCGCTTCGAAGAAGCGGAACGTCGGCGTGAAGTGGTCCTGGTTCCATGCGTTGATGTGCATGAGCAACGCAGGGCCTTCGGAGGCGGGGACAGAGCCGCGCCATACGGAATCGACGATGAGAGAGGAGCCAACGAGCTGGAAGGCGATGGCGGCGTTGGAGAAGCCGGTGCGCAAGAGGTTGACCGTTTGGCCGTCTTGAGTCTTCTGCTCTTCGATGCGGTATTCCAAGCCTTCTGACTCAAAGATTTCCGCTATGCGCTCGAGGCTGACTTCTTCGATGGGTGTGTCAGGCTGCAGCTGGCGCTGCTGTGCGTGGTCATGGTTAGTGGTGTCCGTCAATTCTTCTACTCACTTCGCTACATTTTTCTTAATCTTTTCCGGCCCCGACACTACCGGAGCCGTCTTCCCCGGGTGCGCAGGTGGGGGCCTCGACGAGTTTTTCGCCACCGAGCTCGTGGGCGAGCGCTGGAGCGATGTCGGGGTAGCGGAAGGTGTGGCCCAGCGCTTCCGCGCGCGTGGGAAGGACCTTTTGGTTGGCCAGTGCCAGCTCACGCGCACCTTCCTTACCCAGCAGTAGCGCTGGACCAACGCTGGGAATGGGGATGACGGTCGGCCGGTGAAGGAGTGAGCCGAGGGCATCCACATAATCGCGATTGAGCACCGGGGTGGGAGAGACCGCGTTGATGGCACCGCTCCAGGCAGGGTCGAGGGCGGCGCGGACGAACATATCTGAGAGATCATCCTGCGCAACCCAGCTATTCCACATGCTGCCCTTGCCAAATGCACCGCCTAGGCCAGTAGAAAACAGCGCCCGCAGCAGCGGCAGGATTCCCGCGTTGGCAGATTGCACGATGCCGGTGCGCAGGTTCACTACTCGTTTCCCGGCCTCACGTGCCGGCGCGCAAGCATCCTCCCACGCCGTCACGACATCGGCCAAAAAGCCCTCACCGCGCTCCGAGCCTTCGGTCAGTTCTTCATCGCCCCGGTCCGGGCCGTAGATACCGATAGCGGAAGAACAGACCATCGCAGTCACGGAGGGAGTCTCGGCCGCCAGCTGCGCCAGCAGGTGAGTAGGGCCTACACGTGAATCCCGAATAGCTTCCTTGTGCGCGGTATTAAAGCGCCCGAAAATCGGCTCGCCGGCCAGGTGGATGAGGATATCAACGCCGTCCAGCAAATCTTTGGCGGGCACAGTAGGCCGCCACAGGCGCTCGCCGGCACCTGGTTTAGAGCGCACGAGCGGAATGACGGTGTGGCCCAAGGTGCCGAGCTGTGCGGCCACAGCAGTGCCTACCGTGCCGTGCGTACCAGTTATTGCTATTGTGCGGGGCTCGGCGTTGAGAGCACCCAGCCGCTGAGCAAAGCGAAAATCCTCAATGAGCTGCTGCTGCCGGTAGGCAAAAATCGATTCCACTGCCCCCGTGGGGATGCGGGTGTCCACCTTGTCGGTGATGAGCGTGCCTTCTGGGTGGTCTTCAAAGACGTGTTCGTGGCGCCAATTGGCCAGCGAACGGAAGGGGGCATTGATGCAGACATCAGCGAAAGAACGCCGCGGCTGGTACCTACTCAAATCATGCCGGGCGACCCATTTCAAACCACCAGGAAACCCCAAGATAGAAGTCCCATCAGCTAATGACTCAGCCTGCTGCAGGGGAGTCATGAAACCGAAAGGCGCGGTGAGGCGCGCGAGCGCTCCCGGGCGGGTGTGCCATTGCCAAACCTCTTCGCGCGGGGCTGGAACAACGTGCTGGGTAGTAAAACTCACTGTCTAGGGACCTGCCTCAAAAGATTCGGGGTGCGAGGGCGTACACAGCACGCCTGAAGAGTGCTATGGTTAGTGCTGGCTTTCAAGCATAGACAAGTCCTTTTAACCATTGTCCGACATCCTTTAAAGACCGCACCGTGAGGCGGGGAAGGAGGTCACGATGAGTGAAACCGGCACCCACGCGGAGTCCAACGAGCTGTTGAGCTCGAAAGACGTCGCGCGCACTGTCGCACGCATCGCGCACCAGATCATTGAAAAGACAGCGCTAGATTCGAGTGATTCCGCTCGAGTCCTGCTCTTAGGCATTCCCTCTGGTGGCGTGCCGTTGGCGCAGCGCCTTGCCGAAAAAATTGAGGAATTCTCCGGGGTGGAGGTTCCTTGGGGCTCCCTAGACATCACGCTGTACCGCGATGATCTCTATGCCCGCCCGCACCGTGCATTGCAGCCTACGACGGTGCCCGACGGCGGCATCAACGGCGCCACCGTGATTCTTGTCGACGACGTCTTATACTCCGGCCGCACTATCCGTGCCGCACTCGATGCCCTCGCGGACATCGGCCGTCCCGACATCATCCAACTCGCAGTCCTCGTGGACCGTGGACACCGCCAGGTCCCCATCCGTGCTGATTACGTGGGCAAGAACATTCCCACCGCGCGCGACGAGGACGTCACCGTGTACAACGCTGATATCGATGGCCGCGATGCCGTCGTTCTCACCCGCTTCACTGCACAGCCCGGCAAGGAGGCATAAATGAAGCACCTCATTAATATCGCCGACCACAGCGCCGAGGAGATCCTTGGGCTGATGGATGAGGCCGACCGTTTCCGGGAAGCCCTCGAAGGCCGCGAAGTCAAGAAGCTGCCCACGCTGCGCGGGCGCACCGTTTTCACCTTGTTCTATGAAAACTCCACCCGCACCCGTTCTTCTTTCGAAACGGCGGGTAAGTGGATGTCGGCTGATGTCATCAACCTCTCCGCGTCGACGTCTTCGGTCAAGAAGGGCGAGTCCCTCAAGGACACCGGGTTGACTTTGACGTCGATCGGCGCAGATGCCATCATCATGCGCCACCCTTCCTCGGGTGCGGCGCAGCAGCTCGCCGGCTGGGTGGCACCTGAAGGGCAGGGGCCGAGCGTCATCAACGCCGGCGATGGCTCTCACCAGCACCCCACGCAGTCGCTTCTCGACGCCGTCACGATGCGCCAGCGCCTGCACCTAGGAGCGGATCGCTCCGCTGCAGGCACCGGCTTCGAGGGACTGAAAGTCACCATCGTTGGTGATTGCCTGCACTCCCGCGTCGTGCGCTCCAACGTGGACCTGTTGTCCACCCTGGGAGCCGAGGTCACGCTCGTCGCTCCGCCGACACTGTTGCCCTTCGGCGTGGACACTTGGCCGGTGCGGGTCTCCCATGACTTCGACGCCGAGGTGCCGGAGGCGGACGTCGTCATGATGCTGCGCGTTCAGGCAGAGCGCATGAACGGCGGCTTTTTCCCCTCGCACCGCGAATACGCCGCCCTCTACGGGCTGTCCAAGGACCGCGCCGCGGCCATGAAGAAGGATGCCATCATCATGCACCCAGGCCCCATGGTTCGTGGCATGGAGATCAACTATGCCGTGGCTGACTTTGACAACACCGCAGTGCTCCAGCAGGTCAACAACGGTGTCCATGTGCGCATGGCCACCCTCTTTACGCTGCTGACGAACGGCGAGAACGCCGGTATCTAAATCGAGTTATCTCACATACCAACGAGGAGAGCTTTTCAGAAACCATGACTAATTATCCAGACACCGGCGTGCTCTCTGCTCCCGCGGCCGGCACTCTACTCATCACCAACGTTCGCCCCTATGGCGAGGGCGAACCCACCAGCATCCTGATCAAGGATGGCGTTATCGAGGCCATCGGCACTGCCGCCGATGCCGGGGACGCCAGGGACGCCGGGGCCGTGACCCCGGCAGTTGAGGTGGACCGCACTATCGACGGTGGCGGCAACGTGCTGCTGCCGGGGTTGGTGGACATGCACGTTCACCTGCGTGAGCCGGGCCGCGAGGACACCGAGACCATCGAAACCGGCTCGCGCGCTGCCGCCAAGGGCGGCTTTACCGCCGTGTTCACCATGGCCAACACCTCACCGGTGACGGACCAGCCCATCATCGCCGAGTCCGTCTGGGCCAAGGGCCAGGCACGTGGTCTGTGCGACGTCCATCCGGTCGGCTCCATCACGAAGGGCCTCGAGGGCAAGACCCTGACCGAGTTTGGCATGATGGCCCGCTCGGACGCCAAGGTGCGTATGTTCTCCGACGACGGCAAGTGCGTCCAGGACCCACAGCTCATGCGCCGTGCCCTGGAATATGCGAAGGGACTTGACGTCCTGCTGGCGCAGCACGCAGAAGACCACCGCATGACCGAAGGCGCTAGCGCCCACGAGGGCGAGGTCGCCGCCCGCCTGGGCTTGCGCGGCTGGCCGCGCGTCGCTGAGGAATCCATCGTCGCCCGCGACGCCCTACTCGCGCGTGATTACGGCAACCGCATGCACATCTGCCACGCTTCGACGAAGGGCACCGTGGAGCTGCTCAAGTGGGCCAAGGAACAGGGCATTCCGCTGACCGCCGAGGTGACCCCGCACCACCTGCTGCTGACCGATGACAAGCTGGTGACCTACGACGGCGTCTACCGCGTCAACCCACCGTTGCGCGAGGAATCCGACGCCCTGGCCCTGCGCCAGGCCTTGCTTGACGGGCTTATCGACGTCGTGGCCACAGACCACGCTCCGCACGGCAGCGAAGACAAGTGTGTCGAGTTCGAGCACGCTAAGCCAGGCATGCTGGGACTGGAATCCTCCCTGGCAGTCATCGCCAAGCTCTTCGTCGCCACCGGCCTGGCCGACTGGCGCTTCGTCGCCCGCGTCATGTCGGAGCGTCCGGCAGAGATTACTCGCCTGCCTGGTCATGGCCGCCCGATTGCGGTGGGCGAGCCAGCCAACCTCACCATCGTCGATCCCAAGCACAAGTGGGTATCGGATTCCACGCGTCTGGCTTCGAAGTCGGAGAACAACCCCTATGAGGGGGAGGAATTCGGTGCACGCGTGGCCTACACCATCCTGCGTGGCGCGGTGACCTACGACCTAGCGGCTGAAAGCGCCAGCGAGGCGGCCAAGTAATCGGGATAATCGACAATCAGAGTTGCTCGACACTTAAGTAACCAACGCACGTCCCCAACACAACCAACCCTTCACCGAGAAAATTCACTGAAAGGTTCAACACACAGTGACTTCCACTACCACCACCCCCGCCATCCTGGTCCTCGCTGATGGCCGCACCTTCCGAGGCTTCGGCTTCGGCGCCACCGGTACGACTCTGGGCGAGGCCGTCTTCACCACCGCCATGACGGGCTACCAGGAGACCATGACGGACCCGTCTTACCACCGCCAGATCGTCGTCGCCTCTGCGCCGCAGATTGGCAATACGGGCTGGAACGATGAGGACAACGAGTCCCATGACGACAAGATCTGGGTTGCCGGCCTAGTTATCCGTGATCTGGCCCGCCGCGTTTCCAACTGGCGTGCCGCCCGCTCCCTGCCGGAGGAGATGGAGAAGCAGGGAATCATTGGTATTGGGGGAATCGATACCCGCACTTTGGTGCGCCACCTGCGCAATCACGGCTCCATCAAGGCCGGTATTTTTTCGGGCGAGGCGACTGAGCGGGACGTCGAGGAACTCATCTCTGAGGTCAAGAACCAACCTTCCATGGCCGGCCTTGACCTGTCCGAAGAAGTCTCGACCGATGAGGTCTATACCTTCCCAGCCGTAGGGGAGAAGCGCTTTACCGTCGTGGCCTATGACATGGGAGTCAAGACCGCCACCCCGAAGCACTTTGCCGAGCGCGGCATCGAGACCATCGTGGTTCCCGCCAACACCCCGTTCGAGACGATCAAGCAGTACAACCCAGACGGCGTGTTTGTCTCCAACGGTCCGGGCGACCCGGCTACCGCTGACACCATGGTCGGCATCGTGCGCGACATCCTTGCTGCCAAGTACCCCTTCTTCGGCATCTGCTTTGGCAACCAGATCCTCGGCCGTGCGCTGGGTATGGACACCTACAAGCTGAAGTTCGGCCACCGCGGCATCAACGTTCCGGTGCGCAACCAGCTGACCGGAAAGATCGATATCACCTCCCAGAACCACGGGTTTGCTTTGGCCAGCCCCTCGGGCAAGGAAGACCCGGCCGGCGAGGAATTCGATACCGACTTCGGCCCGGCAGTGGTCTCCCACACCTGCCTCAACGACAACACCATCGAAGGTGTTGCGCTCAAGGATGGCATGGCGTACTCCGTGCAGTACCACCCTGAGTCCGCCGCCGGCCCACACGATGCCAACCCGCTCTTTGACCAGTTCATCGAGCTCATGACTGAAAAGTCCCCGAACAAGTAGAACGCAACCAGGAAAAGGAAGAAGAAACACATGCCAAAGCGCAACGACATCAATCACGTCCTGGTTATCGGCTCCGGTCCGATTGTTATTGGTCAGGCCTGCGAGTTCGACTACTCCGGCACCCAAGCCTGCCGCGTGCTCAAGGAGGAAGGCCTGCGCGTCACGCTGGTTAACTCCAACCCGGCAACGATCATGACGGACCCGGAGTTCGCCGACCACACCTATGTGGAGCCCATCGAGCCCGAGTTCATCGAGAAGATCTTCCAGAAGGAAAAGGAAGAGGGCAACCCCATCGACGCCGTGCTGGCAACCCTGGGCGGCCAGACCGCTCTGAACGCCGCGGTACAGTTGGACCGGCTGGGCATCCTCAAGAAGTACGATATCGAGCTCATCGGTGCTGATATCGACGCCATTGAGCGCGGCGAGGATCGTCAGAAATTCAAGGACATCGTGGCCTCCATCGGTGGCGAATCCGCGCGCTCCCGTGTTTGCCACACGATGGAGGAGGTCCACGAGACCGTTTCCGAGCTTGGCCTCCCGGTCGTTGTACGCCCATCGTTTACCATGGGCGGCTTGGGCTCCGGCCTGGCCTTTAACGAAGAGGACCTTGAGCGCATTGCCGGCGGTGGCTTGGCTGCCTCACCGGAGGCGAACGTCCTCATCGAGGAGTCCATCCTGGGCTGGAAGGAGTTCGAGCTCGAGCTCATGCGTGACGGCGACGATAACGTTGTGGTCATCGCTTCCATCGAGAACGTCGACGCCCTCGGCGTCCACACCGGTGACTCCGTGACCGTGGCCCCGGCATTGACCCTCACTGACCGCGAGTACCAGAAGATGCGCGACCAGGGTATCGCCATCATCCGCGAGGTCGGCGTCGACACCGGCGGCTGCAATATCCAGTTCGCTGTAAACCCGGATGACGGCCGCATCATCACCATTGAGATGAACCCGCGCGTGTCCCGCTCCTCCGCGCTGGCCTCTAAGGCCACCGGTTTCCCGATTGCCAAGCTGGCAGCCAAGCTGGCGATTGGCTACACCCTGGATGAGGTACGCAACGACATCACTGGCGTGACCCCGGCGGCCTTCGAGCCGACTCTGGACTACGTCATCGTCAAGGCCCCGCGCTTTGCTTTTGAGAAGTTCCCGGGCGCCGATGACACTCTGACCACCACGATGAAGTCTGTGGGCGAGGCCATGGGTATCGGCCGCAACTATATTTCCGGCCTGAACAAGGTCATGCGCTCGCTGGAGGGCAAGCCTTCTGGTTTCTGGACCAAGCCGGATGAGTACTTCGCTGGGGAGCGCGCAACGGACGTGGAGGCCGTTCTCAAGGACCTGGAGCGTCCGACCGAGGGCCGCATCTACGATGTCGAGCTGGCTCTGCGTCTCGGTGCCACGGTGGAGCAGTTGCACGAGCACTCGCACATCGACCCGTGGTTCCTCGCCGAGCTTGAGGCGCTTGTTGAGTTCCGCGAGGAGCTCGTGAGCGCGCCAGTCCTGGACGCTGAATTACTGCGCCGCGCTAAGGTCTTTGGCCTGTCCGACGCCCAGATCGCGGCTCTTCGCCCAGAGTTCGCCGGTGAGGATGGCGTGCGCTCCCTGCGCTGGTCTTTGGGCATTCGCCCGGTGTACAAGACCGTTGATACTTGTGCGGGCGAGTTTGAAGCCCAGACCCCGTACCACTACAGCGCTTATGAAATGGACCCGAACGCTGAGTCCGAGGTGCGCGAGAGCAGCGAGAAGACCAAGGGCAAGGTCATCATCTTAGGCTCCGGCCCGAACCGTATTGGCCAGGGCATCGAGTTTGATTACTCCTGCGTGCACGCCGCCCTCGAGCTTTCCCGTGAGGGCTACGAGACGGTCATGGTTAACTGCAACCCGGAGACGGTGTCGACTGACTATGACACCGCCGACCGTCTCTACTTCGAGCCGCTGACCTTCGAGGATGTCATGGAGGTTTACTACGCGGAGGCCGCTTGTGGTGAAGTTGCCGGCGTCATCGTTCAGCTGGGTGGCCAAACCCCGCTGGGCCTGGCTGAGCGCCTAACGGCTGCCGGCGTTCCGGTCGTGGGAACCTCGGCCGCTGCCATCGACTTGGCCGAGGACCGCGGTGAATTCGGCAAGGTGCTTGCCGAAGCCGAGCTGCCTGCACCGGCCTTCGGCACCGCTACCTCCTTTGAGGAGGCCCGCCAGGTCGCTTCGAATATCGGCTATCCGGTGCTGGTCCGCCCGTCCTACGTGCTGGGTGGCCGCGGCATGGAGATCGTCTACGACGAGGATTCGCTGCGCGATTACATCGAGCGCGCTACCGAGATCACCTCGGATCACCCAGTCTTGGTCGACCGTTTCCTAGATAACGCCATTGAGATCGACGTCGACGCGCTGTGTGACGGCGAGGAGGTCTACCTCGGCGGAGTCATGGAGCACATCGAGGAAGCAGGTATCCACTCCGGTGACTCCTCCTGTGCGCTGCCACCGATGACGCTGGGGCCGGAGGATATTGAGAAGGTGCGGGAGTCGACGCGTCGCCTAGCGCACGGCATCGGCGTCAAGGGCCTGATGAACGTTCAGTACGCCCTGAAGGATGACACTCTCTATGTCATCGAGGCCAACCCGCGTGCCTCCCGTACCGTGCCCTTCGTCTCCAAGGCCACCGGCGTGCCGCTGGCTAAGGCTGCCGCACGCGTCATGCTGGGTGCGTCCATTGCGGAGCTGCGCGAGGAAGGCATCATTCCGTCCACTTACGACGGTGGTTCCCTGCCGCTGGAGCACCCGATTGCGGTCAAGGAAGCCGTGCTGCCGTTTAACCGCTTCCGTCGCCCCGACGGCCAGCTGCTGGATACCTTGCTTTCTCCAGAGATGAAGTCCACCGGCGAGGTGATGGGCTTGGCTGATAACTTCGGTGCCGCCTATGCCAAGGGTGAGATGGCCGCCTTCGGTGAGCTGCCCACCGAGGGCACCGTGTTCGTCTCCGTGGCCAACCGCGATAAGCGCACCCTTATCTTCCCGATTCAGCGCCTGGCCTACATGGGCTACACCATCGTGGCCACTGCCGGTACCGCGCAGATGTTGCGCCGCAACGGCGTCGAGTGCGAGGTGGCCCGGAAGGTCTCGGAAGCTGGGGAGGGTGAGGAGTCCATCGTGGACCAGATCCTCGGCGGCAAGGTCGACCTCATCCTCAACACCCCGGCAGGCTCCGCCGGCGCCCGTCACGATGGCTATGACATCCGCGCCGCTGCGGTATCCGTGGGTGTTCCACTGGTGACCACCGTCCAAGGCGTGACCGCAGCCGTGCAGGGCATCGAAGCCCTGCGCCGCGGAGACCTCAAGGTACGCGCGCTGCAGGAGCTTAAGCATGACCCAGCCAACTAGGAAGACGCCGTCTTTCGGCGAGCGCCTCGTGGCAGCCGGTGCGGAGCGCGGGCGCCTGTGCGTGGGCATCGACCCCCACCCGCACTTGCTGGAGGCCTGGGGCCTGTCGGTTGATGTGGATGGTCTGCGCACGTTTACGCTGCGCTGTGTAGAGGCTTTCGCGGAGACCGCGGCGGTGGTGAAGCCGCAGGTGGCCTTCTTTGAGCGTTTCGGCTCTCGCGGTTTCGCTGTACTCGAGGAGGCCCTGGCGGGCCTTCGAGAGCAGGGCTGTTTGAGCCTAGCGGACGCGAAGCGCGGTGACATCGGTTCCACCATGGCGGGCTACGCACAGGCCTGGCTGGGGGAGGACTCGCCGCTGCGGTCCGATGCTGTGACGGTCTCGCCCTACCTCGGTGTGGGCGCTTTGAGCCCAGTCTTCGACCTAGCGGAGGACACTGGACGCGGGGTCTTCGTCCTTGCGGCGACCTCCAACCCGGAGGCCGTGGCGTTGCAGTCGTTGAGTGTCGACGGCCGCAGCGTGGCGCAACGAGTCGTCGATGAGCTTGCGCAGCGCAATGCGTCTGCGGCTGGGTCAGACAACACCGTGGGTGCTCTCGGCGTGGTCGTGGGCGCGACGGTGGAAGCTCCGCCTGCATTAGACCAATTAAACGGTCCAGTGCTGCTGCCGGGAGTCGGCGCCCAGGGCGCAACACCCGCGGATGTAAGGCAACTCACCGCAGCGGCACCCAAACTGGGCTTTGCTAACGTCTCCAGGGCTATTCTTTCGCAGGGGCCTAATGCCTCTGAACTGCGGAAAGCCGTGGTGGATACGGCGGCGGAGTTCCGGGACTAATACTCAGACCAGGTAGCGGCGTGCTGGATTAACAGGAGCGCTGTTTACCTGGTATTTTGTTTAAGGCATGTGCGTTGACGTGCAGGAACCTTTAAATGAAAGGGGCCGCGTTGCGTCACCGCGTACAGACCAGTGCTAGGATTGCCAGAAGTCGGTTCGTGGAGGTAGCAAAAGCTATCCCGCGCTGGGGAAATCTTCCCACCGTGAGCCGAGATTCTGGTGCTAGCCATCAGATGACAATGTTCGTACTAATGAAATCGGAGGAAACCCGTGGCCCTTCCCAAGTTGACAGATGAGCAGCGCAAAGAAGCTCTCGCAAAGGCCGCTGAGGCCCGCAAGGCTCGCGCTGAGCTCAAGGCTGCGTTGAAGCGCGGCGAGACCAACCTGCAGGAAGTTCTGGAGAAGGCCGAGACCGACGAGATCATCGGCAAGACCAAGGTCTCCGCTCTCCTCGAGGCTCTGCCGAAGGTTGGCAAGGTCAAGGCCAAGGAAATCATGGAGGACCTGGAGATTGCTCAGACCCGTCGCCTGCGTGGCCTGGGTGACCGTCAGCGCCGCGCCCTGCTCGAGCGTTTCGGCTACGGCGAGTAATTAGCACAATGGCTGACGAAACTGCACGCGGGCGCCTGGTCGTTCTGGCCGGGCCGTCCGCTGTGGGTAAGTCCACTGTGGTTTCGCGCCTGCGTGATGATGTTGACAACCTCTACTTCAGCGTCTCAATGACGACGCGCCAACCCCGCCCCGGCGAGACTGATGGGGTGGATTACTTCTTTGTCTCCCCGGAGGCTTTCCAAGAACATATTGATGCCGGTGACATGCTCGAATGGGCTGAGATCCACGGTGGTTTGCAGCGCTCCGGGACGCCGGCTCAGCCGGTGCAGGAAGCGATGGTGGCCGGCCGTCCGGTGTTGGTGGAGGTTGATCTTGCAGGCGCCCGCAACGTGAAGGCGGCGATGCCGGAGGCGGAAACCGTGTTTCTCGCCCCACCATCCTGGGAAGTTCTGGTTGAGCGCCTAACTGGGCGCGGGACCGAACCGCAGGATGTCATTGACCGCAGACTGCATACTGCAGAGACGGAACTTGCCGCGCAAAAGGAATTCGACCACATCGTTGTGAATGAAGATCTCGATGAGGCCGTTGCTGCAATTAGTGCTATCCTGCGTGGATAGACCACGATTTTGACCATCTACCAACAGTAAAGGTGCATGTGACCAACGTGACCACACCTGCCAATTCTGAGGCCGTGAAGCCGGAGCCAGTATTCGATCCGCCGACGGGTATTACCGATCCGCCGATTGATGAACTGCTGGGCAAGGTCTCGTCCAAGTACGCTCTGGTGATTTTCGCTGCGAAGCGCGCACGCCAGATCAACAGCTACTACCAGGAACAGGATGAAGGCGTCTTCGAGTTCGTCGGACCACTGGTAACCCCGGAACCGGGTGAGAAGCCGCTGTCCATCGCCCTCCGCGAGATTGACGCTGGCCTGCTGGACCACGAGGAAGGCAACTAGCCTGCTCATCGTGAAGGCAAAAAGGCAGCTTCTTAAAGTGCCTTAGCGCCATTCTGAATCTAAACCCACCCAAGTGTCTCTCTAGGCGCTTCGGTGGGTTTGCTGTGTCTTGGGTACTATCGGCCGAGTGAAGGACGTACAGAAAACCCCAGATAGTTCAGAGTTGAGACCTGCGTCGACCAAGCCCGCAGGGGGCCGCCGAATCCTTATCGGCGTGGCAGGCGGCATTGCTGCCTATAAGGCGTGTCACCTTATTCGGGATTTTAAAGAACAGGGCGATGATGTCCGCGTCGTTCCCACGGAGGCCGCATTGAACTTCGTTGGGGCGGCCACCTTCGAAGCTTTGTCAGGACACCCGGTCTCCACAACCGTCTTTGATGCCGTGGATGAGGTCCAACACGTTTCCTTGGGGCAGCAGGCTGATGCAGTCGTCATCGCTCCTGCCACCGCGGATCTTATCGCCCGGTTGGCCTGTGGCCGCGCCGATGATCTTTTGAGCGCTTCCGTGCTGGTTGCTACGTGCCCCGTCATCATTGCCCCCGCCATGCACACGGAGATGTGGCTGAACCCGGCAACCCAGGACAATGTGGCAACGCTCCGCCGGCGCGGTATCACCGTGATGGAGCCGGCGCATGGCCGACTCACCGGCACCGATACGGGTGCCGGCCGCCTGCCGGATCCAGAGCAGATAGCGGAGTTTGCTCGTACGATTATCGCGGGGCATCGCGTGAAGCATGATTGGCAGGGCCGGAAGGTTGTGATCTCTGCCGGAGGTACCCAAGAGAACCTCGATCCAGTGCGGTACCTTGGCAACCGTTCTTCTGGACGCCAGGGTTTTGCCTTGGCGGAGATCGCTGCGCAACGCGGGGCGGATGTCACTATTGTTGCTGGAAACACTGAAGCGCTTCCCATCCCTGCAGGCGCTTCCGTGGTGCGCGTGACATCGACGCGGGATATGCAGGAGGCGATGAATAGCGAAGCTGCCGATGCCGACATCATTATCATGGCCGCGGCTGTTGCCGACTACCGTCCCGCGTCCGTGGCGGATTCGAAGATGAAGAAGGGCGCAGCAGACGAGGACTTGGCCAGCCTTGAGCTCGTGGAGAACCCGGACATACTCAAGGGTCTGGTGCAGCGGCGTGAGAATGGTGAAGTTAAGCGCGAGGCAATCATCGTTGGCTTTGCTGCGGAGACTGGTGATGAGACTACTAGCGTGCTCGAGTATGCCCAGCAGAAGTTTGTGAAGAAGGGCTGCGATGTGCTCATGGCTAATGAGGTCGGAGAGGGCAAGGTCTTTGGCCAAGCCACGAGTGCCGGGTGGATCCTTCGTCGCTCTTCCGACCCAGTGGTGGTTGCCCCGGGCTCAAAGCAAGTTGTGGCCGCACAGATTCTTGATGCGGTGAATGAATTGTTGGAAAAGTAGCGCTCGTTCTTGCAGTTATAGACCGCTTGGTCTACGATGGGGCGGTGTTAACAGCCGAGGCGTGGGTGAGGCGAAGTCCTGCCCACGGCGCGCGGAATTAGTTTAAGGAAGATTTGTGACTGATAAAGCTGCTCAGGCGGTGCGCCTTTTTACTAGCGAATCCGTGACAGAAGGTCATCCGGATAAGATTTGTGACGCGATCTCAGACGCCATTCTTGACGCCCTCCTGGAGGAAGATCCTGACGCCCACGTCGCTGTGGAGACTCTCGTGACGACGGGCCAAGTCCACGTCGTGGGCGAGGTGCGCACCTCCGGTTATGTTGAAATCCCACAGATCGTCCGCAAGACCCTTGTAGAGATCGGTTTTACCTCTTCCGATGTGGGCTTTGATGGCCACACCTGTGGCGTCAACGTGGCCATTGGTGAACAGTCCCAGGAGATCGGGGCCGGCGTCGACGCCTCCACAGAGGTACGTTCGGGGACGTTTGAGGATGATGACCAGTATGGCGCTGGTGATCAGGGCCTCATGTTTGGCTACGCAACGAATGAAACTCCAGAGTTTATGCCGCTGCCGATTTCGACGGCCCACCACCTTTCGCGCCGTCTTACCCACGTCCGCAAGGAAGGTATCGTGCCTTCGCTCCGTCCCGACGGAAAGACTCAGGTCACCTTCGCTTACGACGAAAATGATGTGCCGACGCGCTTGGAGACGATCGTGATCTCCACGCAGCATGATCCGGATGTGACCCAGGAGTGGTTGGCCGAGCAACTTCGCACCCATGTCGTCGAGTGGGTCGTGAACGATGCTGAATTGGGCCAGTACTACACCGAAGATACTGAGCTTCTCATCAACCCATCCGGCTCCTTCATTCTGGGCGGGCCCATGGGTGATGCGGGCTTGACCGGCCGCAAGATCATCGTGGATACCTACGGTGGCATGGCCCGCCACGGTGGCGGTGCGTTCTCCGGTAAAGACCCAAGCAAGGTGGACCGTTCCGCGGCTTATGCTATGCGCTGGGTGGCTAAGAATATCGTGGCCGCTGGCCTGGCTGACCGTGCCGAGGTGCAGGTTGCCTACGCCATTGGACGTGCAAAGCCGGTCGGCCTGTATGTGGAGACCTTCGGCACTGCCCACGAGGGCTTGAGCGACGCTGACATTCAGGCAGCGGTGAATAAGGTCTTCGACCTGCGCCCGGCCGCGATTATTCGCGAGCTCGACCTGCAGCGTCCAATCTATCGTCAGACTGCAGCCTATGGACACTTCGGGCGTACCGATGTCGATCTGCCGTGGGAGGACACCTCGCGAGCCGACAGCCTGCGTCGCGCCGCCGGCCTGTAGAATCGGGCCCTATGCCCAAGAAGACACCCGCCGCCCAACAACCGGTCGCGCGGGTGTTGCCTTTGTTAGGGGTGGCCCACTTGGACCGAGAATTCGACTACCTCATTGATGAATCGGATTCACAGGCTGCTCAGCCCGGAGTGCGGGTGCGCATCCGCTTCAATGGTCGTCTGGTTGACGCCATCTTGTTGTCGCGGGCTAGCGATTCCGACTATGCGGGTTCGCTTCGTTATATTGATCGCGTCATTTCTCCTTATGCGGTGTACACCCCGACAATGTCAGCGCTCATCGAATCCCTCGCGGCTCGTTATGGCGGCGTGCGCTCCGACATCATTCGCACCGCGATCCCGGCGCGCCACGCCAAGGCCGAAGAAGCAGACGTGGATACGCCGTGGGAGGAACTTGGCACTGCCGAGTATCCGGATCTTTCCGCGTGGTCGGGCTACCAGCACGGGGAGTCCTTCGTAGATTCGATCTTGTCCGGGCACATTGCCCGGGCAGCCTGGCAGATAGCACCCGGGGAAGACTGGGCCGGTGCTTTGGCAGCCCTTGGAACCAGCGTGGCCCTGCAGGGCGGGGGCGTGCTCATGGTCGTCCCCGATCAGCGTGACTTGGATTGCCTAGAGGCGGCGTTTCGCCGTCACGTTTCTGCCAAACAAATCACTGTCCTCGCGCACAGTACTGGGCCCCAGGCCCGTTATCGTCGCTATCTTTCCGCCTTAACTGGTCAAGCACGGATCGTCATCGGTACTCGCTCCGCAGCCTTTGCCCCAGTCAAGGGCCTCAAGCTGGCCGTTGTCCTCAATGACGGCGACGATAATTTGGTGGATAACCTCAAGCCTTATGCCCATTCGAGGGAGGTGCTTAGCACCCGCTCGGCACAGGAAGGCTGCAGCCTTGTCCTCGCCGGCCATGCGCGCACCGCAGAAGCCCAGTTGCTTGTTGAATCGGGGTGGGCCCACGATCTTTTACCTAGCGACACAGCGCTGGAGAAGAGACGCCCCAACATCCTTGCGGTGGGTGCGTACGGGATTAATCTGGCCCGCCACATGCAGGGCGGGACGACGGCTGTCAGCGGCCCGGCATTTCAGGCCACACGTGCGGCGCTCGACCGCGGTGAGCCCGTTCTCGTACAGGTCCCGCGTAAGGGTTATGCGCCGATTTTGGCTTGTGGGCACTGCGCGTCCCCGGCGCGTTGCCGTCATTGCAATGGCCCCTTGGGTCTGCCTTCCGCTGGTGCTTCGAGGGATGAATCAACAGATTCGGCTGCGCTGCCGACGTGCCGGTGGTGTGGGCGCGTTGACGCTCATTATCGGTGCTCCGACTGCGGCTCGCCGCGGCTGCGCGCCATCGTGCTGGGTTCGGAACGCACGGCGGAGGAGATGGGCCGCGCATTTCCCAACACCCGAGTGATTCAGTCGGGCGGATCCACCATCCTCGATGAGATCCCTACCGGTCCCGCGCTGGTTATCGCTACACCGGGCGCGGAACCGCGCATCGCGGAGGGTGGGCACTACGGCGCCGCCCTCTTGGTGGAAACCGGGGCGCTGCTGGGCCGCCAGGATCTGCGAGCCACGGAGGACACTTTGGCCAAGTGGGCGGCTGCTGCGACTCTCGTCGCGCCGGCACGCGACGGCGGTGCGGTGATCGTTGCTGCCGATGAGCAACTGCCACTCGTGGGCTTCTTGAGCCGCTGGGACATGGTGGGAGCTGCAGCAGCGGAATTGCAGGCACGCCGCGAGGTACGCTTTCCACCTGCTGTGCATATGGCGGCCGTCGACGGCGCCGATGCCTCCCTCGATGCATTTTTGGAGTTGGCGGAACTGCCGGAACATGCGGAGCTACTCGGGCCCGTCCCGTTGCCGCCGGGAGTGAGCCTGCCAGGTGACTATGACCATGAACGCGGCGGTGAGCCGCAGCGGCTATTGATTCGTACCCCACTAGGTCCGCGTTCAGAGCTCGGTCAGGCTTTGAGAAGGGCTAATTCCGTGCGCAGTGCACGCAAGGATGTGTTGCCGCTGCGCATCACCGTGGACCCAATCAACATCGGTTAAGGGCTGCGTTCTTTTCACCCCTAGCGGGCGCGCGCTGCTGGAGGTGAACTATTCTCGGTAGCCGACACACTGTTTAGCCCTCGAGGAGTACCACTATGACTGTGCGCGAGGTTCGCCTTTATGGCGATCCGGTCCTGACCACCCGTGCCGAGGAAATCACCGAGTTCGGGCCGTCACTGGAACGCTTGGCCCAGGACATGCTGGAAACCATGGAAGATGCTGGGGGAGTCGGATTAGCCGCCAACCAGATTGGTGTGACCAAGCGCATCTTCGTCTTCGATTGCTCACACTTTCAAAGCGGCCTGCGCGGTGCGGTAATCAACCCAGAGTGGGAAGCGGTAGGGGAGGACATGCAGTTAGGAACTGAGGGCTGCCTGTCCATCCCAGGTATTTCGCAGCCCACCGAAAGATTCTCCACGGTGCGTCTGCGCGGCTACGACCCGCAGGGCCGACCTGTATCGATGCTGGCTTCGGGGCTTATGGCGCGTTGCATACAGCACGAAACAGATCACCTGGATGGTGTCTTGTTCCTCCAGCGCCTGAGCGACGAACTGCGCAAGGAATCTATGAAGACCATCCGCCAAGCGGAGTGGTTTAACTCATAGCCGCGCGCACGCTCTGACGCCAGCGCGGCCCCACATCGATTAAAAATTAGAACCCCAACAACGTGAACTAAGAAAGGCCTGCCTTCACAGTGCGCATTATTTTCGCCGGAACCCCCGAGCCCGCTGTTGTGGCTTTGCAGAAGCTTATCGAGTCCCATCATGAGGTAGCTGCAGTCATCACTCGGCCCGACGCCCGCCGTGGTCGCGGACGCAGCGTGCATCCGAGCCCCGTGAAAGTCCTAGCTGAGGAACACGGCATCGAGGTGCTCACGCCGACCACCCTCAAGCAGGGCACCGAGGACGGCGATGCATTGCGTGCACGGCTAGCAGAGATCGCCCCCGAGGCCATTCCAGTGGTCGCCTACGGAAACCTGATCACCGAGGACCTCTTGAGCCTTCCCAAGCACGGCTGGGTCAACCTGCACTTTTCCCTTCTCCCAGCGTGGCGTGGCGCTGCCCCAGTGCAGGCTGCTATTGCTGCGGGAGATGAGCGAACGGGTGCTACAACTTTCCGTATTGATCGAGGCCTGGACACCGGGGATATCTTGGCCACCATGGAAGAGACAATCCGGCCCACTGATACCGTGGATGACCTGCTGACGCGCTTGGCGTATGCCGGCGGTGATCTGCTCGTCGAGACGATGAATGGTTTGGAAGATGGCAGCATCACCCCGCAGCCGCAGGCGGGTGAGGCCACCTACGCGCACAAGATTTCCACGGAAGACGCCCGAATCGATTGGACCGCGCAGGCCGATGTTGTCGATCGCCATATCCGTGCGCATACTCCAGGGCCGGGCGCGTGGACCCTATTGGGGGAGTCGCGCTTAAAGGTAGGCCCGGTCAGCATCGTGGAGCCAGCAGAACTAGAGGAGTTGCCAGACACCACCGCGTTGACTTCGCTGCAACCGGGCGAAGTACACGTGGCGAAGAAGGAGGTAGTGGTCGGTACCGGAAGCACCCCGGTGCGCCTAGGCCAGATCCAACCGCCCGGCAAAAAGATGATGAATGCCGCCGACTGGGGCCGCGGGCTTTCTAGCCAGGCTTCCCAAGCAGCAGAGGGCAGCCAGGATGAGGTGAAGTTTTCATGAGTGGAGGTTTCCGATCCCGCAGCAAGTCCGGTGATCCGGCAGCTCGCACCGAGCGCGCCGAACAGCAACGCAGCGGTGGACGCAGAACCGCACGTGGCGGTACTAACCGCCAGACTAAAGGAAAGCGAGAGAATCGAGGCGGACAGCGCCAGCACAGCCGCCGGGACCGACAGCCAGCGTCCTTCATGTCCGCAGCGCGGCGCTGCGGAGTCGATGTCCCACGCGCGGTGGCTTTCGAGGTGTTGCAGCGTGTAGAGGCCGATGATGCTTTTGCCAACCTCACGCTGCCAAAGGTAGTAAGTGCGAACAACCTTAGCGGCCGTGATGCAGCCTTCTCGACGGAACTCACCTACGGCACGCTGCGCAGCGAAGGCGTGCTTGATGCGGTTATCGCCGAGTGCGCTTCGCGCGGCCTAGAGGCCATTGCACCTGACGTTCTCATCGCCTTGCGAATGGGCACCTACCAAGTGCTGTACACCCGCGTTGAAGCGCATGCTGCGGTCGATACCACCGTCCGCCTCGTGGAGGCAGCTGGCCACGAAAAGGCCAAGGGCTTTGCCAACGGCATTATGCGCACCATCACCCGCACACCTGCGCAAGGGTGGCTAGACAAGCTTGCTCCAAAGGAAGAGGTCGCGGCTGTGGCCTTCCGCCATGCCCACCCGGAGTGGATTGCCCGCTCTTTCGGACGCGCCTTGGGCCTGCTGGACGCCGCTGGTGAGAGCAAGCTCAACGCCGAACAGACAGCGGAGTTGGAACGCGCACTCGAAGCGGATTCTGAGCGGCCTCTGGTGCATTTGGTAGCGCGGCCCGGCGAAATCTCTGCGGAAGAGCTTGCGCTCATTACCGGTTGTGAGGAAGGGCGTTATTCGCCTTATGCGGTGTATCTTGAGCAGGGTGACCCGGGCTCGCTAGAGCCCGTCCGTCAGAAGTTGGCAGCGGTCCAGGACGAAGGATCACAGCTGATCGCACGCGCAGTAACGGAAGCTGAACTCATCGGCGACGACACCGGACGCTGGTTGGACCTGTGTGCGGGCCCCGGTGGCAAGGCTGCCTTGATGGGGGCCATCGCCCGCATTGAGGGGGCGGAAGTCGATGCCGTAGAAGTCTCTCCGCACCGCGCTACCTTGGTGGAAAAGACCGTGGGAGACCTACCTGTCCGCGTGCATCGGGCGGATGGTCGTGCGCCGGGTCTCGGTGCAGGCTTCGACCGCGTGCTTGTCGACGCCCCCTGTTCCGGCCTGGGTGCGCTCCGTCGCCGCCCAGAGGCTCGCTGGCGCAAGGCCGAGTCCGATATTGCGGAGCTCAACAAACTCCAGAGCGAGCTCCTCGAATCCGCATTAGAGCTCGTTCGTCCCGGTGGTGTTGTGGTGTACTCCACCTGCTCGCCCGATCTGCGAGAGACCCGAGGCATTGTGGATGCGGCCTTGGAGCGCCATGGAGCTGGGACAGAGGCGCGTATCGAGGAGCTGGATGCGCGGGAGGTGCTGCCGGAAATGGGAGACCTCGGCAGCGAGCTCTCCGCCCAAATGTGGCCGCACCGCCACGGAACAGATGCAATGTTTTTCGCCGTCCTCCGCCGAGTAGCGGACTAGCGCCCCGTGAGGGACTAGGCTGAGTGTCATGTCTGCACACTCGTCTGGTCCCATCATTTCCCCATCCATTCTGGCCGCTGATTTCACCCGCTTGGGTGAGGAGGTTCAGGCCGTGGCCAACGCGGATTGGATCCACGTTGACATCATGGATGGTCACTTCGTGCCCAACTTGTCCTTCGGCCCGGATATTACGGCGACGGTGGACGGGATTACCTCGCAGACCCTCGACGTTCACCTCATGATCGAGGAGCCGGAGAAGTGGGTGGAAACCTACGCCAAGGCCGGGGCTGATTGCATCATCTTCCACGTCGAGGCCGTGGCCGATAAGGAAGCGGCCATCGCCTTGGCCCGCAAGATTCGTGACCTAGGGGTGCGCGCGGGCTTCTCCATCAAGCCAGGCACCCCGATTGAGCCCTGGCTGGATGCCTTGGAGCACTTCGACGAGGTTCTCGTCATGTCTGTTGAGCCTGGCTTTGGTGGTCAGAGCTTCATGCCGGATCAGTTGGACAAGGTTCGCACCTTGCGTGCGGCCATTGACGAGCGCGGCCTCGACGTCCTCATCGAAATCGATGGCGGCATTTCTGCCGAGACGATCCGCTCCGCCGCCGAGGCGGGCTGCGATGCCTTCGTGGCGGGATCAGCCATTTACAAGCAGGCGGATAAGGCGGCGGCCATCGAGGAGCTGCGCCGACTGGCTACGCTGTGAACCCACGTCACGATTCTGCTGTCCTTGCGCAAGCGTTGCGCCTAGCCATGGAGGCCGGCGAGCAGGTGCGCGGTACAACGAGCCCAAACCCACCGGTGGGAGCAGTCATCCTTGATTCCGCTGGGCAGGTGGTTGGCGTCGGCGCAACCCAGCCCCCGGGCGGACCGCATGCTGAAGTCATGGCGCTGCGCGATGCGGGGGACAAGGCACGCGGTGGAACCGCGGTGGTCACCTTGGAGCCCTGCAATCACACGGGCCGTACTGGTCCCTGCGCGCAGGCGCTTATCGATGCCTCCGTATCCGCTGTCTACTACCTCCACCCGGACCCCACCCCGCAAGCTGGGGGAGGGTCAACCACTCTGCGCCGCGCCGGCATCACCGTGGGACAGCTCTCGGAACCGGCAGAAGGAGCAGATGCGCTGGAGCCGTGGCTGTGCGCCGTTGCACTCGGTCGCCCGCACGTCACGTTGAAGTTCGCACAGAGCCTGGATGGTTTCACCGCCGCAGTGGATGGCAGCAGCCAGTGGATCACGGGGGAGCAGGCCCGCGAGCATGTGCACCGTGACCGAGCTCAGCGCGATGCCATCCTTATCGGAACTGGCACAGCCTTAGCGGATAACCCGTCTTTGACGGCGCGCTGTGCGGATGGGTCCTTGCGCCCGCAGCAACCGCGGCGTGTTGTCATCGGCTCCCGGGATGTGTCTCAAGGAGGACAAACCAACCTTGAGAGACTAGGTTTTGAGCACTATGCCTCTCCACAGGAGGCCCTAGATGAGCTATATGCCACGGGTGCCCGAGATATTCTCGTCGAAGGCGGCGCGGGGCTCGCAACAAGCTTCATGGAGCTAGGTTGTGTCGACCGGATCCAGGCTTATATAGGAAATGTCATCCTCGGTGAAGGCAGGGGTGTTCTCACCAGTGCTGTGTCGTCGAACTTGGCCTGCGCCCAAAGATGGCGGCGTTGCGCGGTTACCGAGCTCGGCGAGGACCTGCTTGTGGAATATCGCAAGGATGAAAAGCTTTGAAAGCTGGGAAACATTGAAAGCTGGCAAGCTTTCAATGGGTAGAAGATTCAAGGGCTAGAAGATTTAGAGTGTTAAAAAGAAAGGGAAGTGCGGTCTATGTTTACCGGACTCGTTGAGGAGATCGGTCACGTCGATAGCGTCGAACCGCAGGGTGATGCGGTGCGCTTGGGTATTGCGGCATCTACAGTATTGAGTGACGCGCAGCTAGGTGATTCCATCGCGGTCAACGGCGTGTGCCTGACCGTGGCTGAGTTAGGAGAAGGGACCTTCATCGCCGATGTCATGAAGGAATCCTTAAACCGTAGCTCTCTCGGCGAGCTCGCGGAGGGCTCGCCGGTTAACCTCGAGCGTGCGGTGCTCCCGACGACGCGTTTGGGCGGCCATATTGTGCAGGGCCACGTCGATGGCACCGGGACCTTGCTGTCCCGCACGCCTTCAGAGCACTGGGAGGTATTGCGCTTTAGTCTGCCGGCTGAGCTGGCGCGCTACGTGGTGGAAAAGGGCTCCATCGCGGTGCAGGGGACCTCCCTGACGGTATCGGCTTTGTCAGTTGGACAGGAAGAGCCCGGTGCGGAAGCCTTCTTTGAAGTCTCACTCATTCCCACCACCCTGCGCGATACCGTCTTTGGTTCCATGAAGCCAGGCGCCCGAGTAAATCTCGAGGTAGACGTGGTTGCCAAGTATGTGGAGAAAATGGTTCACCCTAACGCCCACGGCGCGGGAACAGAGGGATAGAGTTAGTCCTTATGAGCGCTGCAGATTCAGCTTTTAGTTTAGATAGCGTCGACCAAGCCATCGCCGACATCGCGGCCGGCAAGGCAGTCGTCGTCATAGATAATGAGGACCGCGAGAACGAAGGCGACCTCATCTTCGCCGCTGAGCTCGCCACCCCGGAGCTTGTGGCCTTTATGGTGCGCTATAGCTCCGGCTACATTTGCGCGCCGCTGCTCCCGGAAGACTGTGAGCGGTTGAACCTACCTCCAATGCTGGCGGTGAACCAGGACGTGCGCCAGACCGCCTACACCGTGACGGTGGACTTGGCTAACGGCTCGACGGGTATCTCCGCCACCTCGCGCTGCGACACCATTCGGCGCTTGGCTGATCCTTCCTCTGAACCGTCGGAGTTCACACGCCCTGGCCACGTGGTCCCGCTCGCTGCCCGCCCGAATGGTGTGCTCGAACGCGATGGGCATACGGAAGCTGCCATCGACCTGGCCCGGCTGGCCGGTCTGCGCCCTGCCGGCGTGCTGTGTGAAATCGTCTCCGAAGAGGACCCCACGGACATGGCCCGCTCGCCGGAGCTGCGTCGCTTTGCCGACGCTCACGGGCTGACGATGATTTCCATCGAGCAGCTCATCGAGTGGCGTCGTCACAACGAACAACAGGTCCGCCGCGAGGTAGAAACCCGCCTGCCCACCGAGTACGGCGAGTTCCGCGCGGTGGGCTATTCGAGTGACGTCGATAAGCGCGAGCACATCGCCCTCTTCGTTGGTGACGTGGAGAGTTATAGCGGTGCGGAGGATGTGCCCGTTCGTGTCCACTCTGAGTGCCTTACAGGGGACGTCTTTGCCTCTCAGCGCTGTGACTGTGGGCCGCAGCTGCAGGAATCCCTTCGTGCGGTGCAGGAAGCAGGACGCGGGATCGTCATCTACCTGCGCGGACAGGAAGGCCGCGGCATCGGTTTAGTGAATAAACTCAAAGCCTATCGCCTGCAGGACAAGGGAATGGACACCGTTGATGCCAACGTGGAGCAGGGCCTGCCCGAAGATGCCCGCGAGTATTCCGTGGCAGGCCAAATCCTGCGGGATGTAGGCGTGAAGTCCGTGAACCTCTTGACCAATAACCCGCACAAGGGCGAGGGTCTACAGGGCTTTGGCATTGATGCCACCGCACGCACCGCGTTGGCTACCCCCGCGACGGCGGAGAACATCAGCTATCTGCGCACGAAGCGCGACCGGATGGGGCATGATCTGCCACAGGTCGCTGAATGGGACCAGAAGCACTCGTAAGGCATTAAGCCGGAAAATCGAGCTGAAAACTAAAACAAAGGAGCACCCAATGAGCAAGGAAGGCTTGCCAACCCCGAAGAATGTCTCGGGTGAAGGACTCCGCGTCGCGGTTGTCACCGCCACGTGGAACGCCGAGATTTGTGATCAGCTGCATCGTCGCGCACTGGAGACCGCTGAAGCAGCCGGTGCCGTTGTGACCCCGCTGCGCGTTGTGGGCGCTTTGGAGCTCCCCGTAGTGGTCCAGGCCGCGGCGCGCACGCATGACGCCGTGGTGGCACTGGGCTGTGTTGTCCGTGGCGGTACTCCGCACTTTGATTATGTGTGTGATTCCGTCACCCAGGGGCTGACCCGCATCGCGCTCGATGAATCCACTCCGGTGGCTAATGGTGTGCTCACCGTCAACGACTATGATCAAGCAGTTGATCGCGCTGGCTTTGCAGACTCCGCGGAAGATAAAGGTGCAGAGGCCATGCAGGCAGCTTTAGAAACCGTGCACACCTTGCGTACACTGGACGAGTCAAACCTAAAGTAGGCTGCCACGCGCAACCACGGCGCCCTGCATATCAGCACAGAGCCGTGGCCTGCCTCAGCGGAGTGATGAGGAGATGGAAAACTCGATGACGGACCCACAGGTGCCCTTGGGCCATGAAGAGCGGGAACAGTCAGCTCACGCCAATTCGTCCTCGCAATCCTTGCGGCCAGCCGCATCGAGCTCTGCGGGGGGCGCACCGCGCATGAGCGAGGAGCAGTTGTTGGCCTATACCAGCGCTGATCCTTTTGCCCAGACCTCATCCAAGCCTTGGGAATATGAAGCGACGTCGCCTTACCTGCGCAAGGTGGCGATCATCTGGATCATCCTCGTCATGGCAGCGCACTTATTTATGGGCTTCACTGTGGGCTTGTCTTTTACCGGCGCAACGGTGACGACTATTGATAAGTTCGCTTTCCCCGGGGTGGGCGTGGTGATTTCGATCCTGTCGTGGTTGGCATTGACTCGGCCGCGACTCCGCGCGAACTCTGATGGGGTAGAGATCCGCAACATTCTAGGAACCCGCTTCTACCCGTGGCAGGTCATCTACGGCCTATCTTTCCCTGAGGGATCACGCATGGCGCGCATCGAGCTGCCTGACTTCGAATACGTGCCGGTTTGGGCCCTGCAGTCAGGTGATAAGCAGAACGTTATCACCAAGGTCCGCTCTTTCCGTGACCTGGAAGCCCGCTACATGCCGCAGGATGACTAGTGGCTGATCCCTCTGAGTACCGCCCCGCGCCCGGAAGCATCCCCACGGATCCGGGCGTTTATAAGTTCCGCGATGAGAACCGCCGCGTCATCTATGTGGGCAAGGCGAAGAACCTGCGCGCGCGGCTATCAAATTACTTCCAGGACATCACCCAACTGCACCCGCGAACCCGCCAGATGGTTCTGACTGCGGCCTCAGTCGAATGGACTGTGGTGGCCAGCGAGGTGGAAGCACTGCAGTTGGAGTACACGTGGATCAAGCGCTTCGATCCACGTTTCAACGTCATGTACCGCGACGATAAAACCTACCCTATGCTCGCGGTATCTGTGGGGGAGACCGTCCCGCGTGCGTTCTTCTATCGCGGCCCACGCCGTAAAGGAGTGCGTTATTTCGGCCCTTATTCCCATGCCTGGGCGGTGCGCGAATCCCTCGATCTTCTGACTCGAATCTTTCCCATGCGCACGTGCGCCAAGGGTGTGTATAACCGTCACGAGCGCTTAGGACGGCCGTGTCTTTTGGGCTACATCGGCAAGTGCGATGCTCCCTGCATTGGCCGCGTCAGCCCCGAGGAACACCGCGAGACGGTCAACCAGCTCATCAGCTTCATGAATGGCAATACCGCCCCGGTGCGCAAGAGGATAACTCAGCGCATGGAGGAGGCGGCGGAGAACCTAGAGTTCGAGTTGGCAGCACGCCTGCGCGATGACCTCGGCGCGATAGACAAATTGATGGAGCAGCAAGCCGTGGTTCTGTCCGATGGGACGGATGCAGACCTCATCGCGTTTAGCTCCGATGAACTTGAAGCGGCGGTGCAGATTTTCCACGTACGTTCGGGCCGCATCCGCGGTCAGCGTGGTTGGGTGGTCGAGCGCTCTGGTGATCAGGCAACGACAGACGTGGTGGAGGAGGGCCAAGCAGATCCGGGTCTGCCGGCACTGATCCAGAACTTCCTCATCCAGTTCTATTCGGATGCCGTCGAGCGTCAGCGCCAAGAGGCTGCCGAGGACGCCAAGTTGGAGCGCAGGGGAGTGGACCAAGAATCCCATGCCGACACACGGCAGGGTAACGCCATTCCTCGCGAGATTCTGGTCCAGGCCCTTCCAGATGAAGCTGACGAAGTCAAGATTGTTCTCGAGGAGTTGCGAGGCGCCCAGATTGACTTGCGCGTCCCGCAGCGCGGCGACAAGCGCGCACTGATGGAGACCGTCGAGAGGAATGCCAAGGAGCAGCTGAAACAGCACAAGCTCAAGCGCGTGGGCGATCTGACTGCCCGGTCCGCAGCACTCCAGGAGCTGCAGGAGGCGCTAGGCATGGATTCCGCGCCGCTGCGCATTGAGTGTACGGATATCTCGCACATTCAAGGTACCGATGTCGTGGCTTCCTTGGTGGTCTTCGAAGATGGCCTGCCACGCAAGTCTGATTACCGCCGCTACCGCATCAAGGAGGCTGCGGGTGATGGACGCTCCAACGATGTCGGTTCCATCGCTGAGGTGACTCGCCGCCGCTTCAAGCATCACCACGATGACAAGCGAGCGGTTCCGGACGAGGAGCTGGAGAACACTACCTTCGCCGAGGAGATGGTGCGCGAAGAGGCTGCGAGCCAGACCAAACGCAGCTCCTACCCACCGCAGCTTTTCATTGTGGATGGAGGCGCACCGCAGGTGGCTGCGGCGCAGGCAGTTTTCGACGAACTCGGCATCGTGGACGTAACCCTCATCGGTCTGGCGAAGCGCCTAGAAGAAGTGTGGGTTCCGGGTGATGATGAACCGGTGATTTTGCCGCGCAATTCGCAAGCGCTCTTTTTGCTCCAGCACCTCCGTGATGAAGCCCACCGTGTCGCCATTTCCTATCACCGCCAGCAGCGCTCGAAGCGTATGCGCTCATCGGTTCTTGATGCCGTTCCGGGCTTGGGGCCCCAGCGTCGTACTGACCTGGTCAAGCACTTCGGCTCGGTGAAGAAGCTCAAAGAAGCCAGCGTGGAAGAGATTGCTGAGGTCAAGGGTTTCGGGCCGAAGTTAGCGCAAACAGTATTTGATCATCTTCACGCTTCCTAAGAAGGCTTGGCTGTCGAGATAATTCCCACCGAGGACTCTGAATAGGTGGTAAGAATGGAAGCCATGACGCTGTTTGATTCCCCACCCATTTTGATCACCGGCATGTCAGGCGGTGGCCTGACGTCGGCGGCTAAAGTGCTGGAGGATAAAGGCTATTACGTAGCCCACAACATTCCCCCCAAGGCAATCGTTGACCTACTCAAGTTGTGCGCGAGCCCGGAATCCCCGGTTTCTAAAATTGCCGCGGTGACCGATGTGCGCTCCCGCTTGTTCCCGGGTTCCTTGGCAGAAACTCTTGATGAACTCGAGCAGTTAGACATGAAACCGACACTGCTTTTCCTCGACGCGCGGGATGATGTGCTCATTCGCCGCTTCGATTCAGTTCGTCGTACGCACCCGCTGCAGGACGGGGAAACCCTCAAGGCGGGCATTCAGCGCGAGCGCGCAGCAGTACAGTCCATCCGTGACCGCGCGGATATCATCATTGATACGACCAATCTGTCTGTCCACGACCTGCGCCGCGCGATCGAGGCCTCTTTCGGCGAGATGGGTCATGAGCTACAGCACGTCACGTTAGAGTCCTTCGGCTTCAAGCATGGCTCCCCGCGTGACGCAGATCTTGTCGTCGATGTCCGCTTCCTTCCCAATCCTTATTGGGTGCCTGAATTGCGGGGATACCGCGGTACTGATGAACCGGTCGCAGACTACGTCCTCTCCCAGGACGCCGCTGAACCCTTCATTGATCACTTCATCACCATGCTTGACTCGATGCTTTCCGGCTACCGGCACGAGGGCAAGAACTTCATTACCGTAGGCATCGGGTGCACCGGTGGGCATCACCGATCTGTGGCCGTTACGGAGGAGATTGCTCGCCGTCTCAGGGAGCGCGGGGATCTGGATGTGAGCACACTGCACCGTGACATCGCCCGGGATTAGGTGCGATAAGATAAAAATTCATTCCTTACCCTTGGATGACCGAAAGCTAATATTTCCGTGACGTCTCTCCCTACCCACATGGCTAGCCTGGGCGGTGGCCATGGTCTTTATCAAACCCTTTTGGCTGCGCGCCGCACCGGCGCGGAGGCGATCTCTGCCATCGTCACTGTGGCTGATGACGGCGGTTCTTCCGGACGGCTGCGCCGCGAGATGGACATTATTCCGCCGGGTGATTTGCGCATGGCGCTCGCCGCGTTGTCGAGTGACTCAGAGGAGGGCCAGATGTGGGCCTCAACGCTGCAGCACCGCTTCCAAAGCACCGGCGCCATGGCCGGCCACGCGGTGGGTAATCTCCTCATTGCCGGACTCACTGAGGTCTTGGGGGACTTCCAAGCGGCGCTTGACGCGGTGGGACGGCTAACGCAGTCTGCGGGCCGCGTGCTGCCGGCTGTGAATCTGCCGCTCGATATCGAAGCCGACGTGGCCGGGCTTGACGACGATCCCCGCATCATGCGCTCTGTCCGCGGCCAAGTCGCCGTGGCGTCCACCGTGGGGCAGGTTCGCCGCGTCCGGATCATCCCGGAGAAGCCACAGGCCAATCCGGAAACCATCGCGGCCCTGCGCGATGCGGACCTCATCACCTTGGGCCCGGGATCGTGGTTTAGCTCGGTGCTTCCACACGTCCTCGTACCGGAGATTGTCAACGCAATTACGTCCTCGGATGCGCTTCGCGTTGTGGTACTTAACCTTTCCGCGGAACCAGGGGAGACCCAGGGCTTTTCAGCTGAGCGCCACCTGCACGTCTTAGCGCAGCATGCGCCAAACCTGCGGGTAGACAAAGTAATCGTCGATGGTTCTGGTCTTCCGAATGAGTCGGAGCGAGTTTTCGTGCAGCGTGCGGCCAGCGTGCTCGGTGCTACGGCGGTCTTCCGCGATGTGTGCCAGAGCGATGAGAACGGACATTCTCTCAACAAGCATTGCCCAGACAAGCTCGCGCAGGTACTGACTGAGCTTTATACCGACTATGCCGCTCAGCGCGATTCTTCAGCGGGTGCCCCGGGCACTCACCGCGGCTAAGTGCACGATAGACTAAGTGGCATTCATCGCTCACCGCAGCGTCGCTGCGCTTCACAGGCGCGGTGGTGCGTGCTGTGTATGCACGAGCTCAAGGCCCTTCTAGGGCCAGTTGCACCACTGCTGCTTTCTGCGGTGAGTTACATCAAGAGTTGAAAGGGGAGGCACGAGGTGTCTGCGTCATTGACCGATCAGGTCAAGGAGGAACTTACGGCGGTGTCCGTACCGCGCCAGTCCGCTCGTGCGGCGGAGGTTGCCGCGATCCTCAGGTTCGCCGGCGAGCTCCACATCACCGGAGATAGGGTGATGTACGAGGTCGAATTGGAATCGAAGAGCGTAGCCACTCGCTTGGTCACCGCACTCGACGAGTTGTATTCGATTTCTGCGAGCACCCACGTAGCCGGCCCCGCCGCATCCTCTAAAAAGAGCAGAGTGCAGGTGCGAATCACTACCGGGGCCAAGGAGTTGACTAGGCGCCTGGGGTTGGTGACCCGCTCGGGTCACCCAGTCGTGGGCCTGCCACCGCAAGTAATCTCCGGCTCTGTTGCGGATAATGAAGCAGCTTGGCGCGGCGCCTTTTTGGCGCAAGGTTCGCTAACCGAGCCGGGCCGGTCTTCAGCGCTGGAGGTGACCTGTCCTTGCCAGGAGGCAGCACTCGCTCTCGTAGGCTGCGCGCGTCGTTTGGGTGTAGCGGCGAAAACTAAGGAGACCCGCGGGGCCGATCGCGTCGTGGTGCGTGATGGCGATGCCATTGGTGCGTTGCTGACCAGAATGGGGGCCCAAGAGACTCGACTGACGTGGGAGAAGAAACGTATCCAACGCGAAGCCCATGACACCTCCCGCCGCCTAGACAACTTCGATGACGCCAACTTACGCCGTTCTGCCCGTGCGGCAGTTACAGCTGCGGCTCGCGTCGAACGCGCCATGGTTATCTTGGGCGATGACGTCCCGGAACATCTCGCGGACGCCGGCCGCCTACGCGTGCAGCACCGCGAAGCTTCCTTGGAAGAGCTCGGACGCTTGGCTGATCCGCCGATGACCAAGGACGCGGTGGCTGGGCGTATTCGCCGCCTGCTTTCTATGGCAGATAAGCGCGCGAAGGAACTTGGTGTGCCGGATACGACGAAGGCAGTGACAGAGGAACTTTTTGAGGAATCCTAGTCTCTCGTCTTAGCCCCAGACGCAGTCGAATGTTGTGCCCGTTCGGGCACCATCGCGACCGTCTGGGGCAATTTTTTGACTATCGATGGTGAATTTATGACCGGCGATAACCGGTTTATTTTTGGATTCACCCGCTCTTTTTTGCTTTAGTGAGATATCCCACCTTGCCCTCTTTAGGGCCAACATAATCCCACATAAACGGGCATATCTGCAGGTGTGTGCGTTTGGGGGATTGTCTTAAGTAACTAGCGGTCCATCTAGTGTACGCCCCTTTTCCCTTTCGTGCGAGCATCTTGGTTGGGAACCTGAACGCGCACTGCAGGATGCAAAATCCGTGGGTACTATCGGCCGTGTTGGGAAAACCACCGAGCACGTCACGGAAGTGGCAGGGCAACGGTGCCGCAAGAACGGTCCACCGCACTGCCTATAAAGACAAAGTCTCGGAAGCCCCCACAATTGAACTTCACTCGATTATTTGAGGAGACATTACAGTGACCATTCGCGTAGGTATCAACGGATTTGGCCGCATCGGCCGCAACTTCTTCCGTGCAGTCGCACAGGGCAACAATGACCTCGAGGTCGTCGCAGTTAACGACCTGACGGACAACGCAACCCTGGCCAACCTGCTCAAGTACGACTCGGTTCTGGGCCGCTTCGACGGTGAGATCGAGCATGACGACGAGTCCATCACCGTCAACGGTCACAAGATTGCAGTCTCCGCAGAGCGCGATCCGAAGAACCTGAACTGGGGCGAGTACAACGTCGACATCGTCATCGAGTCCACCGGTTTCTTCACCGATGGTGAGGCTGCCAAGGCTCACATCGAGGCCGGCGCCAAGAAGGTCATCATCTCTGCACCGGGCAAGAACGTTGACGCAACCTTCGTCTACGGCGTTAACTCCGATGAGTACGACGCTGAGAAGCACAATGTTATCTCCGCCGCATCCTGCACCACCAACTGCCTGGCACCGATGGCCAAGGTCCTGCACGAGAAGTTCGGCATCGAGAAGGGCCTGATGACCACCATCCACGCCTACACCGGTGACCAGCGCATCCAGGATGCTCCGCACCGCGACCTGCGCCGCGCCCGCGCCGCAGCCGTCAACATGGTTCCGACTTCCACTGGTGCAGCAAAGGCTGTCTCCCTGGTTCTGCCGGAGCTGGAGGGCAAGCTGGACGGTTACGCAATGCGCGTTCCTACCATCACCGGTTCCGCTACCGACCTGACCTTCCAGGCATCCCGCGACGTCACCGCTGAGGAAATCAACGCTGCTATCAAGGAAGCCGCCACCGGCGAGTTCGGCGAGACCCTGGGCTACACCGAGGACCCGATCGTCTCCACCGACATCATCACCGATTCCCACGGCTGCATCTTCGATGCTGGCATGACCAAGGTTTCCAACGGAAACTTCGTCAAGGTCCTCGGCTGGTACGACAACGAGTGGGGCTACACCAGCCAGCTTGTGCGCACCACCTCCCTGGTTGCCTCTAAGCTCTAAAGCTTCGCCCTCTGAAATGAGCACAGTGAAGCAAGCTGTGATTGCCTGCGGAAGCACCGCGGGCTAGATACCGGCCCACGCGCCGCGCCTACTATCTCTGAATATGTGGCGTGCGCTGGGCCGGTAGTCGTCTTTAAGGAACGAGTACGCGCTTTCACGCACATCGCGAATCAGGTTCCGGCACACTTTCTAATTGAATAGCATTAACCTTTAGCTTGAGTACCCACCTTTAAGGAGAACACAATGGCTTTCAAGACTTTGGACGATCTGCTCGCAGAAGGCGTTTCCGGCCGCCACGTCCTTGTTCGTTCTGACTTCAATGTCCCGCTTGATGATGAAGGAAACATCACCGACTCTGGCCGCATCACCGCCTCGCTGCCGACTATCAAGGCGCTCATTGAGGGGGGAGCGAAGGTCATTCTGTCGGCACACTTGGGGCGTCCGAAGGGCGAAGTAAACCCGAAGTACTCCCTCGCGCCAGTCGCAGAGGCTCTCTCCGAGGCGCTGGATCAGTACGTTGCCCTTGCCGGCGACGTCAGCGGTGAAGACGCTCACGAGCGCGCCAACGGCCTCAACGATGGCGATGTTCTCCTCCTGGAGAATGTTCGCTTTGATCCGCGCGAGACCTCCAAGGATGAGGCTGAGCGCGGCGCCTTCGCCGATGAACTCGTCGCCCTGGCTGCGGACAACGGTGCCTTCGTCTCCGATGGTTTCGGTGTTGTTCACCGCGCACAGGCCTCTGTGTACGACGTCGCCAAGCGCCTGCCAGCATACGCCGGCAAGCTGGTGCAGAAGGAAGTGGAAACCCTGGCTGCGGTAGCAGAGAAGCCAGAGCACCCGTACGTGGTCGTTCTGGGCGGCGCCAAGGTTTCCGACAAGCTCGGTGTGATCGAAGCGCTTGCCGGCAAGGCCGACAAGGTGATCATTGGCGGCGGCATGTGCTACACCCTTTTGGCTGCGCAGGGCTACAACGTCCAGAACTCTTTGCTGCAAGAAGACCAGATTGACAACTGCAAGGAGCTGCTCGAGCGCTTCGGTGAAAAGATTGTCCTGCCGGTCGACCTCGTTGCTGCAACCGAGTTCGATGCTCAGGCAGAGAACAAGGTCGTCGCCCTGGACGGTATTCCGGAGGGTTGGCAGTCTCTCGACATCGGCCCGGAGTCGGTGAAGGAGTTCGACGAGGTCATCGCTTCTTCCAAGACCGTCTTCTGGAACGGCCCAATGGGTGTCTTTGAGATGGAGGCCTTCTCCAAGGGCACCGCCGGTGTGGCACAGTCGATCATCGACGCCACCGCTAAGAACGGTTCCTTCACCGTCGTTGGCGGCGGTGACTCCGCAGCTTCCGTCCGCCTGCTCGGCCTCGATGAAGATGGCTTCTCTCACATCTCTACCGGTGGTGGCGCTTCCCTCGAGTTCCTTGAAGGCAAGGAGCTGCCGGGCGTCAAGGTCCTGGAAGCCTAAGCACTTAAACCGTCAACTCAGTCTGATTTAGAAAGGCTAATCATGGCACGTACCCCGCTTATCGCAGGTAACTGGAAGATGAACCTCGACCACAAGGAAGCTATTGGTTCCTTGCAGAAGTTCGCATTCTCTCTGCCGAAGGAATACTACGAGAAGGTTGACGTGGCTTTCATGGTCCCGTTCACCGACATCCGCACTGTGCAAACGCTGGTCGACGGCGACGACTTGCAGTTCACCTACGGCGCACAGGACATCTCCAAGCATGAGTCCGGCGCATACACCGGTGAGGTGTCCGGCAAAATGCTCTCCGCCCTGGGATGCTCCTGGGCAGTCGTTGGCCACTCCGAGCGCCGTCAGTACCACGGTGAGACCGACCAGCTGGTTGCTGAGAAGGCCGCTGCAGCTCTGACTAACGGCATCAGCCCTATTGTCTGCGTGGGCGAGCCGCTCAACGTGCGCGAGGCAGGCACTCACGTGGATTACGTGGTCACCCAAACCCGCAACTCCCTGCAAGGCCTTTCTGCCGAGGACCTCTCCAAGACCGTCATCGCGTATGAACCGGTCTGGGCAATCGGTACTGGTAAGGTTGCTTCCGCTGAGGACGCGCAGGAAGTGTGCGCAGCCATTCGCGAGCTCGTCCGTGAACTGGGCGGCGATGAGGTGGCCGAGGGGATCCGCATTCTCTACGGTGGCTCCGTCAAGGTGGATTCCATCGCGGAGATCGTAGGCAAGCCGGACGTCGACGGCGGCCTGGTTGGCGGTGCTTCTCTCAAGGGCGAGGAGTTTGCCAAGCTGGCGGCTAACGCTGCCCAGGGTGCATAGCCCTCATACCAGCTAGCATCACGCTCATGAGCCGTGGCGGGTCGGAATGGTTGCTGGCCCGCCACGTGGTGTATTATCGGGGATTATTGCGCCCGCTTTTGGCGCCCTCTTCTCCGTGGGCTGACGGCATAGGCTGTCACCACCACATAAAATGAACGAACGCGTAAAACAAGGAACTATTTCATGATCTTGGCACTGGAAATCATCCTCGTGATTGCCGCAATCCTGATGTCTGTCTTCGTGCTGCTGCACAAAGGTAAGGGCGGCGGTCTTTCCAGTCTCTTTGGTGGCGGTGTGCAGTCCAACTTGTCTGGTTCCACCGTGGTTGAAAAGAACCTCGACCGTTATACCGTGGTCATGGTGGTCATCTGGCTCGCTTGCATCGTAGCCCTAAACCTGCTGCAGGCATATAGCAGCTAAAACCGCCAGCTGGTCTACGGCCACAACAACGCAGAACGCCGCGTGCTTCCTCTCATGGAGGAGGGAACGCGGCGTTCTTTTTTCCTAGGCTTCAAGCGACCGGGGAACCGTGGCGCTAAAGCTGCTGTGCGGCGTCTTCACTTACGAAAAGTAGAGTCTCTTCGGTGCCCCGCGCACCTGCGGCAGGCCAATCCTCAGCCGCGGCCCCGGCTACGAGATGGGACGCAGCTTCGGCCTTCTCCTCACCGGAGACAAGGAACCAAATACGTTGAGAGCGATTGATAGCGGGGTAGGTCAGCGTGACACGCTCCGACGGGGGCTTAGGGGAATCATGGACAGCAAATGCATAGTCCGTATCCTCATAGACTGCCTCCGAGCGCGGGAAAAGAGAGTTGATGTGGCCCTCATGTCCCATGCCCAAGAGGTGAATGTCGAAGCCCTCCGGCGCAAAATCACGAATCTCGCCTTCATAGGCTTGGGCGGCGTGCTCCATGGATACCGCACCCAAGTCATAACCATGAATGTGCGGTTCTGGAATACCGACCTTGCTGAGAAGAGCCTCGCGAGCTTGTCCCTCGTTGGAATCCGAATCGCTGACCGGAACATTGCGCTCATCCCCGAAGAAGACATGGACCCGCGTCCAGTCCACGGCCAATGCGGGATAGTCGCCGCCTTGCTGCTCGGCAGCTTCGTGGAGGCGCGCCAATTCGCGGAGGACACCGATTCCAGCACCACCACCGGTGAGGACTACGCGTGCTACTCCGTCCTTGTGCAGGCCACCGCCCGGGGCTTGAATCGCTGCAATCGTTTCAATAAAGGCGAGTGCGGCGGAGGATATGAGCTCGTCGATGTCGCTAACGCGGCGAAGCGTGACCATGGTGAAGAAAGATCCTTCTGAATGATGGGACTGGGGAAACGATGGAATAGTTACGCCTACACACTGTAGTGCACGCGCGCTAAGGCGCGGAGAGCATGGGCGTATGTCCTATCCGAATCAAGGTGGCGCAGCTCTTCCGAGAGCACCTCCGCTTCGGAACGCACAGCGAGGCTCACGAGCGATTCTGGGGAACCGGGGACGCTGACCTTAACCGTCGTGGCGTCGACGGCCATGACAGTGATATCCGCGGTGGGGCGCCGGAAGACTAAGGAGGTAATCGGGAAGGCGCCTGCCTCGCATTCCGAGATTCTACGGGTGACGGGGACGGAAAGGGCGTCGAGCAGCCAGCCGGCCGCAAAATCGACGGCGGCATGGTGCTCGGCTCCGGAAATCTCCACCGAATTGACAGGCTCGTGTGGATGGCGGTCAAGAGCAGAGGCGATGATGCCACGCCACAGGGTAATGGCGCCCCAGGACATATCGGAATCACCCGGCTTATAGCCGGAGGACAGCACGTGAAGGTCGTATTGATCAACACCGCTGCCGAAAGCCACGTTAGTGATGCGGCGTTGGGCTAGAGCACCGATGGGTACGGCTGCGGGCGCAGGCGGGCAGGCAGTAGGCCACCAAGCAACGATCGGTGTATCCGGAAGAAGAAGGGGAGTAACCACTGCTTCTGCTTGGTCGGCGAGGGCGCCATGGAGGTGCATAACGACGATTTCCGAGGCACCAGCCTCGCCGCCGACGCGCAGCTCAGCATCGAGGCGGGTTTCCTCTTCGAGGGAGCCCGTGGCGATGACGATGACGCGGGAGGGGTGCTCGTGGGAGGCATCGCGTACTGAAGTGAGCAGGTTGTCAAGGTCATCGCCTTCTTCCGTCATAACGATGAGCGTAAGCACGCGGCCGGTCGTGAGCGTGTAATGCTCCTGCATCTCCACGAGCTTTTTAGAGATTTTGCGCGTGGTCGTATCTGGCAAGGGGATAATCATAAAGCCATTCCTCCTAGGGGCCCTACGGACGGCGCCAGGAATGACCCCGGCGGCGCAGCATTCTATCGGCAGACTCCGGCCCCCATGTGCCAGCGCGGTACTGCTCTGGCTGACCGATGTTGGACCAGTATTCAATGATGGGGTCGAGGATGGACCAGGACAGCTCCACTTCCTCGTTGGTGGGGAAGAGGGAGGACTCGTCTAAGAGGGCGTCGAGAATCAGGCGCTCGTAGGCTTCCGGTGATTCCTCGGTGAAGGCCTCGGCGTAGGCGAAGTCCATGTTGACGTCGCGCACCTCCATGGTGGAGCCGGGAACCTTGGATCCGAAGCGCATGGTGACGCCTTCATCTGGCTGGACGCGGATCACCACGGCATTCTGGCCCAGTGAATCAGCTTGACCTTGGTCAAAAGGCTGGTGTGGGGCGGTCTTAAAGACGAGTGCAATCTCCGTCACGCGGCGGCCGAGGCGCTTGCCGGTGCGCAGGTAGAAAGGAACGCCCGCCCAGCGACGGGAATTGACCTCAAGGGTGCAGGCTGCATAGGTTTCCGTCGTGGATTCGGGATCGAAGCCTTCTTCTTCCCGGAGGCCATTAACATACTCTGAGCCCTGCCAGCCAGCGGAGTACTGGCCGCGGGCTGTGGTCTTGTTAAGCGGGTGCACCGCGTTGGTGGCACGCAGCACCTTGATCTTTTCGGCTTGGAGCGCCTCAGGGGCAAAGGAGGAAGGCTCCTCCATGGCGACGAGGGCTAGCAGCTGCAGGAGATGGTTTTGGATGACATCGCGGGCAGCGCCGATGCCGTCATAGTAGCCAGCACGGCCTCCGAGCCCGATGTCTTCGGCCATGGTGATTTGCACATGGTCGATATAGTGCGCATTCCACATGGGTTCGAAGATCTGGTTGGCAAAGCGCAAAGCCATGATGTTCTGCACCGTTTCTTTACCCAGGTAGTGGTCGATGCGGAAGACCGAGGACTCTGGGAAAACGGCGTTGACAATCTCGTTGAGCTGGCGTGCGGAATTCTGATCGTGGCCGAAAGGTTTCTCAATGATGACGCGGCGCCAGGAATTATCCGTGCTATCTGCCATGCCGACGCGCTCCAACTGATGGCAAATATCGGAGAAGAACTCCGGGGGCACGGAAAGGTAGTAGGCCCAGTTACCGCCCGTGCCGCGGGAAGCGTTGAGCTCAGCGAGTCGGGCAGACAGCTTGTCAAAGCCTTCGTCATCGAAGCTGCCGTGTACAAACTCGATTCCCTTGGCGAGGTGCTCCCACACATGCTCACTGAAAGTGGTTCGTGCTCCTGCCTCGGCGGCTTCGCGTACGTAGTCGCAGAAGGCCTGTTTATCCCAGTCGCGGCGGCCGTAGCCGACCAAAGTGAAGCCTGCCGGAAGCAATCCGCGATTGGCCAGGTCATAGATTGCAGGCAGGAGCTTCTTGCGCGCCAAGTCACCCGTGACGCCAAAAATCACCATGCCAGAGGGGCCGGCGATGCGTGGCAGGCGCTTGTCCTTCGCGTTGCGCAACGGGTTGACCCACGCGCTGGTAGTGCTCACTAAGTGTCCTTTCGGTCTGTGTGAGTTAAGTCCAACTGCTCAGCATAGCGACCCGCGCCGCGTAGGCCATAGTTGCGTGGCCATAGACGGTGCGTGAGTCGCTGTTGAGCAATCACTGTTCGCCGTTGTCTAAGCGAGGCGGTCCGTCATTGAAGCAAGCAAAGCTTCCCATGCATCGACGAACTTGTCGACGCCCTCCTTCTCCAGCACTGCGAAGACATCCGCGAAGTCAATGCCAACTGCCTCCAGCTGTGACCACACCCGCTCTGCCTGCTCCGCAGAGCCACTGAGAGTATCGCCGTGCAGGTTGCCCTGCTCGAGTACGGCATCGATGGTCTTCTCCGGCATCGTGTTAACGGTATCCGGTCCAGCTAGCTCAGAAACATAGAGTGTGGCAGGGTAGTCGGGGTTCTTAACTCCCGTCGACGCCCACAGGGGGCGTTGCGGGTTAGCGCCAGTTGGAAGGTCTTCGCCGCCCGCCGTGAACTCCTTGCGGAACAGGGCGTAGGCCCGCTGAGCGTTAGCCACGCCAGCTTTTCCGCGCAAGGCAAGAGCCTCGTCAGCGCCGTTCAATTCCAAGCGCTTGTCTACTTCGGTATCCAAACGGGAGACAAAGAAGGATGCTACGGAGTGAATCCTGGAAACGTCCTTGCCCGCCGCAGCCGCGCGCTTGATTCCCTCCTTATAAGCAGCAATGACCTGGGCGTAGCGTTCGACGGAGAAGATAAGGGTGACATTGACGGAGATGCCCTCGGCGAGGGCGTCGGAGATAGCAGGAAGGGAGCCATCGGTAGCTGGGATCTTGATCATGAGGTTGGGGCGCTCAACCTTCGCCCACAGCTCACGTGCCTGCTCCAGGGTTGCTTCCGCATCTGCGGAGATGCGGGGATCTACCTCGATGGAGACGCGGCCATCCCGGCCACCCGACTTCTCGTAGATCTCGGTAAAGACGTCGCACGCGTTACGGACATCGTCGATAGCCAGTGCGTACACAGCTTCGTCCGCGTTAGCGGACTTTTCCTTCAGTGCTGCGATATCGGAATCATAGGAGGTGCCGGATGACATTGCGGCAGCAAAGATCGCGGGGTTCGTGGTGACACCCACGATGGACTTAGTGTCCAAGAGCTCACGGAGGTTGCCGGAGTCTAGGCGTTCGCGGGAAAGATCATCGAGCCAGGTTGACGTCCCGAGGTGAGCCAGATTATCAATATGCGTCATGGTGTGGTGTAGGTCCTTTCGTGAGGGGAACTCGGAACGGGAGACTAGTCTGCCTGCGCCGCGCTCAGTGCTTCGCGCGCGGCATCAGCAACGGCCTCGGCGGTGAAACCGAAGTTCTCAAAGAGCTCTGCGGCAGGTGCAGAGGCACCAAAGTGCTCCAGAGACACGGTGCGGCCGAAGGAACCGGTGTACTTGTGCCACGGCATAGAGATACCAGCTTCGACGGAGACGCGCGCGCGGACCGAGGAGGGAAGGACGGATTCGCGGTAGGAAGCATCCTGCTCATCGAACCACTCCAGGCACGGTGCGGAAACGACCCGGGTGGCAGTACCTTCAGCCTCGAGCTGCTTGGCGGCTTCCACAGCGAGCTGCACCTCGGAGCCGGTGGCAAGGAGGATGACATCTGGAGTTTCCTTCGATGCCTCAACAAGGATGTAGGCGCCGCGGCGGACGCCTTCGGCCGCCTTTTCCTTGGTGCCCTCAAGCACTGGAAGATTCTGGCGGGACAGCGCTAGGCCCTTCGGCGCGGCCTTGTACTCGAGTGCTGCCGCCCACGCCTGGGCCGTCTCGTTAGCATCGGCCGGGCGGATGACGGAAAGGTTGGGGATGGCGCGCAGGGCAGCGAGCGTTTCCACCGGCTGGTGGGTGGGGCCGTCTTCGCCCAAGCCAATGGAATCGTGAGTCCACACGTAGTAGGTATCGGTGGACATGAGCGCACCGAGGCGCACGGCGGGGTACTGGTACTCAGAGAAGATAAGGAAGGTACCGCCATAGACGCGGGTATTGCCGTGCAACGCAATGCCGTTCATGATGGCGGACATGGCGTGTTCACGAATACCGAAGTGGAGGTTGCGGCCATAAGGTGTGGCAGTCCAGGCATCCGTAGTGATGGACTCGGGGCCAAAGGACTCCGCGCCCTTGATCACCGTGTTATTGGAGCCTGCCAGGTCGGCGGAACCGCCCCACATCTCCGGCAGGGAGGCCGCAAGTGTTTGAATGGCGGCTTCAGAAGCCTTTCTGGTAGCCAGAGACTCGCCCGCTTCCCACGTGGGAAGCTCGGCGGCGAAGTCAGCAGGAAGTTCGCGTGCCTGGAGGCGGTCGAAGAGCTTCTTCTCTTCCGGGTTGGCTGCGGCCCACGCGTCGAATTTCTCCTGCCACTCAGCATGTTTCTGTGCACCGCGGGCAGCCAGCTCGCGGGTATGAGCGAGAACTTTCTCGTCGATGTGGAAGGACTGCGCAGGATCGAAGCCGAGGACTTCCTTGGTCGCGGCCACCTCGTCTTCACCGAGGGCGGCGCCGTGGACGCCACCGGTGTTCATCTTGTTCGGTGCTGGGTAACCGATGACCGTCTTTACACGGATGAAGGAAGGGCGGGAGGTTTCGGCGCGGGCAGCAGCAGCGGCCGCTTCGATGGCTTCGACGTCCTCACCGGACTCCACGGTCTGCACGTGCCAGCCATAAGCCTCGTAGCGCTTGGCGACGTCCTCGTTGAAGGCAATGTTGGTGTCATCCTCGATGGAGATGCGGTTGTCATCCCAGAAGACGATAAGGTTGCCCAGCGTCTGAGTACCTGCCAAGGAGGAGGCCTCAGCAGTCACGCCCTCCTGCAGGTCACCGTCAGAGGCGATGACATAGACATAGTGATCGAAAGGAGATTCGCCAGCCGGGGCGGAAGCGTCGAACAATCCACGCTCCTTGCGCGCGGCCATGGCCATACCAACCGCGGAAGCCAGGCCCTGGCCCAGCGGGCCGGTGGTGATTTCTACGCCGTCGGTGTGGTGAACCTCCGGGTGGCCGGGAGTCTTAGACCCCCACGTGCGCAAAGACTTGAGATCCTCCATCTCGAGGCCGAAGCCGCCGAGGAAGAGCTGGATATACTGCGTCAGAGAAGAGTGCCCCACTGAGAGGACAAAGCGGTCGCGCCCTGCCCAGTGAACATCGGCTGGGTCATGGTTGAGCACGCGCTGGTAGAGCGTGTAGGCCAGAGGCGCCAAGGACATGGCGGTACCGGGGTGGCCGGAGCCGCAGTTCTGAACGGCATCGGCAGCGAGCACGCGGACGGTATCCACGGCGCGGGTGTCGAGGTCACTCCAGTCCGAAGGATAACGGCGTTGAACCATAGCCTGCAGTTCCGGGGACAACTTTTCGTGCGACACGGCGAAAACCTCACTTCGCTTCTGGAAACAGATATACCGTTAATCAGTGTAAAGGTTTTTCGATCTTCGGCGGGGGATTATATAAACCAGGTTTCGGGCGGTAGTCTGGCATGGTTGACGCCGTTGCTCCCCGCTTTCGGATCTGGCTGGCGAGTGCTTCGAAGAGGAAACCTCGACCGTGCCACACAGCTCTCGGGATATCTCGGGAACTTTTTAGCGCGAGCAGACGACCACTACTTCAGACCTATAAGCCATACACCCACGTGCCGGATATACGGAGGACTATTCCTTGGAGACCATCAAGGCCTATTTTGCGCTAACGAAACCGAGGATCATTGAACTCCTCCTCGTGGCAGCAATCCCGGCTATGCTCCAGGCCCAGCGTGGATTCGAGGCGGTGTCCTCAAACTTCTGGCTCATCGTATCCACCATCTTTGGCGGATGGATGGGTGCCGCTGCGGCCCACACGTTCAACAACGTCGTGGACTATGAGATTGACCAGAAGATGCAGCGCACTCGTGCTCGGCCGCTGGTGCGCAAGACTATTTCGCGTCGCAATGCCGCCATTTTTGCTTGGGTCATGCTCGCACTATCCGTCTTCTGGCTGGGCGTGCTGGCGCATTCCTGGCTGGCGGCGTTTTTCGTGCTGCTGACTAACTTCTTCTATGTCATCGTCTACACGAAGTTCCTTAAGATGCGAAACTCCCAGAACATTGTCTGGGGTGGCCTAGCAGGCTGTATGCCCGCCATGGTGGGCTGGGCGGTGATCCGGGATAACGCACCGGCGGGGGAGCCTGACCGTTGGTGGCAAGCCGTAGTCTTGTTCCTCATCATCTTCTTCTGGACCCCGCCTCATACGTGGGCGCTGGCGATGAAATACAAGGAGGACTACCGCAAGGCCGGGGTGCCGATGCTGCCCGTCGTTGCCGGGGAGGTGGAAGTTACCCGCCAGATTGTGTGGTACACCATCGGCACGGTTATCGTGACCTTCCTTATTATCCCGGCAGCCTCCTGGATCTACTTGGTGGCCGCGGTGGCCTCCGGTGCGGTCTTCTTATGGATGGCAATCCGCCTCCACCAAGGTGTGAAGAAGGGCGCAAAGGTCAAGCCCATGCGCCTATTCATCTACTCCAATAACTATCTCTCAGTCCTCTTCATTGGGCTGTCTATCGACGCCGTCGTGGGCTGGGAACCCATCGGTCGCATGCTGGGCTGGTCGGCCGCCCTCTTCTAACGAGGCGGCCTGCCAACCAGATCAGCGAACCTCCAATTATCTCGAACTAGTCCAGGGAGCTACTCCTTGGACTAGTCTTCTCTTACGCGCAGAACGATGGAGCCGGTGGTTTTGCGCTCTTGGAGGTCGCGGTGGGCCTGAGCGGCTTCGGCGAGCGGATATTCCGCCGAGATGCGGAAGTCGAGGTCGCCATCGATGACCGCCTGCACCACTGCCTGGGCGCGCATCTGGAACTCGCCTTCCTGGGAGGTCCAAGCACCGAGCGAGGGGCGGGTGAGGAAGATGGAGCCGTGCTTGTTCAGCAGCTGCGGGTCCATCGGCGGGACGGGGCCCGACGCGGCGCCGAAGAGCGCTACCGTGCCGCGCGGCCGCACAACCTCAAGGGATTCACCGAAGGTGGCTTTGCCGACGCCATCGTAGACCACGTCGACGCCGCGCCCGCCATTGTGACGACGTACCTGCTCTGCCAAGCCACTGCTGTAGCGGAACACGTGGTCTGCACCCGCGCCGTAGGCCAGCTCTTCCTTCTCATCGGTGGAAACCACGGAATAGACGGTGGCGCCCAGGGCCTTGGCCATCTGGGTGAGGATTAAGCCCACGCCGCCCGCACCGGCGGTAATGAGGCAGGACGCACCTTCCCCCAGCTGATAGACACCGTGGGTGAGGTAGTGCGCCGTCATGCCCTGGAGGAGCATGGAACCTGCGACGGCGGAAGGAATCTCGTCGGGGACGGCCACCACGCGGTCGCGCGGCACGCAGACTTGCTCCGCATAGGAGCCGAAAGCGTGATCCCAGGCCACCATCGTGCCCGGGGCGATTTCCCCCTGGGGGTCGTGCACAACGCGTCCGGTTCCCTCGAGTCCGATGATGAACGGCACGGAGGCGTTGTAGATGCCTTCGCGGTAGTAGGTGTCGATGTAGTTGACACCGGCCACGGAGACGTCGACAAGCAGCTGCTCCTTCGTCGGCGTGGGGGATTCTACCTCGGCGTAGGTGAGGACCTCGGGCCCTCCGGTCGTGGTCACCTGAATAGCATGCATGGTGTCTAGGCTAAACGAAGCCGAGGGCTCCGCGCAGCAAAAAGCGCCGCCATCCTCACTTCCTGATGAGAACGGCGGCGCTTCGAGTACCTGTTTTACCGGCTCCGTTGGCTCTGCTTAGCTGTGGGCGGCGGGGACGTTCTCGCCACCGCGCTGGGAGGTGCTGGCAGTTGTGCCATCCTCGTTGCCGACGCGGCGCAAGCCATGCGCCCACAGCAAGGCGGTGAAGGCCGTGACCACTGAGGACATGCCCACGTGGAAGGGGACGGTCCAGCGGGGGATGTGGAGGTAGAACTGAGTGACACCGATAGCCCACTGTATGACGATGCAGGCAATGAGCACCCAGCCGGCCTTCTTCGCCACCTTGGGAGCGCCGGTGCGGTGCAAGAGGAAGACCACGATGAGCGTCAGCGCTAAGTAGACGTACATGCAGACCGCGTGAATGATGGCCATGCCATAGGTGTCCACGCCGAGGCGGCCCTCCATGCCCACACCGGCATCACCGGAGTGGGTACCCGAGCCAGTGACAAAGGTGCCCGTCAGCAGAACGATGGACAGGGCCACAGTGGCCACCACCGCGAGGGTGCGCACCGCGGCGGGGAAGAGGCGAGTGGGAGTGCCGTCATCGGGTTCATTAATGCGGGAGAACAGCATGGCCGCGATCCACACCAAGACCATCGACGGGAGGAAATGCACAGCCACACTCCACCAAGAAAGCTTCAGCACGACTGACAGAGCGCCAATGAGTGCCTGCACCACGATGCCGGCGAGCCCCGCCCAGGCATAGACCTTGAGCTCCTTGCGGCGCTGCGCCTTGTGAACGACCACGATGCTGGCGATGGCAGCCGCCGCGACAACGAAGGTCAGCAGGCGGTTTCCAAACTCAATGGCTTGGTGGAGCATGGGGGCCGCACCCTCAATGGGCACCAAGGAACCGGGGTGGCAGTTGGGCCAGGTAACGCAACCAAGGCCGGAGCCGGTGACGCGCACAATGGAGCCCGATACCGTAATGCCGCCCTGACAGAACAGAAGGATGAGGGCGATAGTGCGCTGCATCTTCAGCGACGGGCCAGAGGCCACGCCGGCAGGCGCGAGGGGACGTAGAGAAGAAACATTTGCGGTACTCACGGCTATTCAGCCTACCGCTCGGCCCTGCCCCGGAACCAATATCGACGGGTGGGTCACACCACGCAAGGGAGAAGAATCACTTTTAGCCCTCGAAGCGGAACCAACGCACCGCGGCAAACGACGCCACTGCTGCCCACACCACGAGGACCACGAGCTCAATGCCCGGGAAAGAACCGTTGAGGGCGGTATCCAGACCAGCAGCCATGGCCACCGTGGGCACCAGCGTGAGCACCCCGTTGTCGCCGAGACCCTGGGAAAACATCGCCCACCCGACGGCCCCGAGAAGGAGAAACCAAATCAGGTTGGCCACTGCCAGGACTACCTCAGAGCTAAAGGTTCCGCCCAGCAGCAGTCCCAAGGCTGTAAACGTGGCCACTCCTAACGCCAAGGTCAGCACGCCGATGGCAGCGCCCCCAGCAGAAACTCGCAAGCCGAGGATAGCTGCGACGGTGCCGAGCACAAGGACCTGGAGCACCACCATGGAGAGCACGCCGAGAATCTTTCCCACCACGATGGCCCAGGCAGGAACGCCCGATGCGCCGGTGCGCTTCAGTGCACCATAGCGACGGTCGAAGGCCAAGGAGATGGCCTGACCTGTGAAACCGGAGGAGGTCGCTGCAACGGCCAGCACCATGGGGAAAACCTCATCCACACCATGCCCGGTAGTGTCCTTCAGCTTCGCGGCGCCGATCAGGATAGCGAGCGGGATAATGATGCTCAGCAACTGTTGCTCGCCGTGCCGCAGCATCAGTTTGGATTCGATAGCCCCTTGGGCACGCGCCATGGCCGCTACGCCGACGCGCTGCGGGTGCGGGCTAAAAGTGCCGGGTGCGAAGGTGCTCATGGAGCGTCTCCTTGATCAAAGAAAGTGGTGAAAAACAGTAGAGGAAATCAGCAGCGGTTCTAGCTGCGCATCTCGCGACCGGTGAGGTCCAAGAAGACCTCTTCGAGGTTGCGGTGCGAGGTATGCAGGTTGCGGAGGACAACGTTTTGCGCGGCCAAACCCGTGGCGAGATCCGCGATAACGGCTGGGCTGACCGTAGAGGTGAGTCGGTAGTGCAAGGGGCGAAGGGCCTCGGCGGAGATCCCGACCTCACGCAAGGCCTCCAGATCCACCGGGGTTGCGGTATCAAAGTTCAGCTGCGGGATGTCGGTTGTCTCCGTGAGGGAAGCTGCGGTGCCGCTGGCTACGAGCCGGCCGTGGTCGATGATGACGACATGGTCGCTGAGCGCTTCCGCCTCGTCCATGAGATGAGTAGTCAAGATGACGGTGACGCCGTCGGCCCGCAAAGAGCGGATAAGGTCCCAGACGGCAAGACGCGATTGGGCATCCATGCCTGCGGTGGGCTCATCGAGGAAGACCAATTCGGGGCGACCAATGATGGCCAGAGCGAGAGAGAGACGTTGTTGTTGCCCACCGGACAAACGGCGGTAGCTATTCTTTTCCACCCCGCGCAGCCCGAGGGTATCCAGAAGCCACTCCGGGTCCAAAGGATTTTCGTTATAGGAGGCGCTGAGTTTCAGCATCTCCTTGACCTTGATGCCGGAGTAGGAGCCCCCGCCTTGGAGCATGATGCCGATGCGGGAGCGCACTGCATCAGGGTTGCGAGCGGGGTCAAGGCCTAAGACTTCAATGTGGCCAGAAGTGGGCTTTTTGAAGCCTTCACACATCTCGATGGTGGTTGTCTTTCCGGCACCGTTAGGGCCCAGCAAACACAGGATCTCGCCATGTTTGGCGCGGAAACTCAGCCCGTTAACTGCGTTGACGTCGCCATAGGTCTTAATGACGTTATCCAATACAAGAGCTGATGTAGTCACGGAGCCTTAGTCTAGGACACGGACGCCTGAGCGTCGCAATACAACCCACCCCGCAGCGGCGAGCGCGAGGAAGGTCACCAGGGCGGCGAGGTAGATGATGAATACCGTCCCGGGAGGAAGCCCGAGTCCGCGGGGCAGGACGATGAAGCTCATCAACCCGGAATAGATCATGACGGCCAAGCGGAAAAAGCGGCGGTTAGCCCACGCGGCGAGCGGCAACACGGCCCACAGGATGTACCAGGGTTGGACAACGGGGAAAAACACCACGAGCACAAAGGTGGACACTCCCAGACCACCCACTGGGTGGATTGCGCCGCGGTAGGTGGCAAACAGCATGCGGATCATGAAACCGGCGGCGATAATGACGCCCACGGTACGGGTGACGCTGAGGATGGCTTCGGTGTGATCGCCTAAACCTAGCAGCATCCCCAGGGAGCCGGCGCCGACACCCACGGAGGTTGTCGCAGACAGCCAGGAACGGATAGTTGCTGCGCCGCCCTGACCGAAAATCCAACCTATGTCGATCCCCGTAATGACAGTGACAGCGGCGATGGACGCTGCGAGCACCAGCAATTGGGTCACGCCAGCGCCAAGCACCGCCCGCACTGGGGGGATGCCGAGCTTGTCGACGAGCCCGCGAGCCGCCGCCATGCCAACAAAGCCTAGGCCAATGAAGCCGGTGACCTTGACCATGCCCGCGCAAGAAATAAGGACACCCGAGGCTAGAAACAACCCCGACACTCGCCATCGGGCGTTGTGCTCGTCATTGACCGCCCGCAGGCCCAGCTCTACACCGACGAGAGCCAACCCCAACATGAAGGATTCATTGTGGATTCCGCCGACGAGGTGAAGGATGGTCAAGGGGTTAAGGATGCCCAGCCACAGCGCCGCCTCGGGGGATACACGGCATCGGGTAGCAAGCCGTGCACTGGCCCAGCCGGCAGCGATGATGCCGAAAAGAGAAAACACGCGGTGCAGCACCACACCCCAAATGATGGAATCGTTGGTCAGCCAGCTCACGACAGCTGCCAAGCCCAAGGCTACGGGGCCGTAGGGGGAAGGGGAGTTTGCCCAAATGAAGGGGACGGACCGGGCAAGATCATTATCTGCGCCCAAAAGTTCCACGGGGCCCGCGGAATAGGGATCGAGCCCTTGAAGCACGATGGAGCCGTTGGCGAGATAAGAGTAGATGTCTTGGGTAAACAGCGGCGCGGTGACGAGCAAGGGGAGAACCCATCCCAACCATGTTCGCCACATCTGACTTTGCGTGACTACTCGCGGGGAGTGGCTAAACCGCGGATCTGCGCTAGGTGTTGAGCCTGTACTTGCGCTCGCCGAGTTCTTGCCCAAGCGCAGCGGTGCACCCACCAACGGGGCCATGCATACCCAGGCCGTCACCATGAATCCGACACCAATGAAGACAAGGGCGGATGCTGATTGCAGCATTCGCGTCATGAGCGAGCCAAAGGGCAATGACTCATAAGGGTTACCCACGACGGGCAGGGCACCGGCACCTAGGCCGCCAAGCGCAATGAGTAAGGCTCCAATGGTTCCGAGCCATCTCAGGCTAAAAAGTGTGCGCAGCTGGGCTATGGTGCGGCGGTGAACGTCGCCAAGCGCGGCGTGATCTGCATCTTCGGGGGAGTCGGGAAAATCCTGGTGAAGGAGCGCAGAGCGGGATCCCGGGACTCCCATGCGGGGGAGTTCATCGCGCACACCCCAGATGACTCGGTGCAATCGCCCCGATTGGGTGTAGCCGCGCTCCATATTCATGCCTGTTTACCTTAGTCGCTCGGTGGGGAGAAGCGACTAGGTGCCCGCGACACGAATGAAAGAGTGGAAATCGGGAATGAATTAAGGAACACTAGTGTTGTCTAAAGGGAGAGTGTTTCATTCAAGGAGGTGTACACCGTGACGAAGGAGTTGCCAAGGGAAACTCGCTCTACAGAGGGCGATACCCGCCGACACGTCATGCTGTTGCTTCTCAAGGACGGTCCGGTAACGGCGTCGTATTTGGGTGAACGTCTCGGTCTCTCTGCGGCCGGCATCCGTCGGCACTTAGACATTCTGGTGGAGGAAGGACTCACCGAGGTGGTGCACCGCCGCCCGCCAGCCCGTCCCGGGCAAACAGTAGGCCGCGGTCGCCCCGCCAAGCATTTCCGCCTTACGGATCAAGGGCGCGCCCAATTTGGTCACGCCTATGACCAGTTGGCGGCGGAAGCACTCACAGCGCTGCGAGAAGCGGGTGGTCCGGAAGCAGTCCGCCGCTTTGCCAAGGCGCGATTCGAACGCCTCGTAGAGGACGTGACACCTTTGGTACAGGATGAGGAATCTGTTCCGGAGGTGGCTCGTCAGCTAGCTGAGGTGCTCGATGCGCATGGCTACGCGGCCACGGTGACGTCGGTGGGCAACGGAGTACAGATTTGCCAGCACCACTGCCCGGTTGCCCACGTGGCCACCGAGCACCCGGAGTTGTGTGAAGCTGAACAGGAAGTCTTCTCCGCGCTATTAGGCAAACATGTGCAGCCCTTAGCCTCCATCGCGGATGGCCATGGAATCTGCACCACGAATATCCCCTTAACTCCCGTTCCACCAGCTTCGGCGGAGCGGGAAGAAAACTAATCGAACTAGAAAGGAGCGGGCTTTGACACAGGCACAACCAGCACCAGGGCTTGAGACCAAGATGAGCGATGACGAGATCATCTCTTCCATCGGTGGCTATGAGTACGGCTGGCGTGATTCCGACGAAGCCGGCCAGGCTGCACACCGCGGTTTGAGCGAGGATGTCGTCCGCGATATCTCGAAGAAGAAGAACGAGCCGGAATGGATGCTCGAGTCCCGCCTTAAGGCGCTGCGTGTATTCAACAAGAAGCCGGTTCCGACGTGGGGCCCGGATCTTTCCGGAATCGACTTCGACAACATTAAGTACTTTGTCCGCTCCACCGAGAAGCAGGCCCAGACCTGGGATGACCTGCCGGATGACATTAAGGAAACCTACGACAAGCTAGGTATTCCGGACGCCGAAAAGAAGCGACTTGTCTCTGGTGTTGCCGCGCAATATGAGTCCGAGGTGGTTTACCACAAGATCCGTGAGGACCTTGAGGCCCAAGGCGTTATCTTCGTTGATACCGACACCGCAGTGCGCGAATACCCGGAGATCCTCCAGGAATACTTCGGCACTGTTATTCCGGCCGGCGACAACAAGTTCTCCGCGCTGAATAACGCGTGCTGGTCCGGTGGTTCCTTCGTGTACGTCCCGAAGGGCGTCCACGTGGATATCCCGCTGCAGGCCTACTTCCGCATTAACACCGAGAACATGGGCCAGTTCGAGCGCACCCTCATCATCGTGGAAGAGGGCGCCTACGTTCACTACATCGAGGGCTGTACCGCGCCGATCTACAACTCGGATTCGCTGCACACCGGTGTTATCGAGATCGTCGTGAAGAAGGGCGGCCGCTGCCGCTACACCACCATTCAGAACTGGTCCACCAACGTCTACAACCTGGTGACTCAGCGCGCCAAGGTCGAGGAGGGCGGCACCATGGAATGGGTCGATGGCAACATCGGCTCCAAGGTGACCATGAAGTACCCGTCCTGCTGGCTGACCGGCGAGCACGCCAAGGGTGAGGTCCTCTCCCTGGCCTTTGCTGGCGATAACCAGGTCCAGGACACCGGCTCCAAGATGATCCACATGGCGCCGAACACGTCCTCCAACATCGTCTCGAAGTCCGTGGCCCGCAACGGCGGCCGCGCGGCCTACCGCGGCTTGGTGCAGGTCAACGCTAACGCTACGAACTCCGCTGCCAACGTTGAGTGTGATGCCTTGCTTGTGGACAATGACTCGAGGTCGGATACGTATCCGTACAATGACATCCGTAATGATCACGTCACCCTTGGCCACGAGGCAACGGTCTCCCAGGTTTCTGAGGAGCAGCTGTTCTACCTCATGTCCCGCGGTATCGCTGAGGAAGAGGCCATGGCGATGATTGTGCGCGGCTTCGTCGAGCCGATTGCTAAGGAGCTCCCGATGGAATACGCGCTGGAGCTCAACCGTCTTATCGAGCTGCAGATGGAAGGATCGGTGGGCTAAGTGGTAGCTTCCAATGAATTTAATCCTGCTGACGTCACTAAGGGAGACCAATTCACGTCCTTCAACGTAGAGGACTTCCCAGTGCCGCACGGCCGCGATGAGGTCTGGCGTTTCATTTCCTTGCGTAACCTGCGTGGCCTGCATAATGGTGAGTTCGCACCGGCTACGGCGCAGCAGATCGACGTGGTGGCTCCGGAAGGCGTGACCTCTGAGACGGTTGCGCCTGACGACGACCGCCTGGGAACCGCTGGCGCACCTGCTGACCGCGTTGCAGCTCAGGCGTGGTGCTCCATGCCGGAGGCCCAGATTGTCAGTGTTGCCGCTGATGCACGTCCCGACAAGCCGGTGGAGATCACCATCACCGGCGCAGGTGAGGGCGTGACGTCCTTTGGCGCGACCTCCATTCACGTGGGCAATCACGCGGAGGTCACCATCGTTCTTAAGTACGTCGGTTCCGGCACTCACGCAGACAACGTGGAGTTCGTGCTGGGCGACGGCTCCCAGGTCACCGTCGTCGTCGACGCTGACTGGGAGGACGACGCAGTGCACCTGTCCCACCAGATTGCGAAGGTGGGCCGCGACGCCGTACTGCGCCACAACACCGCTATCTTTGGCGGCGAGATCGTGCGCCTCGTTCCACGCGTAATTTTCGATGGCCCCGGTGGCGATGCCGAGCTGCTCGGTGTCTACTTTGCTGATGCCGGCCAGTACTTTGAGAACCGCCTGCTGGTGGACCACGACGTGCCAAACTGCCGCTCCCGCGTCTTCTACAAGGGCGCTCTACAGGGAGCTACGGCTGCGCAGAAGGCCGAAGCCGGCTCTGCTTCCCGTACCCCGGAGGCCCGCACCTGCTGGGTCGGTGACGTGCTCATCCGCAAGAATGCGAACAACACGGACACCTATGAGACGAACAACAACCTGATCCTCACCGAGGGTGCGCGCGCTGATGCCATCCCGAACCTGGAGATCCAGACCGGTGAGATCGTCGGTGCTGGCCACGCCGCAACGGTGGGCCGCTTCGACGACCTCGAGCTGTTCTACCTCATGTCCCGCGGTATCCCTGCCGCCGAGGCACGTCGCCTCATCATCCGCGGCTTCTTCTCTGAAGTCATTTCCCGCATCCCGGTCGAGTCCCTGCGCGAGGATCTGGAATCCCGCGTCGTCGACGAGCTCGCCAAGATCAACGCTTAAATCTTTCCGAAAGCAGGTACCAACTCAATGTCTACCCTGGAAATCAAGAATCTCCACGCGCAGGTGCTCCCACATGAGGAGGACGGTGAGCCCACGCCGATCCTCAAGGGCGTAAACCTCACCATCAATTCCGGTGAGACCCACGCTGTCATGGGTCCGAACGGCTCCGGCAAGTCCACTCTGTCCTACGTTATCGCTGGTCACCCCAAGTACGAGGTGACCGAGGGTGAGGTGCTCCTCGACGGCGAGAATATCCTCGAGATGGAAGTCGATGAGCGCGCCCGCGCTGGTCTCTTCCTGGCTATGCAGTACCCGACTGAGGTGCCGGGCGTGAAGATGTCGCAGTTCATGCGTTCCGCCGTGACCGCTATCCGCGGTGAGGCTCCGAAGCTGCGTGAGTGGAACAAGGAGCTCACTGAGGCTCGTGAGAAGCTGGCCATCGATAAGTCCTTTGCACACCGCTCCGTGAACGAGGGCTTCTCCGGTGGTGAGAAGAAGCGCCACGAGGTTATGCAGCTGGATATCCTCAAGCCGAAGTTCGCCGTCATGGATGAGACCGACTCCGGCCTGGACGTCGACGCCCTGCGCGTCGTTTCCGATGGCATCAACAGCTACCAGGAGGAGACCAAGGGTGGCATCCTCCTCATCACGCACTACAAGCGCATCCTCAACTACGTTGTCCCGGACTTTGTCCACGTCTTCGCCGACGGACAGATCATCAAGACCGGCGGCGCTGAACTGGCTGACCAGCTTGAGGCAGACGGCTACGAGCAGTTCCTCAAGTAGGCAGTAGCGCCGATCACGACCACACCACGACACGCTAGAGAAGAAGAACCGAGCACAAGGACCTATGCCTGAACTAGACGTTACTGCGATTCGGGAACAATTCCCTATCCTCTCGCGCACCGTGCGCGACGGTAAACCACTGGTGTACCTGGATTCGGGAGCGACCTCGCAACGTCCCCTGCCGGTATGGAAGGCCGAGGAGGAGTTCGTGCTCGGCACCAACGCGCCGGTACACCGTGGCTCTTACCAGCTGGCGGAGGAGGCTGATGACGCCTATGAGTCCGCTCGCCAGGCCATTGCCGCCTTCGTTGGAGCTGATCGCGATGAGATTTCCTTCACCAAGAACGCCACGGAGGCGTTGAATGAAGTTGCCTATGTGCTCAGTGACGAGCGCGCGGGCGAGCTTTATGTTGGTGAGGGCGATACCGTCGTGGTCACCGAACTGGAGCACCACGCGAACTTGGTGCCGTGGCAAGAGCTGTGCCAGCGCACCGGCGCGACGCTGAAGTGGTACTCCATGACTGAGGACGGCCGCATTGATCTCGATTCGCTCGAGCTCGATGACTCTGTCAAGGTCGTGGCTTTTACCCACCAATCCAACGTGACCGGGGCCGTGGCGCCCGTCGCAGAGTTGGTGCGTCGTGCTCGTGCCGTGGGCGCCATGGTCGTCCTCGACGCCTGCCAGTCGGTGCCCCACATGCCCGTGGATTTCCACGAACTCGACGTCGATTTCGCCGCGTTCTCTGGGCACAAGATGTGTGGGCCGACCGGCGTGGGCGTTCTCTACGGCAAGCAACAGCTGTTGGCGCAGCTGCCGCCTTTCCTCACTGGCGGCTCCATGATCGAGGTAGTCAAGATGGAGGGTTCGACGTTCGCCGAGCCACCCACCCGCTTTGAGGCTGGTACCCAGATGACCAGCCAGGTTGTGGGCCTTGGTGCAGCAGTGAAGTTCTTGAGCGAGGTGGGCATGGACGCCATCCACGCTCATGAGCAAAAACTCACTGCATTGGCCTTGGAGAAGCTTGCTGAGATCCCCGGCGTGCGCATCATCGGGCCTGAGAACACCGAGGATCGTGGGGGAGCGGTCTCCTTCATTGTCGATGGGATCCACCCACATGATTTGGGCCAGGTTCTTGATTCCCATGGTGTGTCCATCCGCACCGGCCACCATTGTGCGTGGCCGCTGCACCGCGCGTGCCAGGCTAATTCGACCGCACGCGCTAGCTTTTACCTGTACAACACTGAGGACGAGGTCGACGCCCTCATAGAGGCAGTGCGGGCTGCCCGCACCTTCTTTGGAGTGAGCGCATGAACCTAGATTCCATGTACCAGGACGTCATCCTCGACCACTACAAGAACCCGAAATTCTCTGGCCTGCGCGAAGGCCAAGCAGAGGTTCACCACGTCAACCCTTCCTGCGGCGATGAGCTCACCCTGCGCGTGAAGTTGTCTCCTGATGGTTCCACCGTCGAGGACGTGTCCTACGACGCCGAGGGATGCTCCATCTCGCAGGCTTCGACTTCTGTCATGGCAGAGGAAATCGTCGGCATTCCCCTCGAGGAGGCGAACGCCAAGCTAGCCGAGTTCGAGAGGATGGTGACCTCCCGCGGGGAGGTTGAGGGTGATGACGAGATTATTGGGGATGGCATCGCCTTCGCCGGCGTGGCTAAGTTCCCAGCCCGTGTAAAGTGCGCTCTCCTCGGTTGGAAAGCTTTCCAAGCCGCCACCGTCGAAGCGCTGAATGAATTGGAGAAGTAGATGGCTGATAACACTGAAACCACTGGTGGCAGCACTGATCCTTACCAGGATCAGAATGCTTCCTTTGATGGCGCTGCTGTCAAGCCTGAACAAACCGAAGAGCAGATTTCCAAGGTCTTCGATATCACCGAGTATCTTCGCGATGTCATCGACCCGGAGCTTGGCATCAACATCGTTGATCTGGGTTTGGTTTATGACGTCTGGCTCGACGAGATCGACGGCAAGAACACCTGCGTCATTAACATGACTCTGACCTCCCCGGCTTGTCCGCTCACTGATGTCATCGGCGAGCAGATCGAGGATGTCATCGTGGGCAACAAGCTCGCCGAGGCAGTCCAGCTCAACTGGGTCTGGATGCCACCGTGGGGCCCGAACATGATTACTGAGGAGGGCCGCGAGATGCTCCAGGCCCTCGGCTTCGCCGTATAGAGTCTGCGAGACGTCGCGGCTAGTCCCACCGCCGGTTCGAGAGTGCACATTCTCCTTGTGTCCACACGAACCGGCGGTGTTCTGCGTATATGTGAGCATCCCTCGCCACTGTCAACGCGGTCTCCTCAACCAAAAGCAAAGCCCCAGACCTCGATCCCGAAAGACACAGGTGGGCGTCGCCAAGCACTGGCTCACTCAGTAGAGGCGAACAGGAGGTTGCGGGATCGAGGTCTGGGGATCTATTCGTCAGTGGTGGTTCGCAAGCGATGCTGTGCCTGGGCGCCGTGCAGTTCGGGTTTAACTGCCCTGGTTGCTAGACTGTTTCGACGTGATTGTGACCAATGATTTCGAGGTGCGCGTGGGCGCACGCACGCTTCTCGACGCCCCCGGCCAGCACCTTCGAGTGCAACCGGGGGATCGTATCGGCTTGGTCGGGCGCAATGGCGCGGGCAAGACGACGACGATGCGCATCCTGGCGGGGGAGACCGAGCCCTATGGCGGCTCGGTGACACGCTCTGGTCCTATTGGTTACCTGCCGCAGGATTCCCGTGAGGGCAATATCGAGCAGACCGCTCGTGAGCGCGTGCTCTCCGCTCGCGGCTTAGATGAGATCAAGCGCCGCATGGCCAAGCAGCAAGAGCTGATGGAAACCGCCACGGACGATAGGTTCCGCGACAAGGCCATTCGTAAGTTCTCCCGCCTCGAGGAGGAGTACCACACGTTAGGTGGCTACGAGGCAGACTCCGAGTGCGCCCAGATCTGCGACAACTTGGGCCTGCCGCAGCGCGTGCTCGACCAGCAGCTTAAGACGCTGTCCGGCGGTCAGCGCCGCCGAGTGGAGCTGGCGCAGATTCTCTTCGCAGCTTCGGCTGGGTCAGGCAAGTCCCAGACCACGCTGCTTCTCGACGAGCCCACGAACCACCTCGACGCGGATTCGATTACGTGGTTGCGCGGCTTCTTATCCAAGCACGAGGGTGGCCTCGTGATGATTTCCCACGACGTCGACCTGCTGGAAGCCGTCTGCAACAAGGTCTGGTTCCTTGATGCCGTGCGCGCCGAAGCAGACGTCTACAACATGGGCTTTAAGAAGTACCTTGATGCTCGCGCCACCGATGAGGCACGCCGCCGCCGCGAGCGCGCCAACGCGGAGAAGAAAGCCGCAGCACTACACAAGCAAGCCGCCAAGTTGGGAGCGAAGGCCACGAAGGCCGCCGCCGCCAAGCAGATGCTGCACCGTGCTGAGCGCATGATGAACGAGCTGGATGATGTTCGCGTGGCCGATAAGGTAGCCCACATTAAGTTCCCGGAACCAGCTCCCTGCGGCAAGACTCCGATGAACGCCAAGGGCCTGACCAAGATGTACGGTTCGCTGGAGGTTTTTGCCGGCGTCGATTTGGCCATCGACAAGGGCTCCCGCGTGGTTGTGCTGGGCTATAACGGTGCCGGCAAGACGACTCTGCTTAAGCTTCTGGCGGGCGTGGAGCGCACCGATGGCGAGGGCGGCATCGTCTCCGGCCACGGCCTGCGCATCGGCTACTTTGCGCAGGAGCATGACAACATCGACCCAGACAAGACCGTGTGGGAAAATACCATCGAGGCCTGTCCTGATGCTGGCCAACAGGATTTGCGTGGACTGCTGGGTGCCTTCATGTTCTCCGGTGACAAGTTGGAGCAACCCGCCGGAACGCTCTCCGGTGGTGAGAAAACCCGACTGTCGCTGGCAACGCTGGTGTCCTCGCGTGCCAACGTGCTGCTTCTCGACGAGCCTACAAACAACCTCGACCCACAGTCCCGCGAGCAGGTGCTCGATGCCCTAGGCACCTACACCGGCGCCGTGGTCTTGGTTACCCACGACCCGGGTGCGGTCAAGGCGCTCAACCCGGAACGCGTCATCATCATGCCGGACGGCGATGAGGATTTGTGGAACGACGAGTACATGGAAATCGTGGAGCTAGCCTAAAGACTATTTCCCAAATATAGCTCTGTCCTGATTCTGCTTCCTGCGCTAGACTCGGGCTCACAACCACACCGCTCAAGACTCTTCTCTTGGGTCCTTCCGCTTCCCACGCACAGGGTCTAGAAGTGGTAAGACCCCTTCGCGCCGCCGCTGGAGAGGAAGAGACCATGAGCACCGCCGCGACCCTAGATTCCGTCATCGAACCTTTGCTCACCGGATTGGTGAGCAAGCGCCCTGAAGTACGAGTGGACTGGGCCTATACCGAATTGAAAGAAGGCATTGAGTCAGGCCAGTGGGACAGCCATCTCGGCCAGATTCGGGAGCGCCTCACCGGTTACCTGCGTACAGGCAAGGTGTGGACCAAGGCTTTGTCCGCTCAGTTGCTGAATGTGCTCGCGGAAGCAGGCCACTTCCACTACGAGGACTACCTCACCTTCCGCGCGTGGTATGTCACAGAGGAGGACACACGCGGCATCGTCAAAGACATTGGTCCTATCATGGCCGTCGGCTACGGCGCTGACTACGTAGAAACCTGTGTTCGCATAGGAATGATCCCGGCTGTCGAAGGTGCGGCGATCATCTCGTGCCGCCTTCGCGCGCCCGGAGGAGTGTGGCATGACGATGAGAGCATCCGCTTAGCGCGTGCGGCCTGCACTACGATTGCCAAGAGTACCTCGCCGCATATCCTCGAAATTTGGACCGAACGGCTGAGCACTACCGTGCTCACCGAAGGCATTCGCAACAATAACCGTGCCGTAGTCGAAAATTTCGCCCACTTTCTTACGGCCACAGCTGACATGGTCCGCAGTGAACCGGAGAAGTGGGGAATTGACGCTGAACGTGCGGATCTCGTGTTGCCGATGATTGCGGAGATTGAAGAAGAACTTCGCAACGCCAGTAATTAGCAAGAAATAGCACCATAAAAGCGCACCTTCGTTACCTCCTTTGGGTGAGCGCGCTGCCATGGGTAGCGGTCCGGTGATGCCTGGACGGGTTCACTGAGGTCAAGCATGGTATCGGTTCCAGCTGGGCCACCGACCGTGAGTTCACCTTTGTTTATAACAACCGCTGATTCGAATGTACGGTCTGCCCGCCTGCTACGGACAAGAACCATCGGTACCTTAACGAAGACAGTTTTTCCGCGCCGCAAAACCGTGAGTTCGTTGGTGACATAGCTAGGTCGAATACGTTCAGCAGCGATCAAGCCCCACACAAAGATGATGGCCCACAGCGACAGCAGCAACGCCAGAATTCGTAGAACGCCCACAGGGAGTAGAAAGTGAACGGCCACCATTTCAACCACCAGCACCGCAGTGACGAAGCCGAGCATCTGTAGCCTGCCCGGAGGGTGGGGAAGTGCCACCGCTCCGGCGGGGACCAACGTCTGGCCCCGCATCCAGCGCCACAGATCGTGGTAGAGGCCCAATTCATATTTGGCTAGGCGAAATCCAGGATGTTTCTCCACAAATCGCCAGATACTAGCCACCTGAGCCACCTACCAGAGCTTTGAGCGCTACACCTTGCGCACCAGTAGTCGGAGCATCAGCCACGGTCAGCGGAGCGTTACCAGGTCGCAAGGTGGGATAGATTCCTCGCATTAACCCGTGTTCCCCCAGGTAGCGCATCTCCTCGATGATACGCGCGACCTCACAATCATGCGGAGACAGCGAGCCAAGCTCTCGCCACAACATTTCAGCCTCGCGGAGAGCTGCAAGGCAATGGTCGTCGGCGAGGTTCTGTCGTAGCTGTTTCCAGGTGGCTGATGTAGCGACTCCGGTAAGTGCAATGAGATCCCAGGAATCCAGTTCGAGTTGAAGCATTGCCGGATCCTCGATGACCTGGCTGAGGGAGTCACGGATATCCTCTGGTGTCCCTTTGGGGGCTTGAGAAAGGGCACGCAAACGTTCTCGCTGCTGTTGCAGCCGAGCAATGCGCTCATCCAGCATGTTAAACGAGCGCTCGACCGCATCAGGAGATGAGACATCAGCGACGGGAACGCCGGCGTCGATAAGCACACGCGCTCGCAGCACCGAAGCCAGGTCAGAGACAGAATAGTCGCGATAGTTTCCGCTGGTGCGTGCGGGTTCAGGAACCGCGCCCGTTTCGTGCAAATGGCGCACGGAGCGCACTGAGCAACCAGCGACCGCGGCGACGTCCGATATCTTCATAGGATAACGCTAAACCCTCACATTGTGTGAGGGTCAAGTGCTCGGTGCGCATTGCTCCGTGTGGTGTTCTCCTTAGTTGCGGAAACCGTGCACCGGCGCCGGGATGAAGCCACCGCGTTTGATGAAGGTGGAGTTGCCCACTTCATTAACCGGGATGACCGGGGCGTAGCCCAGAAGGCCGCCGAAGTTGACCTCGTCGCCAGCCTTGGTACCTGGAGCAGGGATGACGCGCACGGCGGTTGTCTTATGGTTCATCACGCCAATGGCGGCTTCGTCCGCGATCATACCGGCGATGGTCTCCGCAGAGGTATCGCCCGGAATGGCGATCATGTCCAAGCCCACAGAGCAGATCGAGGTCATGGCCTCCAGCTTGTCAATGGAGATAGCGCCAGAGCGCACCGCATCGATCATCCCCTTGTCCTCAGAAACCGGGATGAAGGAACCGGACAGACCACCCACGCGGGAGCAGGCCATCATGCCGCCCTTCTTGACGGCGTCGTTAAGCAACGCGAGCGCTGCCGTGGTGCCGTGCGTGCCCACCTGATCCAGCCCCATATGCTCCAGGATGTGTGCGACGGAGTCACCCAGTTCCGCGGTGGGAGCAAGCGAGAGGTCAATGATGCCAAAGGGGACACCGAGGCGCTGAGAAGCCATGGAACCCACGAGCTGGCCGGCGCGAGTTACCTTGAAGGCTGCCTTCTTGACTTCCTCGGCGACCTCATTGAGGGTGGCTCCCTCAAGGGAGCCGAGCGCGCGATCGACGACACCGGGTCCGGATACGCCAACAGAAACCACGCAGTCCGGCTCCTCAATACCGTGGAAAGCGCCGGCCATGAAGGGGTTATCGCCCACGGAGTTGGAGAAGATCACGAGCTTGGCGCAACCGATAGCGCTGCGGTCCTTGGTCAGCTCGGCTGCTTCCTTGATGATGCGTCCCATCTGGGCCGCGGCATTCATGTTGATGCCGGCGCGGGAGGAAGCGATGTTCACCGAGGAGCAGACGAGGTTCGTCTCTGCGAGGGCTTCCGGGATGGATCGGATCAGGGCCTTTTCAGCAGTGGTAGCGCCCTTTTCAACGAGCGCGGAGTAGCCGCCAACGAAGTCGACGCCGGTCGCGGCTGCCGCACGGTCGAGCGCGCGGGCGACGTCTACGGGGTTTCCTTCGACGCCGGCCACGATGAGCGCGATTGGGGTGACGGAGATGCGCTTGTTGACGATCGGGATGCCGAGCTCGGCCTCGATTCCCTCGCACACCTCAACCAGCTGTGCGGCGCGGGTGGTCACGAGGTCGTAGACAGCCTCAGCGGTGGCTTCCATGGTGGAGCGCGTGCAGCCGAGCAGCGAAATGCCCATGGTGACGGTGCGGATATCGAGACGGTATTTCTCGATCATCTCGATGGTGTCGAGAATGCTGGCGGTATTGAAGCGGTTAAGCATGACTGGTTATCGCCCCTAAATCTCGTTCATTGCGGTGAACAGCGCTTCCGACTGCACGCGGATGGATTGTTTGATGGACTCACCGACGGTGTTCATCCGTTCCTGGAGCTGCTGGATGCTGACCTCGTTCTCATCGAATTCGACGCGCAAGATCATGGTGAAGTACTCAGACATGAGGGTCTGGGAGACATCAACGATATTGACGTTAAGCTCTGCGAGGGCGGTGGACACGGCGGAGATAATGCCGGTGTTATCGACACCGGTAACAGTCATGATGGCGATCATGACTAGATTGTAGCCTGTAGGTTTTTCCAGCTGTCCTGGGGTCCTGCAGAGATATCAGACAGCGCGTACGGTGGCGCTCATGACTGATACGACAACAACTGCACGCAAGAAGGTTCTGTACATCGGCGGCCATGGCAAGGTTGGGCTTTTAGCGGCGCCCAAGCTTGTCGACGCCAATCTTACCGTCCATTCCCTTATCCGTAACCCCGACCAGGTCGCTGATGTTGAAGCCCTCGGCGCCACTGCAGTGGTGCGCGATCTCACCGAGCTTTCTGTTGAAGACTGGGTAGAGCTTTTGGCTGACTATGACGTCGTCGTGTGGGGTGCCGGAAACGGTGGCCGCGCTGGCGCTGACGTAACCTGGGCGGTGGACCGCGATGCCGCGCTCGCATCGATTGCGGGTCTGGAGAAGCTAGCTGTTGACGGTAAGAACGCTCCGGCCTACATCATGATTTCCTACATGGGTGCCACGACCAATACCACCGATCCCGCGGACGAGAAGTGGTATGCCTACGTGGAGTCCAAGAAGGCCGTAGATAATAAGCTGAATTCGACCGATCTCAATTACCTTATTCTGGGTCCCGCGGCACTCACGGAAGAGCCTTCTCAGGGCATCACCGTGCTCGATAGCGATGCTGAGCGCACGAGCGATATGACGACTTCCCGGGAGCTTGTGGCCGAGGTTGTCGCTGAGGTGGCTCGCCGCGATAGCTTCCCGGCCTCGCCTCTGGAATTCATCGATGGTGAAGGCAGCGTTAAGGACATCTAGGAAGCAGAGGATGCGGCGGCGTTAAGACCGGCTATTACTTGCTCGCGGCTGAGTCCATGACGCAGGCTTGCAAAGCGTAGTGGCTTTGTGGATAAGTGAGCGGCAATGTACCACCCCGTGGTGCGCTCAAAGATGGCCTTGCTTTGAAAACGCACCACGCCGATGCCCTGTTCGCGGAAGGCACGTGGAGAAGTGAGAGACGCAAACTCATCGCTGATGATGTCGTGAATAGTGCCATCGGGAAGGAAAAGGCGCACTTTCGCTTTGTAATAGTACTGGGTGGGTTCATATTCTGGGACGTATTCGCCGGTCTGCCAGATCTCGCTGAGCAATGCGGGATAATACTCTATCCATCCATTTTCTGCGGCGGTACGTATCCGGCGCGCACCCCATGTCGAGCTGCGTATTGACCAAAGATTTCTAGCTGCTGTAACCACGAACAAGACAGCGAAGAATGCCGCGGCCAATCCCTGCCATCCGGAGCTGAAGGACAGATCTTCAAAAATAAGGATTGGAACCGCCATGGCGCAGAGTATTACTGCCACCACAATGCGCGTGCGAAGTTCTTTAGTTTCAAGCGTTTTCCCGCCAAGAAGTGGACTTGCTGTTGCGATTGCACACGTGATGGCGCTAGTTGCTGGCGAGGGGTTGGGAGAAGAAACTGACCGATGACTTCGAGGAATCAGCCTTTCATTGTATTCATGGTCGGGAAAGTCAAAAGGGGCTATGTAGTGTTGAGGCATTCTTATCGGCTCCTAGAAGGCGGCCAGTCTAGACTGTAAATCCTTGAGCATTAACCTTTTATCTAGTTTTGCTCGGCAAAAGACAGCGCCGCCTCGATGTTCTTCTTGCGCAGACCATGCTGGAGTTCTAGTCGCGGATTATCCGAGTCGGCGCGGTATCCCACCACACTCCAGCCGTTATTGTGGTTGAAGTCGACGGTGGCGACGAGGGGACCGTCGGCGAGCAACCGGCCACGCAGCTTCAGCCAGTTCGGATTCGGAGCAATGAACTCCGCTGTCCGGCTCTTTGTCAATGAGCCGTCCGGCTGCAAAATCAGTATCGGGGCGGTGTAGTAGTAATCGGTGGTGTCGTTGTAATCGACGCGACGCTTATAAACCAGCTCACCGATCAATGCGGGGCGGTACTCAATCCATCCATTCGCCCACGCAGTGCGCAGCCGCGTCGTGGATCCCCAGCGCCCTCGCATGACCATAACTCCGATAAGGATGAATACCAGTGCGGTGAGCGCGATGATAATACTGGCTATCGGTATCCCGCCGATGGTTCCATCTGCGCCGGGAAAAAGGACGAAGAGGAAAAGCGCATGCGTCACTGAGAAGAACAGGGACATAACTCCCATGGAGATGACAATGACACCAGCGATGGTCATGCCGGGATTCGTTTGGCCGATCGGTCGCCCGACGCTATCGATAGCTTCGCGTATGCCGCTGCGATCTACGTTGGGGTTGGGCTGCTGATCGTGCTCCTTTAGCTCCTTAGGCGCGAGGGAGTCGGCGCTGGCTGCATCAAATTTCAGCGTTGACCGAGGCAATTGAATAGAAGATTGCGTCATGGATCACAGTGTAAAGGGCTTGGAGCTGCCTTGATCGTCGGTTCAACATCCAATGGGGAGCAGGACCCGTGTGGGGCGGCGGGCCGACCCCAATGAAAGAGCGGCCTTAGCGCACCCAGCGCTGTTCGGCGAAGGAGAGAACGGCTTCTACCTGGCGCCCGGTGAGGCCACACGAAAGTTCTGCTTCTGAACTCGTCCCGTCGGTGCGGTAAGCAGCGACGGTCCATCCATTGTTATTCGTGGAGTCCACGGTTGCTAAGCGGGATCCTTCGGCGATAGCAGTGCCCCGCGATCTCAGCCAGTTCGGATTTGCAGCGCGGAACTCACCGGACATGGCTCTAGCTAGTGTGCCGTCTGGCTGGAGGAGCAGAAGGGGCGCCGAGTAATAAAAATAGGTTCGTTCACGGTCGTCGGGGCCTACGGTTTTGCTGCGTAGGTACACCAACTCACCGATGAGAGCAGGACGGTATTCTACCCAGCCGTTGCGCCATGCAGTGCGCAGACGCCGAGAACGACTGACTTTCATGGCCACGCGTCGCAAGCCAATCCCTACGATGATCAGGATGATCAGTAAAGGGAAGACGGGAATGAAAGAGATGAGCCGAAACTGTGAAATGACATGTCGCGCTGAGCCGAGGAAATCGTAAATAAAAGTGAACGCCATGCCGCATACGAAGAGCACCACGATAGTGATAAAAATCCAGGTAGCCACGTCGCCAGACTTCAGGCGCCCAGGCAGCGGACCAGCCTCCTCGATGACCTCGCGGAGCCCTGAATTATCTATTCGCGCGCTCGGCTGAGCATCGTGGGCGCGCTGTTCTTTCGGAGCAAGCCGGGGTGTGGCGTTTAGACTAATTCCACACTGCGTCCGCGGAAGCTGTAGGGGAGTATGGTGCATACGCCATAGTGTAGCGTCAATCACACTCCGCCACTGAGCGTTAATCGCTTAGTGCTCGGCGCGGGAGCCACGAATCGATTGTTCTACCAAACTCAACACCTGGTCTAGGTTCTTGGTGTCTCCCAGCGCGAGGCGGTTGATGAAGCCGTCCATGAAAGTCTCTAGGTACGTCACGAGGGTATCGATGGAGACGTCATCGCGCAGGCGACCTTTTTCCGCGTTGGATTCCAAGCGAGCGCGTACCGCCTTATCCAGAACTTCTTGCTCTTCGTGCCACCGAGCGGCGAAAGACGGATCAGTGCGCAGCATCGAGGTAACGGCCAGGCGAGTGGCCAACCAGTCGTGGCGCTCAGGGTGGCGCAGCATCTCGCTCATAACCTCAACCAGACCGTTATTTGCCACAACCTCGGCCTCGCGGGCCGCGTCTTCCCGGGCCAGGGCCAAAAAGAGAGACTCTTTATCGCCGAAGTGGTGAAAGATAGCCCCACGCGATTTGCCCGTGGCTTCTTCAAGGCGGCGGACTGTAGCACCGTCATAGCCGTGCTCCGCAAAGCATTTTCGTGCCCCAACCAGGATGTCGTTGCGGCGGCGATGAAGTTCGGAGTCGCTCATAATCGGCATGGCTGGAATCTCGCTCCTTAAGGCACGGCGGGGGATAATCAGGTGATGAAAATACGTAAAGGTTAGGAAATAGAAAAGGCCAGCCAGCACTCGTTGTTGCTAGCTGGCCTTTTGCCTAGTTATGCGGGGCTATCCGTAGTCGGCGTCCCCGCATGCGGGACAAGGCTGGTTTAGGCCTTGACCATCTGGCGCAGAACGAACTGCAGGATGCCGCCGTGGCGGTAGTAGTCGGCCTCACCAGGCGTGTCGATGCGAACCTTGGCATCGAACTCAACGGTCTCGCCGGATTCCTTGGTGGCGGTCACGTGGACCGTCTTCGGAATGCCGCCCTCGTTAAGAGCCTCAATGCCCTCGATATCGAAGGTCTCGGTGCCGTCCAGGCCCAGAGACTCGTGGGACTCGCCCTCCGGGAACTGCAGCGGGATGACGCCCATACCGATGAGGTTCGAGCGGTGGATGCGCTCGAAGGACTCGGTGATGACGGCCTTCACACCAAGCAGGTTGGTGCCCTTAGCAGCCCAGTCACGGGAGGAACCGGTGCCGTACTCCTTGCCGGCAAGGACAACCAGCGGGATGTTGGCTGCCTTGTAGTTCTCGCAAGCATCGAAGATGAAGGCCTGCGGTGCGCCCTCCTGGGTGAAGTCGCGGGTGTAGCCACCGGCGACGTCGACCAGCTGGTTCTGGAGGCGGATGTTGGCGAAGGTACCGCGCATCATGACCTCGTGGTTACCACGACGGGAACCCAGGGAGTTGTAGTCCTGGCGCTCCACACCGTTGGCATCCAGGTACTGAGCGGCCGGGGTGCCCGGCTTAATGGAGGAAGCAGGGGAGATGTGGTCGGTGGTTACGGAGTCACCGAGCTTAGCCAGAACACGAGCGCCCTTGATGTCCTGAACCGGTTCCGGCTCAGTTGGCATGCCGTCGAAGTACGGTGCCTTGCGGATGTAGGTGGAGTCCTCGTTCCACTTGAAGGTCTCACCCTCCGGAACGTCCAGGCTGCGCCATGCGTCATCGCCCTTGAACACGTCGGCGTAGTCCGCCTCGTAGAGCTCGCGGGAGATGGCCTGCTGGATGGTGTCCTCAATCTCCTGCGGGGAAGGCCAGATGTCCTTGAGGAAGACATCGTTGCCATCCTGATCCTGGCCCAGCGGCTGGGTCTCGAAATCGAAGTCCATGGTGCCGGCAATAGCGTAGGCGATGACCATGATGGGGGAAGCCAAGTAGTTCATCTTGACGTCCGGGGAGATGCGGCCCTCGAAGTTACGGTTACCGGACAGCACCGCGGTAGCAGCCAGGTCATGCTCGTTGATGGCGTTGGAAATTTCCTCCGGCAGCGGGCCGGAGTTACCGATACAGGTGGTGCAGCCGAAACCGGAGAGGTAGAAGCCCAAGGCCTCCAGATCCTTCCAGAGGTCTGCGCGCTGGAAGTAGCCATCCACAACCTGGGAACCCGGAGCACAAATGGTCTTAACCCACGGCTTGGACTTCAGGCCCTTCTCGGCCGCCTTGCGGGCGATGAGGCCTGCGCCGACCATGACGGACGGGTTGGAGGTATTGGTGCAGGAGGTGATGGAAGCGATGGCTACCATGCCGTGGTCCAAGGTGTACTCGCCGCCGTTCGGGGAGGTGACAGTCACCGGGTTGGACTGGCGGCCGGAGCCACCCTTGGCTGCGGATTCGCCCTCACCAGCGCGAGACTTGTTCAGGCCACCGGTCACGTCGACGAGGGAGTTCTCGTCGGCGCCCTCAGCGGTCATGCGCTTCGCCTCGATGGTGGACTCGTCTGCAACAACCTCGCCGGAAGCGTAGGTCGGCAGATCCTTACGGAACTGTTCCTTGGCCTCGGAGAGGAGGATGCGGTCCTGCGGGCGCTTCGGGCCGGCGATAGAGGGCTTAACGGTGGACAGGTCCAGCTCGAGGTACTCGGAGTACTCTGCCTCCGGAGCGTCCTGCTCCAGCCACATACCCTGCGCCTTGGCGTATGCCTCGACGCGGTCGATCTGCTCCTGCGGGCGGCCGGTGAGTTCGAGGTACTTGATGGTCTCCTCGTCGATCGGGAAGATCGCGGCGGTAGAACCGAACTCGGGGGACATGTTGCCGATGGTGGCACGGTTGGCCAGCGGCACCGACTTCACGCCATTGCCGTAGAACTCAACAAACTTCTGAACGACGCCGTGCTGACGCAGCATCTCGGTGATGGTCAGAACCACATCGGTTGCGGTCACACCGGTCGGAATCTCGCCGGTGAGCTTGAAGCCCACGACGCGGGGGATCAGCATGGACACCGGCTGGCCCAGCATTGCAGCCTCGGCCTCGATGCCGCCGACGCCCCAGCCCAGAATGCCCAGGCCGTTCTCCATGGTGGTGTGGGAGTCAGTGCCGATACAGGTATCCGGGTAAGCAACACCGTCGTTGTCGAAGACAACGCGGGAGAGGTACTCAATGTTGACCTGGTGGACGATACCGGTTCCCGGAGGAACAACGCGGAAGTTGGAGAAGTTCTCAGCACCCCAGCGCAGGAACTGGTAACGCTCCTGGTTGCGCTCGTACTCGATCTCAACGTTCTTCTCTAGAGCTTCGGTTGAGCCGAAGGCCTCGACGATGACGGAGTGGTCAATAACCATCTCAGCCGGGTTGAGCGGGTTCACCTGGTCCGGCTTGCCGCCGAGGGCGGTGATAGCTTCACGCATGGTTGCCAGGTCCACCACACAGGGGACACCGGTGAAGTCCTGCATAAGAACACGGGCCGGGGTGAACTGGATCTCGGTATCCGGCTCAGCGGAGGGATCCCAGTTCGCCAAAGCGTTAATGTGATCCTTGGTTACGTTCTTCCCGTCCTCGTAGCGCAGCTGGTTCTCAGCCAGCACCTTGAGGGAGTAAGGAAGCTTCTCCAGGCCCTCGACTGCGTTGATGTCGAAGTAGTCATAAGACTTACCGTTGACCTCAAGAGTCTTCTTGGCGCCGAAGGAGTTCAGGCTTTCAGTCATAAGGAGCTCCATTCCTTGCTTTTGCTTGTGGGTTATCGAACACTGGTCGAAGGTTCATCGAATTTGCCGTCATGCCCTAGCAGCCAACTGGAGCCAGGAATTTCGACAGTCTCAGAACGCTAATGTTCCGTATCTATTGTAGATGTAAGAACCCTCGGTTGACACCAGCATAACAGTACGAGCGTTCTGTTTCCTACATTTCGGGGGTAGCGGCGAGTCGCCCACGTCAACCGCACTGCACGGTTTAGGCTCAGTCGGGAGCAGCAGGGGGGACACGCCCCGCCAAAGAAATGAGCTTGACGAGCCGTGACGCCAAGCACAGCGATCAAGGTCCCAATGATCATTGAGGCTAGAGATTAAGGAGAGGCGAATGATTCCTGCGGGAGTAGACGTAGATGACATCGCCGATCAGCTCTCGGCCGATGGCGTGGCATTCTCCAATCCAGAACTAGCGCTTGACGACGACCTCCAGACCCACATCGCAGAATCCCTCCAACCCAACCACGGCATTGCTGTCGTTGATGTTTTTCCGGAGAAAATTCCAGATCTCCGCGATCTGGCCACAACCCTTCAAGAGCAAACGGGACTTGACACAGTAATTCTCCAGGCACCCATGCGGGTGTCCGCGGTCAGTAATTCTTATGACCGGGCAGCCCTAGAGGCGGCCGAAGATTCGCTTCCCACCGGACTCGATCAGGTAACCCTGCTTAATGATTTTTATGCCGTTGCAGATCAGTTCTCCGTGCCGTGGTTGTTGATTTTTGCGGTCGCGTTCACCGTTGCGGCGGTCGCTGGATGGGCGAGTTTCCGGGCAGCCGCCACGGAGGTTGAACCAGCCGATCACTAGGCGAGAAGACGCCGACCAACACGCGCCGGCCTTCAGTGCGGGGGAGTAGGGAAGTGGCGAAAATCAACCACTAAGACTTGATTTTTCGCCGGGGGAGTGGTTGCCGCTGGGCTTTCGAGCCTTCCAAAGCTAGGTGTGCCACGAGACTTGAGACAGGCGCAGGGCGGGCAATTTCTCGTCCCGCTGGAGGGTGAAATCTCCGGCCGGCGGGCGGGCGATCCCGAGGTCGAAGCTGACGCCGCGAGGCAGAGCTCGAAGGGCGAAAGGCTAATGGGGTCTCGCACGCAAGTGCCGCCTCCTCAAGCACCCTCCGAATGGTGTGCCGCTAGGAACTCGCCCCCCGAAGAGAGAAAGGCGCAAGGCAAGGCTTGGGACGCGACAAAGGGGCGGTGCCCGATGGGCAGGACAGGTGAGGGCCGAGGGTAGAGTGAGCAACATCACAGTCACACCTTCGTAACAATGTCATTGCAGGTTAGGTGCGCCTGTAACGCCGTGTGGTCATGCGTGGCTTATGTGAAAGATGGGGAAAGTGTGCGAGAAGGCGTGTCGGTGACGTATGGTTCACGTATCGACTCACGGGTTGACTATTGCTCCATACGTTCATGGACCAAGCCTTGACTCTCAACTGATTTGTCGCACGGGTATGTGGGGAAGCACGCCACGAGCGAAGAGAACTGTTGAGGTTCACCGCCTGGTGGATGACCGTCGCACCACTATGTTGATGCGCATAGCAGTACAGTTTGCTCGGCGCAGTCGGTACCAGTGTTCAAATTTTTTTAGATATCGAAACACCTACCTCCCGAGTGGAAGAGGCTTCATACACTTCATACGCATGCCTTTTTGAGGGCTGCGTCGGCCTGGGTTCCATCGGTTTCCGGTTGGGTGCCAGCCACGAGGGCTTGCGCGTGCGCCACTATTGGTGCGAGACGCGACCCTTCCATGAGCGCGGCGCCGAGCGAGGAGGAACCGACATAGGACTTATCGCCAGATTAGGGTGTGTGCCCCCTCATCGCCGGATCGCGCAGTCATATTTAAGCGCGCTCTATGCGGAGCAAACGAGCCCGCGAGTGCGCAGTCTGATTTGCTTTTATAAAGCGGTCCGGCTTGATGTTGGTGCACACACGAGACGCCGCGCAGTATCGTGTTGCCCCGTGTCAGTGATGGTGCAGCCCAACTTATTCGACCTATATTGTCGTGAAGTTGCTCGTAATCATCTAGGGCAACCCGCGTGGGCATACCCCGGCCAGCACCGGGTGCCAGCCTTTTCGGTTCCACTTATTCCTTTGGACGTAGCCGTCGTCGTAACATCCTGCGGGAAGACCGAGCTAGCTATGCGCACTTTGCGTGCCTTAACTACCGTTTGCCTGGCTGACTCGTTGCCTGTACCGCTCGATGTCCGGCACGCATGTCTGCACGACACGCATGACAGTTCCAATGAGGTAGGTGCCTAGGAGATAACTCTCGTGGCCACCACATCGTCATTTGGCTTCCGGCGTTTCAAGGCAGCTTTCGCTGCCATTGCGACTACCGCAGCCTTGTCTACCGCTTCTTCGCTCGCTCCTGCAGTGGCGGAGGAGCCTGAGCGGCTCAATATTGAGTCACTGCTGTCCTCTGATAGTCCTTCCATCGCTGACCTCGCCGGCGCCATCGCTCAGATTGAGGAACGCATCGCGCAAGCGGAGGCCGAAATCGGCATCCAACGTGAAACCGTCAACCGGGCGCTCGTTGATCTCAATGACGCTCGCACTAAGGCAGCCCAGGCTCGCCAGGGAACCGCGACGGCTCGCCAGGAGCTTGATGATGCCCAGGCAGACGTCGCCGATGCACAAGCCAAGCTGGACGAGGTCTCACGCTCTGCCTACCGCCGAGCAAATACCTCTGACGCCGTTTCCCACGCGGCCGGCAAGGATGCCCGATCGGATATGTTGGAGCGCCAGTCCTACCTCCGCTCGCAATCAGAAAAGCAACAGGCCATTGTGAGCGATCTGGAAAAGGAGCGCACGGAGAAGGCCAACAAGGAGTCGCAGCTACGCAAGACCCAGCAGTTGGCTGAGGAGCGCGCAGAGAAGGCGGCCGATGCTGAGTCCGCTGCACGCGAACAGCTCTCCGCTTCCGAAGCTTCAATTGAAGAATCTGCGGCCGAGCGCGAGGACCTTCTCTCTCAACTCTCATCTCTCCACAAGGCCCTTAATCAAGCTAAGGGTGTTGACGTGGTCGATTCGTCAAGTCCAGAGACCGGAAAGAACGTCAACGATGAGGCCTTGTCGCCAGCGGGGGAGGCCGGTACTCAGGACACAACTACGGCCCCAGCCGATGACTCCACAGAGTCGACCCCAGAGACCGATTCCGTCGCGGCCGCCGGCCCTTCAGCCTCCGAGGCGAAGGACCCTACTTTGCAATCACAACGCTCTGCGCCCTCCGTTTCTGCTGAAGACATGGATGCGCTCTCGAGTGCCGCAAGCACTGTGGCCAACGATCCGAACGTGCAGGAATTGTCGTCGACAAGCACTGCAAGCTCCGCTGAAGAGGAGGCGACTTCAGGCGGCAGCGGCAGCTCCTTCGACCCGAGCGGGATCGATGCTGAGACGGTTGCATTGGGCATTGGCGCGGTAGGAACCGTAGCTTCCTTGGTCGCCGCTTCTCAGCCAGGCCACAGCAACAGCTTGAGCCAGGACGAGATCGACGCTTTGGTTGAAGGCTCCTCAAAGCTTTTCGCCCTGCAGGGCGAAGGCGCGAGCATCGCGGAGGCTAGCGATTCTGCTTCCGCGACTTCGGATGAAGACACTGTGGAGTCCGAGGTTTCCGGTGTGCTGGATCCACTTGACACGACCGATAGCGTCACGGATAAGGCTTCCGAATCTCTGGGTGATGCCTCCCGTGAGGCAAAGATCGAGACTGTCATTTCGCGCGCGACGTCCCAGGTAGGTGTTCCGTATGCGTGGGGCGGTGGCGATGCAAACGGTCCCACCCAGGGCATTCGTGACGGCGGCGTGGCGGATTCCCACGGTGACTACAACAAGGTCGGCTTCGACTGCTCGGGCCTTGTTCTCTATGCCTTTGCAGGAGTAGGCATTTCCCTGCCGCACTACACCGGCTACCAGTACCAGAAGGGGACCAAGATCGCACCGAGTGAGATGGAGCGTGGTGACCTAATCTTCTACGGCCCAAGCGGCAACCAACACGTGGCGATCTACCTCGGCGATGGCACGATGGTTGAAGCCCCGCAGTCTGGTCAAAACGTCAGCATTACCCCTGTGCGTCAAGGCGGCATGGCACCCTATGCCGTGCGCCTGATCTAGAACAGCCCGTTGCTAGACTGGGCTGCATGACTGACACACTGCGTACTGCCCAGGGCAACGCCCACAGCACCGATTCGGTGCCCTCTTCATTCGACGCCCTCCTCGTTCTTTCTTTCGGTGGCCCGGAAGCAAACGAGGAGGTCGTCCCGTTTTTGGAGAACGTTACCCGTGGCCGCGGCATTCCGCGCGAGCGCCTTATCGAAGTTGGGGAGCACTACTTTCACTTCGGTGGTAAAAGCCCCTTGAACGAATTGAACCGAGAGATTATTGACAACGTGGCCGCGGAGCTCAAGGCTCGCGGACATAATCTACCGGTTTACTTTGGTAACCGTAACTGGCATCCCTTCGGAGCAGAAGCTGTCGAGAAAATGGCTGCCGACGGAGTGCGCAACGTGGCTGTCTTTGCTACCTCGGCGTGGGGTGGCTACAGTGCTTGCCGACAATACAACGAAGACATCGTCGCTTTGCGCAAGTACGTCGAAGACAAGAACTTGCCCGCCATGACCTTCACCAAGCTTCGTCAGTTCTTCGATCACCCGAAGTTCATCGAAGAGATGGCTGCCGCGGTCCGAGATGCCTACGCACAGGTCCCGGAAGACAAGCTGGCTAGCACCCGCATGCTGTTTACTGCCCACTCAGTTCCAACGGCGCACGATGCAGTGGGGGGTGCTGAAGGGGATAAGCACATTTACTCCCGCCAGGTGGCGGAAGCTTCCCGTCTCGTCGCCGAGGCAGCAGGGGTGGAGGACTATGACCTTGTATGGCAGTCGCGGTCAGGCAACCCGGCTACTCCATGGCTAGAGCCGGACATCGTCGATCACACGACGCTCATCCACCAGGAGGACGGTGTCGATGGCGTCGTCGTGTGTCCCATCGGATTCATCTCCGATCATATGGAGGTCATCTGGGACCTCGATTCAGAACTAAAGCAAGCCGCCGAGGAGATGGGGGTTAGCGTCTATCGCACCCACACCGCTGGTCCAACCACTCGTTTCGCCTCGCTCATCGTGGACCTCATCGATGAGCTGGAGCAGGGAACCGAGCCCGTTTCTCTCGGAGACGTCACTGTCCAAGGTTGCACCGTCGATGGTGCCCCCTGCGCTGAAGGGTGCTGCGATATCTGGTCGCTGCACAAGCCGCATTAACGCGCGAAATCCGTGAGCGCGTAGGCCACGCCAGCCATTCGTGCTTGACGGATGTGGCGCCATAGGCGCAGCAGCTGTGGATCGAGGCTGTGGTCCTGGATGCGGTCGGTCACTGTCTCGATGATGGCCGCGACGCGATCAGCGCGCGCAAAAAGTTTTGCTGCGCGCCCCGGTACCGCAGCGGGTAAACCCGGAGTGTCATAGAAGTCACTAAGAGTTCCCACCGTAAGCCGCGGATTGGGGAGAGCATCGCTGCGGTAGCCCAGAGCTTCGATGAGTGCTGCGGATTCATTCGTTGCGGCGCTCAATAGCGCATCAGCCTCGCCCGGGCTTAGCCACGCAGGCGAGGGGAGCGCAGCAGTTTCCTCAATTACCATCCACTGGGTGGCGCCGTCGGCATAAGAGGGCACCAATACTAAATGACGGTCTCTATCGTTGGTCCGCACCACGATAGCGCCGGCCGGATTATTAGCCGCTGCACGCGCCGAATCCGAACCCGCCGGTAGTGCTGGCGCCTCACCCGGGCCAGAAAGGATGAGTCGCAGGAGGGGCTCGCGTTCACCGCGCTCGATAATGGAGATGGTTTCGCGTCGGAGACGTGACATAACATCAAGGAAGGGTTCTCCGTTCGCTCCCTGCTGTTCCCCGCCTAGCTCGCGGAGGGCATCAAGGAAATCATCGGCGGATTCGTGTCCCCACAGCCACGCGCCAAGCCAGACGGCGACGTTTTGTACGGGGGACCAGACTTCGGCGCGCATATCCATGGCTGGACAGTGTAGACGATAGGGTAGACCGCTATGAGCTTGAATTCCCGGGATCCTTACGGCGGCGACATTTTCGCCGGACATGCACGCAACAAGAAAACCGAATACCCCGAGGTGCCCGCAGAACCGGGGCTGGTCGTCGAGGTTCGGGGAGACGATTTCGTGGGGGCGGTGATGGGCGTGGACAAGACCGCGTGGGGGCCAGTCGTGCGCCTCGAAGATCGTCACGGTACCGAGCGAGTATTCAAACTTGTCAAGGGCGGCTTCCTTGTAGAGGGGCAGCCGGTGACGCTGACGAGATACGTCGAGAAGCAAGCGCCCAGAAAGTCGAACTCTGGATCGCGCCGCGTTGAGAACGTTGAGGCGAAAGTAGCCGCGCCATCGCGCATTTGGGTCGAAGGCATCCATGATGCGGCGATCGTGGAGAAGGTCTGGGGGCACGACCTGCGAGTAGAGGGCGTGGTAGTCGAATACCTCGAGGGTCTAGACAACCTCGAGGAACGCCTCGCTGAATTCCAGCCAGGACCTGGGCGCCGCGTGGGAGTTCTCGCGGATCACCTCGTAGAAGGCTCAAAGGAAACGCGGTTGACGCAAACAGTGGGCGAGCATGTGCTCGTGACCGGACATCCCTTCATTGATATCTGGGCAGCCGTTAAACCCGAGCGCCTAGGGCTGCGCGCCTGGCCCGAAGTTCCCTATGGGGAGGACTGGAAGACTGGTATCTGCCGGCGAACGGGCTGGTCCGATCCCAAGGAAGGCTGGAGCCGTGTTTATAATGCCGTCAATTCCTTCCGGGATCTCGATTCCACGCTCATCGGCGCTGTAGAACGTCTCGTAGACTTCGTCACGACGCCCGAGCTGCGCAAAGAAGATCTTCTTTAGTTCGAGTTCGCTCGGTCGATGAGATTCACCGCGAGCTGACATCCGGCGGTTTCCGCTGCCCAGCCTGCCGCCTGGAGGCGCTGGGACATAGCCTGTTTGGAGATACCCAATTCCTCGGCGGCCTCATTCTGGTTTAGTCCTCCGCGCACCAAGGATGTAGCCTCGCGGCCCTCCATCGTGCGCTTAGTGAGTACGAAGCCGAGGAGAGCGAAGGCCGCTGCAATATCCTGCGCTTCCTGCGCCCGCCCGCGCCGATCAACCTTGGCGTAGACATGCCCCGCGCGTGCTGATCCCTTCACAGCAGCGGTAGCGACGGCGCGCGTCTCGGCATCTCCCGCGCCCTCGCCCGGGACAACACCGATACCGATGGCCCAGTCACCGTCCGCAAGAAGTGCCATGACGACATCGCACACCGCGGAAGAGGAGTAGGCAACGGCGCAAATATCCTCGACGCCAAGGACCTCGAATTCACCGACGCCCTCCAGCGTGGAAAGCGCAGCTGCGGAGCGTTGGACCAAATCGGCGCGGCGCACCGAGCGACCGCGGTAGCGGGCATGGACTGCTAGCACGTTGAGAGACTCCTTCCAGTGAGAAACAACGTTTAGTCTACCCCTTGCGCTTGACCGGTCGTTGCATACCGGGCTCGAGCGGCAAGCGCGTGTCTAAAATGAGTCCGGCGATACCGAGTGCAGCGGCGAGGACAAAGCCAACGATGGTGTAGGGGCTTGTCTTACCGGTAAGCGCGTCCCCGAAAAAGACACCGATAGCGGTCGTGGGAATCGAACCGATGAGAGTGGCGATGGAAAACTGCAGGACCGAAATTGGGGTGAGGGCCGCGACATAGTTTAATAAGGAAAACGGAACTCCCGCGACCATCCGCAATGAGGCCACGGCGAGCCAACCGCGGCGGTCCAGGCGCGCATTGATTGCATAGACCGCCGGGTGCGTGAGGTGCGGGCGAATCCATTCACCAAGCAACCTGCGGATTATCAGCAGGGAAACAGTGGCGGAGATGGTCAGTGCGACGAGGGAGATGACCAGCCCGAGCCACGGGCCGAAGAGGAGCCCCGCGGCTAAAGTCCATACTGTTCGGGGGATGGGGAACTGCGTGAAGAAGATATAGGAGCCGGCAAAGGCGACGAGGAACCATGGCCCGAGGTGCTGCGACCAAGAACGGAGCGCGGCGAGAGAGGGGACGTCGACAAGCACGGCAAGAATCACCAGCGCCATGCCGGTGAGGATTACCGCCGCCCAACGCTTCCACGTCCAGCGGCTGCAGCTCCGCCAAGCCGAGCGCGCCAAAGACGTACAAAAGTCACCGACGCTGTGCACCCAACCAGTTTTCATAGGGCTACAAGCTTAATCCGAGTGAGGCCGAAATCCTCATTGGATCCAAGCGCGTCCCGCGAGTCGCGGTGTCTGGGGAGGAACTGGGAGTAGCGCCCCAACTTGCTGGCAAGCCTCGGTTCGATGCACGGTTTCAGCACTCCGCGGTGGATACTTATCTGAGGCACGCATCCGCATGAACTTTCTTCATAACCTCACGTCTTATATGGACGCGGCTACCTTGCTTGAGGCTTTTGGGCCATGGGTCATAGGCGGTATTGGCCTCGTGGTGTTCATTGAGTCAGGAGTACTCTTTCCGTTCCTTCCGGGGGATTCACTCCTGGTGGCCGCTGGTACGGCTGAAATGCCCTATAAAAAGTTCATCGGATGGAACGTTAGCGGGGCAGTGGCATGGGTGCTCTCCATGAATTTGGTCGGCGTCTTCTTGGGAAATATTCCAGGCATTGCCGATTCGATTGAGAAGATCATGCTGCTTATCATCGCGCTGTCTGTAGTGCCCATCCTGATCAAGGCTGTGCACAGCTACGTCACGTCGAAGAAGAAGGCAACTGTAGTGGAAGAAGCGGAACCTATTAATAGCCGGGCAGCTTAGCAGTCCACGTAGCGAGCGTACTCACCCCGCAAGCGAGCATGGGTGACATAAACGGGTTCGTTGTCCCCAGCGTGCCGCAATTCCTCCGTGAGGCCGGCCATGACCGCGTCGCGGGCTTGCGCATGGGTGGAGTGGAAGCTCATCACCGTGCCATCAACAACGGCGTCACCGCGTCGTTTAACCACAACATACTGAGAGTCCTCGGGGGCCTCGACCACATGGCGCTGGGCGGTGAAGGGATCTAGATAGGTAAAAGTAGCGTGCATACGCACCCACTGTACCGATGCGAAAAGCCCCGTGAATCGCCTGCCTTTCTGGCAATGCGAAACACGGGGCTTCTATCTGTGCCCGAGGGGGGACTTGAACCCCCACGTCCGTTAATAGGACACTAGCACCTCAAGCTAGCGCGTCTGCCATTCCGCCACCCGGGCTAGGGTGTTTGTTCAGCCTCTCGGCTGGGCACTCGCATACTGTATCCCGAATGGGCATAACTTCACAAATCAGCAGCTCACGCGGTGTTTTAGGCTCGTGCAGTGTGCTGAAAACACAACGATGAAACTCGCTCGCCCCAACCGAGCGCTTACTGCCGCTGTCTAGGGCAGAAGACCATTCGTCGGCATGGGTTTTAGCTTTCCGGTACAAATGAATCTATGACTAAGAACACTTCAGATTCCGTTGAGAGCTACGCCACCGATTCCCGCTTTCCCGGCCCGGACCCTTATGCACCACTGGGGGATGTCCCCGCATTCACCGTAACGTCCACTGATATTGAAGAGGGGGCGGAAATCGCAGAGCGCTTCCGCGCTCCTGAGAACATCTCACCGCAACTCTCGTGGTCGGACGTACCCGAGGGAACCAAGTCCTTCGCTGTCACCTGCTTTGACCCGGACGCTCCGACGGGTTCCGGTTTCTGGCACTGGGCTGCGTTCAATATTCCGGCTGACGTACGTGAGCTTCCTACGGGAGCAGGCTCCGCGGAAGACCTTGGGCATGAAGGTGTCATCAGCTTGCGCGGAGACTCCGGCCAGCGCGTTTATTACGGGCCCCAGCCGCCAGCTGGTCATGCCCCGCACCGCTACCTCTTTGCGGTCCACGCCGTCGACGTTGAGCGCCTCGACATCGACCCGGAGGCAACGCCGACGGTCCTTGGGTTTAACCTTTTCTTCCACACCCTCGGCCGTGCGATTACGTGGGGCTGGTACGAGGCCCACTAATACGGCCCATTAGACTCGGCACAATGACTAGGAATTCGGATACTAACCCCACGACTGACGGAGTAGATATCCCCGCCGCCCTGCGCGTGGGCGGCGCTTTCATGTTGCTGGCCGCCGTGTTAGCACTATTTGGGCTCGTATCGATTTTCACCGACGGCTGGGGCGCCACCTTTGAATGGACATGGCGCCACCTCGCCATCGTTGGCGCGGCGCTGCTCGTCGGTGCATTCAGCACCCAACGCCGCGATCAGCGCGGCAGCCGCGAGCAAATCATTGCGCTAGTCCTAGCGCTGGTGCTCATCATCGCTAGCCGCGCACTGCCCAGTACGGTCCTCACCACGATGGGGCAGTACGTGGTTTTCCTCTACGCCGTGGCTGCAGGCCTGTGCGCGGTCATTATCCGCCGCACACTGCGTTAAGTGAAACGCATGAAGCGCGGAAGCCCCTCATCCGTGCTTCTCTTCATCGACAGGGCTAAGCCCCCTCGAAGACTCTTCGGGGGCTTAGTCGATCCATCCCAGACCGGAGCCAACTGCCTCCGAGATGTTACTGAGGCCGTGCGCGCGAATCTGCTGGGCAATGCCGCGGTGAATGTCGCGAATCCAATCCGGTCCACCATAAATCAGTCCGGTGTAGCCCTGCAGCAGCGAGGCACCGGCAGTAATACGTTCCCATGCCTGCTCCGGCGTGGAAATTCCGCCCGCCGAAACCAGCACCAGTTCATCGCCTACGCGGGCGTGAAGTCGCTTGAGCACTTCCATCGAACGCTCAGCCACCGGGGGACCCGACACGCCACCCGCGCCCATGGCAGCAACCTCGTCGGCCGGGGTATTCAACCCCTCACGGGAAATAGTGGTGTTGGTAGCCACGATCCCGGCCAAGCCAACTTCCACGGCCATATCCGCCACGGCATCAATATCTTCATCGCTGAGATCGGGAGCAATCTTGACCAAGACCGGCGAGGAAGTCGATTCCACCACGGCTTCCATGATGGGGCGGAGGGACTCCACTGCCTGCAGGTCACGCAATCCTGGGGTATTAGGGGAGGACACATTAACCACGACATAATCGGCCAGATCCCCCAGCACAGATGCGCACTGACGGTAATCATCCACAGCATGCTCGGCGTCGGTGACCTTGTTCTTGCCAATGTTGATGCCCACGACATCGTTGTAGCGGCGCTTGCGTAGATTGCGCGCGGCGGCCAGCGCACCCTCATTGTTAAAGCCCATGCGGTTTAGGATCGCCTTGTCCGCCTTGAGTCGGAACAGGCGGGGAGTAGGGTTTCCGGGCTGCGCCTTCGGGGTGATGGTGCCCAGCTCGGCATAGCCGAAGCCAACGGGGGTCCAGACATCAGCAGCCGCCGCGTTCTTGTCGAAGCCGGCCGCCAACCCTAGCGGACGTGGGAAGCGCACCCCAAAGACTTCCTGTTCCAATACCGGATCATTAACCGGTACCACCTTTCCCAGCGCGCGATTGAGCGGGCCACCGGCTTGGAAGATAGCGAGCCCGCCGTTGATGATTCCGTGGATTCGCTCTGGGTCGAGTTTAAACATTCCCTTCAATGCTGCCTGGTAGGCAGCATGGCGGGCGCGGTCAAGAGCGGAGTACTGCATGAAGTGTCCTTAGCTGAGGTTGCGAATGAGGTCTTTGAGACCGGATGCTAGCGCGGTGATGTGTCGAGTTGCGGATCGGTGATGAACTGGAGGCCTTCACCGGATGCGGAGGCGGTGACGAGGGTGCCGTCGCCCAGCACAGCAATAGTGCGTGCATCAGCCACAGTGTCCATGGTGCCAACGTTTTCTGGGACGCCCGCGGAAACGGTATAGGCGTGGAGATGGTTGTTATCGGTGGTGGTTACCCACGCCAGTGTGCGGCCGGCATCCCAAGCCACGCCCCACGGTGTGCCGTCGGTGTTGCCGTATTGGTGCAGGCGAATAACGTCGCTGGCAGTGTAGATAGCCACGCGTTTGCCTACGGTGTCCGATGCCACGACCACGGCCCCTTCGCCGCCGGAGATCTGGCCGACGCCCTGGCCTACACGCAGACGCCCGCCCGCACGGTCCTTTTCCCAATCGAGAGATTGAATCGTCGAGTCTTCCCTTAAGACGCGGACGATGCCGTCCGCACCCTCAGAAACGGGAACGGAAATGAGCTGATCCGAACCGGCCTCCACCGTGATGCCGGTGCTGCGTTCCCCGTCGCGGTACACGCCGACGGTGGTCGAGTCCTTTGAACCAACGAATACTTCACCGCTGGAAGCCTCCGCGGCTACCGTTACGGGCTGCTCCTCATCCACTGCCAATTCCTGTGGGGAATCCGGCTGAGACGGATCAACAAGCAAGACTTTTTTCCCACACGCGAGGAGGAAATGCTTGTCAGAAGCGGTCAGGTCGCCGCACTTCTGATCGACGGAAATCTGCGTGGCCTTTTCTTCCTCAAAGTCCGCAGCCGAACCTACAGCGAGGGAGTCCTCGGTGCGCACGGCGAGGGTATCACCCACCGCCGCGAGGTCAGTCACGGCAGCGTAGGGCACGACGGTGCCCACTGGCTTCGATGACTCTGGGGAAGAAGCGGGTTCGGCCTTGCCATAGACCGCCGAGTTGGGGTCCCCGCCAACCCCTTCCGTGGGATTGCAGGCGGCAAGGGCGCATGTGCTGGCAAGAAGGGCAGAAGAAAGCAGGACTCGACGCATTTTCACGATCCCTCATCCTAGCAGTCAGCGTGGTGGAAACCGGAAGCCATGGAGCGCGCTAGTAGGCTGTCGCGGGTGACTACAACAGCTACAACTGACGCCATGACATGGGTACAGGTCATCGTCTTGTCTCTTGTCCAAGGCCTCACCGAATTCCTGCCCGTGAGCTCTTCGGGGCACCTACGCATCGTCTCCACGCTCTTTTGGGGGCAGGACGCCGGCGCCTCCTTTACTGCCGTTATCCAGCTCGGCACTGAGTTAGCAGTGATTGTGTACTTCGCGGGAATGATCTGGCAGATCCTCAAAGGGTGGTTCATAGGTCTCGTGCACAAGGAGCAGCGTGGCCAGGACTACCGCATGGGGTGGATGGTCATCGTCGGCTCAATCCCGATTGGCATCCTAGGCGTCCTGGGCAAGGACCTGATCAGGGATAACTTGCGCAACCTGTGGATTACAGCATCCATGCTCGTGCTTTTCTCCGTTGTCTTCATCATCGCTGAGAGGGTGGGCAAAAAGGAGCGCAGCTTCGAGGACTTGACGATGCGCGATGCCATCGTCATGGGCCTATGCCAGTGCTTAGCTCTCATCCCAGGTGTCTCGCGCTCGGGAGGCACGATTTCGGGCGGCCTCTTTTTGGGCTTGGATCGCGAGGTGGCGACGCGCTTTAGCTTCCTCCTCGCCATTCCTGCGGTTATGGCTTCGGGCCTGTTTTCGCTTGGCGACGCCTTCGGCCCCACCGTGGGGCAATCTGCCACCGGCGCCCAACTGCTCGTCGGCACGCTCATCGCTTTCGTCGTCGGTTATGCGTCTATTGCGTGGCTGCTGAAGTTCGTGGGTAACCACTCCTTCGAGTGGTTTGCGGCCTACCGCATCCCTGTCGGGCTCCTCGTCATGCTCTTGCTGGGCCTCGGGGTGCTCGCCCCTTAATAACCGGGCATGCGCCAGTTGCGGAGTCAGTACACGTTAGGATGGTGCCCATGCACTCTTGGCCTGTCCCGCACATCGATTCCGTACCTGGCGCCCCGTCGCCGCTTCACCTCTATGATTCCGCTGATGAAGAGGTAAAAAAGCTCAACATCGAGGGGGAGACCGCCACCATGTATGTCTGTGGCATTACCCCGTATGATTCCACCCACCTGGGCCATGCGGCGACCTATCTCACCTTTGATCTGATCTACCGCCAGCTGCTGGATAACGGCTACAAGGTGAATTACGCCCAGAACATCACCGACGTGGATGATCCGCTCTTCGAACGCGCCGAGCGCGATGGCGTGGATTGGCGCGAGTTGGGTACCTCGCAGATCAATCTTTTCCGCTCCGACATGGAACTGCTCTCTGTGTTTCCTCCGCAGCACTTCGTTGGGGCGATGGAAGCCATCGATGAGATCACGGAGATGGTGCAGGCGCTTCTCGACGCAGGTGCAGCCTACGTCGTCGATGACCCCGACTATCCGGACGTCTACGCATCCATCGAGGCCACGAAGAACTTCGGCTACGAATCGAATTATTCCCGGGAGCAGATGGAGACCTTCTTTGCCGAGCGCGGCGGTGACCCGGACCGCCCCGGTAAGCGTGATCCGCTAGATGCCTTGATTTGGCGTGCCCACCGCGAGGGCGAACCCGCCTGGGAATCTCCTTTTGGTCCGGGGCGTCCGGGCTGGCACATTGAGTGTTCTGCCATCGCGACCAACCGGCTCGGCTCCAGCTTCGATATTCAGGGTGGAGGTTCGGATCTCAAGTTTCCGCACCACGAGTTTTCTGCGGCGCATGCTGAGGCCGCCCGTGGTGTCAAACGCATGGCCCAGTCCTATGTGCACACCGGCATGATTGGCTTGGAGGGCACCAAGATGTCCAAGTCTTTGGGTAACCTGGTCTTCGTCCACAAGCTAGTGGAGGCAGGCGTTGATCCCTCTGCGATTCGCCTTGGAGTATTCTCCAGCCACTACCGTGAGGACCGGGACTGGTCCGACGAGGTCCTGCACACCGCGCAGGAGCGTTTGGAGCGCTGGCGCGCGGCCTCCCGAAACCCAGGAACCGTGGAAGAGATCAAGGACGTTGTCCACAACGTGCGCCAAGCGTTGGCAGACGATGTGGATACCCCGCGCGCTATTGCGGTTCTTGATCAGTGGGCTGAGAAGGCCACAGGGGCAGTGGAAGCGTCCGAAGAAGCATCTAACGTTCTGCGCACTGCAGTTAATTCCTTGCTGGGCGTGCGCCTCTAGGAAACTTCAGGCATGATTTAGCTCATGACGATTCGTGCAGAATTCCAGCCCACCGTTGATGAGTTCATGTCCAACCTGCAGTCCTTCGCCACCGGGGATTACCTCAAGGAAGAGGAGAAGGAGTTCTGGGAGGCACCGTTTGATGCCTCGGTGCTCCCAGACCTCCGCTCTATCTTGGAGTCCTTCCTCGAGAACCTAGATAAACTTCCAGATGATCCAGATGGTGGTCTCCTGGGAGCCGCGGTACGTCCTTCCGTCGAGAAGCTCGCAGCTTTCAACCGCAAGAACGCCGACGCTGTACTTGAGCCAGAGGAGAAGGAGGAGCTCACCGAGCTTATTCACTCGGCCTCCGCAGCAACAGGTGCAGATGATGAAGCCCTCGCGCAGCTACCGGAGCTGGATTTCTAATTGACTGATACCGATCAGACCGCACATACCTGTCGTCCCGCCGCGATCTTCTGGGACATGGACGGCACACTCACCAACTCTGAACCACTATGGGAAGAGGCCACCTTTTACCTCTCTGAAACGTTGGGGCGCCGGCTAACGCCGACGGAGCGGTTGGCCACGGTAGGCGCGACCTTCGAGGACACGCTCGCCATCTGTGCCGACAAAGCCGGCGTCGAGCTCCAGCCTGGCGATAGCGAACGCTACCGCATGCTCATGTTCGACTACGTGAGGTCACTTTTTGCCGAACGCCTCGAGATCTTCCCGGGAATTTCGGAGCTGCTTGGTGAGCTCAAGGATGCGGGAATGCCGATGATGGTGACCACGAACACCGAGCGCTACGTGGCGGATTCCGCGATCGCGGCTTTGGGCCGAGATTATTTCGTCGACACAATCTGTGGCGACGAGATTCCCAACGGCAAGCCAGCTCCTGACATGTATGCCGAGGCCGCCCGCCGGGTGGGCGCTCGACCCCAGGATTGCCTCGTATTCGAAGATTCGGCGGCAGGTATGCGCGCGGCGGTCGCCGCTGGCTGCTCCGTCATTGGTTTGCCGGAAGGGGAGCACGTTACAGTCCCCGACGAGGTCACTGTCATCGCCGAATTACGAGGCAGTGGGCACCACCACCTAGACGGTGCCACGGCGCGCGACATTTATGAATGGTTCCAGCGCTTGCGCTCACTGTAAGCGGAGAATTTCGGCCGGGGTGCAGAATTTTATGCAGCGGTGTGGAAGAATATCCCTTTGTGAAGAATTTTGAAAGCCTGTTTGAGGAACTGTCCCAGAAGATCGCCGAACGCCCCGAAGGCTCCGGCACCGTGGAAGCCTTCGATAAAGGAATCCACCACTTGGGCAAGAAAATCATCGAAGAGGCTGGCGAAGTGTGGATTGCGGCCGAGTACCAGTCCGATGAGGAACTCGCTGAGGAGATGTCGCAACTGCTGTACTGGCTCCAGGTTATGGCGCATAAGCGCGGCCTGAAGCTCGAGGATATTTACTCCTACCTTTAGTCGGCCCCTTGCCGTCCTAGTACACAGCCAACATCGCAGTCAGCGTAGAAAGTACCGCACACCAATGATCAAAATTGCCGTCCCCAACAAGGGGTCCCTGTCCGAGGCCGCCCTCGAAATCCTGAAGGAAGCTGGATACAAAGGCCGTGGACACAACAAGTCACTCAACGTCGTGGATGAGGAGAACGGAGTCGAGTTCTTCTTCCTGCGCCCAAAGGATATTGCCATCTACGTGGCGCAGGGCGTCCTGGATCTGGGCATCACCGGCCGTGATTTGGCACTGGATTCCCGCGCAAAGTTCAACGAAGTTCTAGCCCTGAATTTTGGCGGCTCCACCTTCCGCTATGCCGCACCGGCGGGGGAGGAGTGGGACGTCGCCAAGCTGCAGGGCAAGCGTATTGCCACGTCTTATCCCAACGTGGTTCGTGATAACCTCGCAGCCAATGGCATCGACGCGCAAGTCATCCGCCTTGACGGTGCGGTCGAGATTTCGATTCACCTTGGTGTCGCAGATGTCATTGCCGATGTGGTTTCCACAGGCACCACACTGCGCCAGCAGGGCCTTGAGCCCTTCGGTGAGCCCATCGTGACTTCGGAGGCTGTGGTGATTAAGCGCGAAGGCGAAGACGTCACTGCAGATGAGAACGTTGTGCTCAGCCGCATCCGCGGAATCCTCAATGCACGCCACTTCGTCATGCTCGACTACAACGTGGCAGAGGAAAAGCTGCCTGAGGTCGAAGCAGTGACTCCTGGTCTGACGGGACCGACCATCTCTCCTTTGGCCCGGGAAGGCTGGGTCGCTGTGCGCGTCATGGTTCCCCGCAAGTTGGCGAATCAAGTTATGGACAGCCTCGAAGGGCTCGGAGCAGAAGCGATTCTCGCTTCAGATCTGCGCATTGCCCGCTTTTAGGGGGATATTCCAAACATTTTATTCGCGCACCTAGCTACTATGGTGGCTGACCATCATCGTTCTTCGATTTTTATGCAAGGAGTCAGCCCCGATGGCAAAGACAACAAAGAAGGATGCTCAGCCAGAGGCCAAGGAGACCAAGGACGTGAAGTCTCAGGTCGAGGAAAAGACCACTAACAAGTCTTCGAAGGCCCCGTCTAGCAAGAAGACGCGTACTGAGACTGATCTTCTCGGCTCCGTGGAGGTTCCGAGTGATGCGTACTACGGCGTTCACACGCTGCGCGCTATCGAGAACTTCCAGATTTCCTACGTGACCATCAACACCATCCCGGATTTCATCCGCGGTATGGTGCAGGTCAAGAAGGCCACCGCGATGGCTAACCGCCGTCTGCACGTCCTTCCTAAGAAGAAAGCAGAGGCAATCATCTGGGCTTGTGACCAGATCCTGGAAGAAGGCCGCTGCATGGACCAGTTCCCGCTGGATGTCTTCCAGGGCGGTGCTGGTACCTCCCTCAACATGAACACCAACGAGGTTGTAGCCAACCTGGCGCTCGAGTACCTCGGTGAGGAAAAGGGTTCCTACGACGTCATCAACCCAAACGATGATGTCAACATGTCCCAGTCCACCAATGACGCGTACCCAACCGGCTTCCGCTTGGGCATCTACTACGCCATGGAGGACCTCATCGAGCGCATCGATGCCCTGCAGGCAGCATTCCACGCCAAGGGCAATGAGTTCGTTGACATCCTGAAGATGGGCCGCACCCAGTTGCAGGATGCCGTTCCGATGACCCTTGGTGATGAATTCAAGGCCTTTGCGCACAACCTTGCGGAAGAGCAGGCCATCCTGCGCGACGCCCAGAAGCGTCTGCTGGAGATCAACCTCGGCGCAACCGCTATCGGCACTGGCGTGAACACCCCGGCCGGCTACCGCCACCAGGTCACCGCCGCACTGTCCGAGGTCACTGGTCTGGAGATTAAGACCGCCCGCGATCTCATTGAAGCAACCTCTGACTGTGGTGCTTATGTACTGCTGCACTCCACCATCAAGCGTGCGGCAATGAAGCTGGCCAAGATTTCTAACGACTTGCGCCTGCTGTCTTCTGGTCCGCGCGCGGGCCTGGCAGAGATCAACCTGCCGCCGCGTCAGGCTGGTTCCTCCATCATGCCGGGTAAGGTCAACCCGGTTATCCCGGAGGTTGTTAACCAGGTCTGCTTCAAGATCTTCGGTAATGACCACGTGGTCACCATGGCGGCTGAGGCTGGCCAGCTGCAGCTCAACGTCATGGAGCCGGTCATCGGTGAGGCACTGTTCCAGTCCATCCGCATTATGGGCAACGCCGTCGATACCCTGCGCGAGAAGTGCGTCACGGGCATCACCGCAAACGCTGATGTGTGCCGCGCTTACGTGGAGAACTCCATTGGTATCGTCACTTACCTGAACCCGTTCATCGGCCACCACAACGGTGACATGATTGCTAAGGAGTCCCTCAAGACCGGCAAGGGAGTCAAGGACCTAGTTCTGGAGAAGGGCCTGCTCGACGAAGAGACTCTCAACAAGGTTCTGTCTGTAGAGAACCTCATGCACCCAGAATTCCGCGGTCAGCTCTACATCGACGAATAAAGCTGTGCCACAGCACTAGCGTATAGAAACGCTGATGCTGCACGCCACGCGCCCGCGCTACCTTCAACGAGGCAGCGCGGGCGCGTCGTTTTCTTTCAGTGGCTGTCCATCTCTCAAGCCCCTCGGCCCTCCTTCGAGCGAAGGGGGTGTGTAAACGGACACAATCGGGCCTGGAATCTCGCTAATGCCACATAAGTAGGGCAGAATAGAGACTGTCAGTTCTCGCGCCCAGGTCGTGTGCGGACCGTCGCGCGATTCACCCCATACTGCAGATCACCTGCACATATTGGAGTTACATAATGGTTGTTGTGCACATCATTATCGTCCTCGCGGCGATTTATCTCGGTGCCCGAATTGGTTCGATCGGCATTGGCATGGCCGGCGGCTTGGGTGTCCTGCTTCTCGGCCTGAGCGGCGTTCCCGTTACACGCGAAGACATTCCTTTCGATGTCATCGGCATCATCATGACTGTTATCGCGGCCATTGCTGCTATGCAACGCGCCGGCGGCATGGACTATCTGGTCTACCTCGCCGAGAAATTCCTTCGCAAGAATCCTAAGAAGATCACGTTCTATGCCCCTGTCGTGACCTGGCTTATGACCGTTCTGGCGGGTACCGGCCACACGGCATTTTCTACGCTTCCCGTCATCGTTGAGGTGGCCAAGGAAGGCAAGGTTCGCCCATCCCGTCCGCTGTCCATCTCTGTGGTGGCCTCACAAATGGCCATCTGTGCCTCGCCCATTTCCGCCGCCGTGGTGTTGCTAGCCTCCCTCTTGGAGCCGATGAACGTGGGCTACTTGCAGATCCTCGCTGTGCTCATTCCGGCGACATTTCTTTCCATTTTCCCTGCCGCGTGGATTGCCAACCGTTCCGGGGCGGAGCTAGAAGATGATCCCGTATACCAGGAACGCAAGACCCAAGGCCTGGTAAAGATGCCGCAGGGCTCCCACAATTACAGCCCGGTACAGGGCGCTAAGACCTCCGTCATCATCTTCCTCGTTGCCATCGTCATCGTTATGCTGTGGGCCACCCTGACATCTTCTCAGGTGGGACTCATCGAAGAGCCGACTCTGCCCCGCAATGAGGCCATCATGACGGTGATGCTCACTGCCGCAACCCTTATCGTGATGATCACCAAGATCTCCGCTGGCGACGTACTTAATACGCCAGTGTTCAAGTCGGGCATGTCCGCCTGTATCTGTGTGCTTGGTGTGGCCTGGTTGGGCACCACGCTCATTAACCACTACATGGAGGACATTCAGGCCATCTCCGGCTCCGTCATCGAATCCGCCCCTTGGCTGCTGGCCGTCGTGCTCTTCTTTGCTGCGGCGCTGCTGTACTCGCAAGCCGCGACCACCAAGGCTCTCATGCCGGCTGCTCTGGCCCTCGGCGTCAACCCACTGACCGCTGTGGCTGCCTTCCCTGCGGTATCCGCTCTGTTCATCCTGCCGACCTACCCGACCCTGTTGGCAGCCGTTGAGATGGATGACACCGGCTCGACGCGCATCGGCAAAGCTGTCTTCAATCACCCGTTCATCATCCCCGGCACCGTCAGCATCGCCTTGTCTGTCCTCCTGTGCTACGCCTTCGGTGCGGTCCTGCTTTAGCATCATCGAGAAATTATCTAATGTTGCTCAAGAGGCTTCTTTAGAGCGCTAAGCTGGTGGGCATGACTACGCAACCTTCTGATGTTGACATTGCCCAAGCCCACCAGCTCGAACCCATCACAGATATTGCCGCCCGCGCTGGAATCCCAGCGCCCGCCCTCATCCCTTATGGGCAGAACAAAGCCAAGGTGGATATCACCCAGGTTGGGGATGCCCCCGCCGATGGCAAGCTGGTACTCGTCACTGGCGTCTCTCCGACACCAGCCGGCGAGGGAAAGTCCACCGTACTTATCGGTTTGACCGATGCCCTCACACAGCTTGGTAAGAAGGCAATCGTCGCGCTTCGCGAACCTTCTCAAGGCCCCGTCATGGGTATCAAGGGCGGCGCTGCGGGCGGCGGCTACTCGCAGGTTGTGCCGATGGAGGATATCAACCTTCATTTCACCGGTGACTTCCACGCTATCGCCGCGGCCACCAACACCTTGGCCGCCATCATCGATAACCACATCCACCAAGGCAACGCCCTCAACATCGATCCGCGCCGCATCACCTGGCAGCGCTGCGTTGACGTCAATGACCGCGCTCTGCGCAACGTCGTCACCGGTCTTGGCGGCCCAGCGCACGGAGTGCCGGGGGAGACCGGATTCACCATTACTGCGGCGTCGGAAATCATGGCCATCCTCGGTCTCGCTACCGATTTGGCAGACCTGAAGAAACGCCTCGGTGATATCACTGTGGGCTACACCTATGACCAGCAACCGGTAACCGCCCGCGACTTGGGCGCAGAGGGCGCACTCACCGCCCTGATGCGCGATGCGCTGAACCCCAACCTAGTCCAGACCCTGGGCGGTACGCCGGCTTTCGTCCACGGCGGTCCTTTCGCCAACATCGCTCATGGCTGCAACACACTGTTGGCCACCCAAACTGCTATGCGCTTCGGCGATATCGTCCTCACGGAAGCAGGTTTCGGGGCGGACCTCGGTGGCGAGAAATTCATGGACATCAAGTCCCGCTTTGGTGAGCTTGATGTCGCTGGCGCGGTCGTCGTGGCAACGATCCGCTCCCAGAAGTACAACGGCGGGCAGCCGCGCGAGGAGCTCACCACGGAGAACCTGGAAGCCCTGAAGAAGGGCGTGGTCAACCTCGAGCGCCACGTGGAGAACCTGCGAAAGTTCGGGCTTCAGCCAGTGGTCGCTCTCAACCTCTTTGGGAGCGATACCGAGGCCGAGCGCGAGTTCATGCGTCAGTGGGCGGCCGACTTCGACGTGGCTCTTGAAGAAGCAGAGGTGTGGGCGAAGGGTGGTGCAGGGGCGACTGCGCTGGCTGAGCGCCTTCTGGACAACCTCTCCCAAGGCTCCTCCCGCCAGCTCTACGACCCCGCTGAAGGAATTGAGAGCTCCATCGACACTATCGCCAAGGAAATCTACCGCGCCGAGCGGGTGGAGTATTCTTCCAAGGCTCTCAAGGACTTGAAGTACATCAAGGACAATGGTTGGGAGCAGTTCCCAGTCGTCATTTCCAAGACCCAGTACTCCTTCTCGGATGATCCGAGCCAGCTCGGCGCTCCGGAAGGCCACGTCCTCCACGTCCGCGAACTGCAGCCGCGCACCGGCGCTGGTTTCATCGTTGCCCTAACCGGTGACGTCATGACCATGCCGGGCCTGCCAAAGAAGCCCGCAGCGAACAACATCGACGTTGCCGCTGACGGTTCGATCTCCGGCTTGTTCTAAGCCGCGGCACGGTCTTACGCAGCGCGACGGTCTACGAGGCCTGGTCGGGCCACCCGGGATACTCGGGTGGCGTACCGCCAAAAGCCGGGCAGAGGTCTTGGAACGAGCACCAACCACACAGCTTTGACGTCTTCGGCCTGAAATCTCCGGCCTTGCCATCGCCTTCGATTTTGGCCCAGAGCTCGCCTAGGTCACGCTCGAAGTACTCGAGCTCTTCTGGCCCAGGCGTGAGGAACATTGAATCCAAGACCTTGAGGTACATCAGCCGCAGCTGCGTGGGGATGGTGCCGAGAAGCCGCCAGTACACCAGCGCGTAGAAATTCATTTGGAATTGCGCGTCCTGGGAATACCGGGGAAGCGGCTTCTTTCCCGTCTTATAGTCCACCACGCGCACCTCGCCAGTGGGGGCAACGTCTACGCGGTCGATGAACCCGCGGACAGGCACACCGTTTGGCAAGACGGTATCGACGTACATCTCGCACTCGTGGGCGTCGAAACCTTGGGGGTTTTCCATCTGGAAGTAGCCCTTGATGAGCTGGCGTGCTTCGACGAAGAAATCCAGCTCCTCGGGCTCGGGTACCAATTCACGCAGCTCCGGATCGGAGTCGAGCATCACCGCCCATTCCGGCTTGATCATCTTCACCGCGGCCGGGTACTCACGTTGCTCACGGGGTAGCTGGTGCATCTTCTCCAGCACAGCGTGGACCAGCGTTCCCTTGACCTGGGCTTTTGTCTTAGGTTCAGGCAGCTTGTCAATGGCCCGGAAGCGATAGAGCAGAGGGCATTGCTTGTAATCGGAGGCACGGGAAGGGGAGAGGGCTAGTCTTTTCGGCATAATGTTCCTCAGCCTAGCGCATAGGCAACCTCGTTCCCGCCCGCATCTCCCGACGGTCCGTGGCAAGCTAGTAGGCATGAGCACTACGCAAGATTTTCTCGATTTCATCGCCGCCAGTCCCTCCTCTTATCACGCGGCTGAGGAGGTAGCGCGCGCACTCGTTGATGCGGGTTTTAGCCGCCAAGACGAGTCTGCCGAATGGTCGGCTGCACCAGGCGGTCACGTCATGGTCCGGGGAGGTGCGGTCATGGCATGGTTCGTCCCCGAAGGTGCTAGCCCGGAGTCGGGTTTCCGGATTATCGGCTCCCATACTGATTCGCCCGGTCTTGCTCTCAAGCCCACTCCGGATTTCGATTCCGCCGGATGGCAGCAAGTAGCCGTGGAAGTTTATGGCGGAGTCCTTCTCCACAGCTGGTTTGATCGCGAGCTCAACGTCGGTGGTCAAGTCGTCCTGCGTGATGGCACCCGCCACTTGGTCAACACCGGCCCGCTGCTTCGTCTTCCCTCGCTGGCGATTCACCTCTACCGCAAGGATGAGTTCAAGCCGGATCGCCAGCGCCACATGCAGCCAGTGCTCTCCGTGGGCACTCCGGAAACGTCGGTGATGGGGGTCGTCGGCAAGCAGCTAGGCGTCGCCCCGGAAGATATCGCTTCCTTCAACCTCATTACCGCCGATGCCCAGCGCGGTGAGGTCTTTGGCGCCGGCGAAAAGCTCATCGCTGCTGGACGCATGGATAACCTCTCTTCCGTTCACGCCTCTCTGAGGGCTCTTCTCGCCGCCGCGCACAACGCCGATGCCATGAAGCACAAGGACATCCTCGTCATGGCGGCCTTTGATCATGAGGAGGTGGGCTCCTCCTCGCGTTATGGCGCGGGTGGCCCGATTCTGGGTGATATTTTGACCCGCACCGCACGGGCGCTCGGGGCGAACGAGGAGCAGCGCTTCCAGATGTTCACGCGCTCCAGTTGCGTGTCTGCCGATGCCGCCCACTCTGTACACCCCAACTACGCGGAGAAGCATGATCCCACGCACCACCCGATCATCGGCCAGGGACCTGTAACCAAGATTAACGGCAACCAGCGCTACGCCTCCGACGCTCACACCGTGGCCCTGTGGGAATCCGCCTGCCGCCGTGCGGACGTTCCGGTCCAGCGATTCGTGGGAAATAACGACGTGCCCTGTGGCTCCACCATCGGACCGATTTCCGCCACCCGTTTGGGCATCCCCACCGTCGACGTGGGAGTCCCAATGCTGTCCATGCACTCGGCCCGCGAGCTGGTGGGCGAGCGCGACCAACTATGGCTTGGTAACGCCCTTGAGGCATACTTGGTGGGTTAATCCTTGCCACCTTCAACTATGTGAAAGGTTCCCACGCCATGGCTTATTCCGGCCCCTTCCGCTACGGCGACCGCGTGCAGCTCACCGATGCCAAGCGGCGTCACTACACCATCGTCCTCGAGGAGGGAGGCCAGTTCCATTCGCACAAGGGCATCATCAACCACGATGATGTCGTCGGCATGGATGAAGGCTCCGTCATCGATTCGACTCTGGGTAGCTCCTTCCTCCTGTTCCGCCACCTCATGGTGGACCACGTCCTGTCGATGCCACGGGGTGCCGCGGTGATCTACCCCAAAGACTCCGCGCAGATTCTGGTCGAAGGCGATATCTTCATGGGCGCACGCGTGCTGGAGGCCGGCGCCGGTTCCGGCGCGCTCTCGATGACGCTGTTGCGCGCCGTGGGGCCGGAAGGCCACGTTTTCTCCTATGAGGTGCGCGATGACCACTTGGAATACGCCGTGGATAACGTCACCGAATACTTCGGTAAACAGCCCGAATGGTGGAGTCCCCGCCTTGGGGACTTGGCCGATGTCACCGTCGAGCAGCTGGGCGGCCCCGTGGACCGCGTCATCCTAGACATGCTCGAGCCCTGGGAGCACCTTGAGAAGGTACGCGACATCCTCATCCCGGGCGGCGTTTTCATGACCTACGTGGCCACCGTGCCGCAGCTGATGAAGGTCATGGAGGGCATCCGCGAGCTCAAGTGCTTTACGGAGCCGCGGGCCTGGGAGTCCCTCGTGCGTGAATGGAAGGTGGAAGGTTTGGCCACCCGCCCGGAGCATCGCATGAACGCGCACACCGCGTTTCTGATCTGGACGCGCCGGCTTGCCGACGGCGTCACTCCACCCCGCCCGCAGCGCCGCGCGCGAAAATAAGCCCCGAGGTTAAACGTGGCGCACTGCGCGCTAGGGTGGACTCTATGAACGATGCCACTCATTCCCAGGAACTTGGCCAGCAGCGTCGCCAGATAGAGCAGCTCGCTGAACGCAATGCCAAGCTTGCTGCCCTGTTGAAGGATGCGCGCACGAAGCTTCAGCAGATGCTCGCGGAGGTTGACGCCCTTGCGGAGCCTGCCTCCACATACGGTGTCTTTCTGGGCTATTCCGGTCGCGCGCATGATTCACGCCGTGACGCCGAAGTTTATACCAATGGCCGAGCCATGCGGGTCAAGATTTCGCCGAACCTGGAGCCCGGCTCCCTGAAAGTAGGGCAGCAGGTGCGCTTGGGCGAGGGCTTCGTCGTCGTGGAGGCCTGCGCCCCGGTAAATACGGGCGCGCTGGCGACGATCCAAGAACGTCTCGGCACCGACCGCGCCGTGGTCATCAATTCCTCTGGTGAAGAGCAGGTTGTTCTCCTCGCTGCAGCGTTGCGGGATACCGTGCGCGCCGGCGATACCCTCTTGGTTGAGCCCAAATCTGGTGTAGCCACCGAACGCGTGCACAAGACTGAGGTAGCACAGCTCACGCTGGAGGAAGTTCCTGACGTCTCCTACGAGGACATCGGCGGTTTGGATGAGCAGATCTCCCTCATCCGTGACTCCGTCGAGCTGCCTTTCCTGCACCCGGAGCTCTACCGCCAGTACGATCTCCAGCCGCCCAAGGGCGTACTGCTCTACGGCCCGCCGGGCTGCGGAAAGACGCTTATCGCCAAGGCGGTGGCGCATTCGCTGTCCGCGTCGCTGGGAGCTAGTGCCCCCAGCTACTTCCTCAATGTGAAGGGCCCAGAACTGCTCAACAAGTTCGTGGGCGAGACTGAGCGCCGCATCCGCCTCATCTTCGAGCGCGCCCGCGAGCTAGCCTCCGAGCCCACCGAGGATGGCAGCCAGCGCCCGGTCATCATCTTCTTCGATGAGATGGAGTCCATCTTCCGCACCCGTGGTTCCGGCGTGTCCTCCGATATGGAAACCACCGTCGTCCCGCAGCTGTTGACGGAGCTGGACGGTGTGGAAAAGCTCAGCAACGTCATCGTCATCGGTGCCACCAACCGTGAGGAACTCATCGATCCCGCCATCATGCGCCCGGGGCGCCTCGACATCAAGATCCGCGTCAACCGCCCGACAAAGCAGGGTGCTCGGGAAATCTTCGCCCGTCACTTCCCGGAATCCGTCCCCCACGAGGGTGATCTTTCACAGCTCATCGATACCGCGGTGGACGCTCTCTACGCCGAGCGGCCCTTTGTCACTCTGCACTTCGCTAACGCGGATCCGCGCGTGCTGCACTACCGGGACTTCGTGTCTGGCGCCATGATTGCCAACATCGTCTCCCGTGCCAAGAAGCTAGCGATTAAGGAAGCGTTGGACGCAACAAACTCTGCTGGGGGAGCGCAGCCCGCAGGCATCACCGCCGCGCACCTGCACCAGGCCATCGCGGCCGAGCAGGCAGAATCTGAATACGTACCGACTTCTGCCAACCCGGAGGAGTGGGCGAAGATCGTCGCCGGTACCTCCGCTGGCGCGCATGTCACCGGGGTCGAATTGATGGGAGTACAACCGTGAGCCGTGTTCTAGGAACCGAAACTGAATATGGGATCTCCACGCCGTCCAACCCGGCGTTATCACCGATTGTGACCTCCACCCATGCTGTTGTGGCTTATGCCGCCCTGCATACCGGTGCGCGCTCCCGCTGGGATTTTCGGGAGGAGCACCCACTGCGCGATAGCCGCGGCTTCGATCTCAAGCGCTACCACACGGTGCCCGTGGTGGACCCGAATGCCTTGGGTGTGGCCAACGTGGTGACCGCTAATGGCGCGCGTTTCTACGTCGATCACGCCCATCCGGAGTACTCCTCGCCGGAGTGCACGAATGCCTGGGATGCCCTGCTTTACGACGCCTCCGGCGACCTGATCCTTCGTCGCGCAGGGGAGGCCGTAGCATCGCTGACCGCTCAGGGCACGTCCGTGTTGGCCACGCATGATCCCTGCCCACCGCTGAAGTTCTACAAGAACAACGTGGACGGTAAGGGGGCTTCCTATGGCAGCCACGAAAACTACCAGTACTCCAGGGATACTGACTTCGATGACATTGCCCAGGGATTGATTCCTTTCTTCGTCGCTCGCCAGGTGGTCACCGGTGCCGGACGCGTGGGATTGGGTGCTGATGGTGAAGAACCTGGTTTCCAGATCTCACAACGCGCGGACTATATCGAGCAGGAGATCTCCCTGGAAACCACCCTCAACCGCGGCATCATCAACACCCGTGATGAACCACATGCGGTCGCCGAGGACTTCGGTCGCCTGCACGTCATCATCGGTGATGCCACGATGTCCCATACCTCGACGCTGCTCAAGCTGGGCATGACCTCGCTGGTACTCGATGCCATCGAGAGCGGCGTGGACTTTAGTGACCTGCGCCTAGCAGAGCCGGTGGAGGAGGTGCAGCGGGTGAGCCGCGACCTCACTGTGACTCATAAGCTGGCGCTTCGCGACGGCCGCCACCTCACCGCCCTCGACATCCTCGCCGTCTACCGGGAGAGGGTCACCGCCACCACTGAGGCGGATGAAAAGGTGCTCGCCGCCTGGGATGAGGTTGTCGCGCTTTTGGCTGATAATCCGCTCAAGGCCGCCCACCTGCTGGATTGGGTGGCCAAGTATCGCTTGATTAAAGGCTACCTTGACCGCGGCGTCGCGGCCGATGATCCGAAGCTGGCTCTGATCGATTTGCAGTACACAGACATCGACCCCGCAAAATCCCTTTACCATGCGCTCGTGCGCAAGGGACAGATGCGCACCCTGGTCAGTGAGGAAGAGATCGCAGCGGCAGCAGAGACGCCGCCCAGCGACACCCGCGCCTACCTGCGCGGCCACGCTACCCGAAAGTTCGGGGAGGATGTCCTGGCTGCGTCCTGGCAGTCACTGACCTTCCGCATCGGTGAGGCCGAGGGAGCCAACTCTGGAACCGCCTGCGTGGCGCTCGACGACACCACAAGACTCGGGCAAGACGAGGTGGGCGCTCTACTGGAATCTGCGGGCAGTGCCGCCGACTTCGTTGATAGTTTGCGCCAGCTCGGGGTGCGAATCGAGTACCCTACACTGTATTAGCGCAGCATTCTCCACTCGCGAAAGGAGCTCTCACCATGAGCGGACAGCAGTCCCAGATTAATGCCGGTGGCGGTAACGGGCAGGGAGGTGATTCCTCGGAATTCGATGCCGGACAAGTCAGCATCAACAGCGCGGGTACCGATGATCTTCTCGATGAGATTGACGGCCTCCTGGAATCCAACGCCGAGGAGTTTGTGCGCTCCTACGTCCAAAAGGGCGGCGAATAAAGGTGGAGCAGCCCTCCGGTAGCGCCCCCGTTTATGCACGGCGGATTATGGGCATCGAAACCGAGTACGGCATCACCGCGAGCGCAAGCGATGGACAGCGGGTGATGTCCCCGGATGAGATCGCCCGCGTGCTTTTCCGGCCCATCGTGTCGACGTACTCCTCCTCGAATATCTTTAGCCCCAACGCCTCCCGCCTCTACCTCGACGTCGGCTCCCACCCGGAGATCGCTACCGCCGAGTGCGATAGCCTGAGCCAGCTCATTGCCTATGAGCGCGCCGGCGATGCCATGGTCAACCGCATGGCCGTGCAGGCGGAGGAAGCCCTAGCGGACGAGGGGGAGAAGCGCGCCGTCTATCTGTTCAAGAACAACGTCGATTCTGCGGGCAATTCCTACGGCTGCCACGAGAACTACCTCATCGGCCGCCACGTGGTGCTCAAGGACCTCGGCAAAGCTCTCCTGCCATTCATGATCACCCGGCAGCTCATCTGTGGCGCGGGGATGATTAGACCTGCTAAGGGTGAGGAACCAGCGCGTTTCGTGCTCTCACAGCGTGCCGACCAAGTCTGGGAAGGTGTGTCCTCCGCGACGACTCGCTCGCGGCCCATCATCAATACCCGCGATGAACCACACGGGGATTCGAAGCGTTTCCGTCGCATGCACGTTATCGTCGGCGACTCCAATATGGCTGAGCCCACGATGGCCGTCAAAGTTGGCTCCACGCTGCTCATGCTGGAGATGCTGGAGGCCGGTTTTGAGGTGCCGAACCTCTCGGTTCTCGAACCTATTCAACACATCCGCGCCATCGCGCTCGACCCGACCGGTCGCACCCAGCTCCCGCTTGAGGGAGGCGGCAGCACCACCGCGCTCGCCGTGCAGCAAGAGCTCTGTACCGCCGCTGAGCGTTGGCTGGAACACCGCGAGGACACAGGCACGCCAACGGCTGAGCTGGCCCGTGTCGTGGACTTGTGGAAGCGCACCCTCCAGGCCATTGAGACTCAGGATTTCTCCGGTGTTGACCGCGAGATCGACTGGGTCATCAAGCGCAGCCTGCTAAACCGCTACCGCGAGCGCCTGGGCGGGGATTGGTCGCACCCCAAGCTGGCACAGATTGACCTGACCTACCACGACATCCGTCCCGGCCGTGGCCTCTACAGCGTATTGGAGCAGCGCGGCATGGTGAAGCGCTGGATCGACGATGCTGCAATCGATGCTGCCGTCGACACCGCCCCGCGAACCACCCGTGCCAAGCTGCGCGGGGAGTTTCTCGCTGTTGCCCGCGAGCTCGATGCCGCGGTAACGGTGGATTGGACGCGGATGAAGGTCAACCGGCCGGAGCCAATGACCGAGGAATTCTCCGACCCCTTTGTGTCCGAGGACCCGCGCCTAGATGGGTTGTTAGACTACATGCGTTCGCACCCAGGCTCGTAGAGCCGTAGAGCTGATCAAGGAACCTGCCACTATGCCTTCAGCAGATCGCACTGCAGCCCGGACGCCGGTCAGAGACCGCGCTATCGAAAGGCTCACCAACCTCACCTTTGCGCTGCATGGCGCCGCGCACCAAGGCGGGGTTCCTGACCGCAGCGCAGCCTGGATTCGCAGCCACGTCGAGGGCTACCAGTCTCGCAGCGACGAGGCTTTTCAGAAACAACTTTCCCGCGACATTGTGACCCTGCAGCGCGCTGGTGTTCCGGTAGTGCATAGCAGTGGGGCAGAAGGTTCGCTGTACCGGCTCGATCCCGAAAGCTACCAGCTACCTCCCGTCGATTTCACGCCACAGGAGGCCATGGTGTTGGGCGTAGCCGGCGGCATTGGCACACCGGGAGGCTTAAGCGATTTCAGCTTGTCCGCGTGGACCAAGCTGGCTGCCTCGGGCGCCTCCCGCGACTTGAGCGGAGCGCCCGTCTACACCGCTGTCAACGACATGACCAGGCTGAGCCCGGAGCTCGTCACCGCGGTGATTACCGCCGTGCGTGCAGGGCTGCGCATATCCTTTGATTATTACGCTACGCCCTCTGCCGAAGCAGTTCGCCGCCACATGGATCCCTGGGGGCTGGTCAACCACCGAGATCGCGTCTACCTTGTCGGCTGGGACGTGGACCGCCAGGCACCTCGGACTTTCCGGGCCACCCGCGTGGACAACGTCAAGCGTTCGCGTCATGCAGCCACACACCTCGAGCCCACCGCACCACTGCAAGATCTCGTTGTGGAGGCACTAAACCGTGGCGATACCGTGGACGCTCTCCTTGACGTACCAGAGGGGCAAGCTGTCGAACTTGTCGACGCCGGACGCAGGCGCGAGGACAACCTCGTAGAACTCACCGCCGTGCGGCGGGATTGGCTGGTGCGCACGGCGGCCGGTTATGCCCCGGACGTGGTCGTGGTTGAACCGCCAGAAGTTCGTGCCGACATCATCGCACTCTTGAATGTCGGCGGGAACGATACAGCGACAACGGCAACCACGGTTAAGACCATGGAGTTTAGGGAGGAGGCCCGCCATGGCTGATCAGCCCCGCAAACTGCAGTCCCTGGTTCGTTCCCTCAACCTCATCCCTTACCTGCGTAACCACCCGGGGTTGACCCCGATGGAGGCAGCGGAGGATTTGGGGATGACCCCGGTGGAGCTCAAGGACGCCATCGACCGGCTCTTCTGCTCCGGGGTGGGCCGCAATACCGAAGACCTCATCGATTTGAGCTTTAGTTACCGCGATGGCATCGAGATTTACAACGACCAGGGCCTCACCCAGGCACTACGTTTGACCCCCACCGAAGCTGGTGCACTATTGCTCACCCTGGAGTCTTTAGAAGCGATGCCGGGGCTTGTCGATGTCTCAGCGGTCCACTCCGCCGCCGCGAAGCTGCGCGAGATCATGGATGAAAAGACCGCCGCCATCTATGACTCCCTAGCCACGACCGATCCCGAGGAGTCTGAGGTGCAAGCGGCGTTGGCGGGGGCCGTCGACAAACGCCAGCAAGTGCGCTTTACCTACTGGAGTATGTCCTCCAACCGGACCAGCGAGCGTACCGTGCATCCGGCCCGCATCTTCATCGTGGATGGCGAGCCCTACCTCGTGGCATGGGATGACTCAGTGGGGGAGCACCGCACCTTCCGCCTCGACCGCATGAGTGATGTCGAGGTACTCGAAGCTTCCGCTACCCCGCACGTACGAGAGCTGGATTTCAACCCAGACTCACCCTTTGGTCTAGATCACACTCTTGTTGCGGAGCTGGAGATTAACCAAGAATTCACCTGGCTAGCAGAACACTACGACATCACTCTAGGCGAAACACTTGAAAATGGGTTCATAGCTGCGCAGATGCCCGTCGGATCCGAGACATGGTTTAGTCGTTTCGCCCTCGGGCAAGCTGACCGTTTGCGGGTCGTGGGACCCCAGAAGCTTGTCGAGGCCATTTCGGAGCATAGAAATCGGGCGCTGGAGCGTTATACTCAACTGCCAGACTAAGAGCTCTCCTGCGTGCGCCCCGTGCAGCACTTCGTTGTGTGGAACCGTACGCTTTATCGACCTAGAAAGAAGGGGCACCCTCAATGACCGTGGGACCTTTGGAAATCGGCCTTGTCGTTCTCGTTATCGTGCTGTTGTTCGGCGCAAAGAAGCTGCCAGAGCTAGCTCGCTCTATGGGCCGGTCCATGCGCATCTTCAAGTCTGAAGTAAAAGAAATGAAGGAGGAGAACAACACTCCTGAGCAGCAGGCCCAGATTGCTGCTTCCAAGAAGAATGACGAAGACTTCTGGAATAGCCCGGAAATGCAGCCGCGTGCTTCTAAGCCGGCTGACGGAAACCAGAACTAATAATCTTTTCTCGGCAAGCAGGCCGCGCTCTGAGTTTTTCGGAGCACTAGGGCCTTGCCTGCCGCCGTGGGCTTTTCTGTGGAGGTCTTGCTGTGAGTGCCGCGAGCACACCGTCTAATGCTGGTTCTAACGCGCGGAAACAAAAATGGGGCGCAAAGCTACGCCGCAAGCCCAAGAATCCGACGGGGGAGATGACCCTCGTCCAGCACCTCCAGGAGCTGCGCCGACGCATCGTCATTTCTCTCCTCGCTTTGGCGGTTGGAGCCATCATTGGTTTTATTTGGTACCAGAACGCCCCGTTTGGCACGTCACCGCTGGGCGAAATCCTGCGCGGTCCTTATTGTTCGCTTCCTGAGGAAAAGCGTGTTTCTTTCACCTCCGACGGTGAGTGCCGCCTGCTTGCCACCAGCCCGTTCGAAATGCTGTTATTGCGCCTCAAGGTCGGTGCGTTGGCTGGCGCGGTATTGTCCTCACCGGTCTGGCTCTACCAAATCTGGGCCTTCATCGTGCCTGGCCTCCATAAGAACGAACGCCGCTTTACCTTCTTGTTTGTCTCGACAGCGGTTCTGCTTTTCGTCCTCGGCGCGGTTCTTGCCTACGTCATCCTTTCCGTGGGCTTGGAGTTCCTCATGGGAATGGGCTCCGAATACCAGACTGCGGCACTGACGGGTGAGCGATACTTCTACTTCTTGCTAGCGTTGCTCCTGATTTTCGGTGTGAGCTTTGAGATCCCATTACTCGTGGTCTGCCTCAACCTCATTGGTGTATTGGAATATGACCACGTCAAGGACAAGCGTCGCATCATCATTGTCGCCATCATGATTTTCGCGGCGGTTGTCACACCAGGCCAAGAGCCCTTCTCAATGTTGGTCTTGGCCGGAGCCCTCGTAATCCTTGTCGAGATAGCCTTCCAATTCTGCCGCATCAACGATAAGCGCCAGAAGCGCGAGCGCCCTGACTGGCTTGACCTCGATGACGAAACTGCCTCGTCCTTGGGTGAAGGCCCGGGTGCCATAGGCGCACCAACTCCTGTATCTGCATCCACAAGCGTTTCCGCTTCTTCGCGGCCAGTATCTTCGAGGCCTGTATCCCCGGCTTCGACCGGTGAAGCTCGGGTGTCGAAGCCTCAACCAACGAACACGCAGCCCCCGCAGAGCGGTTTTTTCGACGACGTTCTGTAGGCTTGTCGGCCTTCTTAGGGAACTTGTTCACGTTCCCGCTTGACACCAGGGACCGGCGTATTAGCAGGCGGTGTCTGACAGGTACCCTGGGGACTTATGACACTGACGCATCTGGACGAGTTCACCCAAGCACTTCCGTACTCACTGGATGATTTCCAAATCCAAGGATGCCAAGCCGTCGAAGCCGGCCACGGCGTTCTGGTCTGCGCGCCCACCGGCGCCGGTAAAACCGTGGTGGGTGAGTTCGCCGTGTCCTTGGCACTGCGCCAAGGGACCCGCTGTTTCTACACCACACCCATCAAGGCGCTGAGTAACCAGAAATACCACGACCTGGTTGACGCACACGGTGAGGATGCGGTCGGCCTGCTGACCGGTGATGTCTCCATCAACTCCTCCGCGGACATCCTCGTGATGACCACTGAGGTCCTGCGCAACATGATTTATGCGGGTTCAGGCGCACTGGACCGCTTGACCCACGTGGTGATGGATGAGATCCACTTCTTGGCCGACGCCTCACGCGGCGCAGTATGGGAAGAAGTCATCCTCAACCTTGAGGAGCACGTCTCCATCATTGGTCTATCCGCAACGGTATCCAACTCCGAGGAATTCGGCCGGTGGCTGACCACCGTGCGTGGTGATACCAAGGTCATCGTCACCGAAAAGCGCCCCGTTCCGCTGGATCAGTGGATGATGGTCGGCCGCAAAATCTATCCGCTCTTTGAACCTGACTCAGGTGGCCAGGTCAACGCTGAACTGGCGCGGCGCATCCAACGCCTGGAGGCGGGCGATACCGATAATGGCCGCGCAGACTATGCCCAGAACCGTGCGAGCTTCCGTGCTCGCGCCCGTCACAAAGGCGGCGGGCGCCACGACCGGCACAGTGATCGGCGCAGCGGCGCACCCCGCATGCAAGACCGCTACCGTCCGCTTGGCCGTCCAGAGGTGCTCAAAGAGCTGCAGGCCATGGAGATGCTGCCGGCGATTACCTTCATTTTTTCCCGCGCAGGCTGCGATGGTGCGCTGTATCAGTGTTTGCGCTCCCGCATGGTGTTGACCTCCCCGGAGGAGGCCACCGAGATTAGGGCCATCGTCGATAAAGGCGTGGAAGGCATCCCGGAAGAGGACCTCAAGGTCCTTGATTTCAAGCGTTGGCGCGAGGCACTCTCGCGCGGCTTTGCTGCTCACCACGCAGGCATGCTTCCGGCCTTTCGGCACATCGTGGAGGAACTCTTCGTCAAGGGCCTCGTCCGGGCAGTCTTCGCCACCGAAACGCTTGCCCTGGGCATCAACATGCCGGCGCGCACCGTGGTGCTGGAGAAGCTGGTGAAGTTCAACGGCGAGGCACACGTGGACCTGACACCGGGCCAATACACTCAGCTCACCGGCCGCGCCGGTAGGCGAGGCATCGATACTTTGGGCAATGCCGTCGTGCAGTGGGCACCCGCCATGGATCCCACGGCGGTGGCGGGGCTTGCATCAACTCGTACCTATCCGCTTATTTCTACCTTCGAGCCCGGCTACAACATGGCCATCAACCTGCTAGGCATGCTCGGCTTTGAGGACTCGCTGCGCCTGTTAGAAAAGTCTTTTGCGCAGTTCCAGGCGGATGGTTCCGTTGTGGAGGAAACCCGTGAGATTGAGCGCGCCGAGCACCGCGTTCGGGAGCTGCGCGCACAGTTGGATCAGGCCGTGGAAAACCTGGCCCCGCCAGCCACCGATGGCGAAGACCCAGCTGAGATTCTCATGGATTATATGCGGCTGCGCCGCGCACTAACTGAGGAGGAAAAGTCAACACGGGCTTCCAAGAAGGAGGAGCGCAACAAGGAGGTCGCGGCGGTCCTTGCCCGACTCCAAGTGGGAGAAGTCATCGCTATCGCCACGAAGAAGCGCCCAACGCTGGCCGTCGTCATTACCCCGGCAAACCAGACTGCTGATCCGCGCCCCTGGGTTACCACAGAGACGGGGTGGTCTGGTCGCATCGATTCGGCCGGTATTGATAATCCGCCAATCGTCGTCGGCCACATGAAGCTACCGCGCGCAGCACAAAAGAATCCGCGCCGTCATACCCGGTATGTGCAGGATGCCTTTAAGCGTGACTACTACAAGCGGCCGAAGAAGATGCGCACCGAGCCGCGCAATCGCCCCAACAAGAAGATCGCGCAGTTGCGCGATGCCCTCCGCGAACATCCGGTGCACCATTGGCCGGCGACCGACCGCGAGCAATTGGCCGGTGTGGCACAAAAGCTGGCGCGCCGCGAGAGAGAACTGGCGCGACTAGAGGCCAAGGTAGAGCGCGCCACAGATACGCTTGGCCGCACGTTTGAGCGCATCGTGGACCTGTTGGCAGAGATGGACTACGTGGAGTTCGAAGGCTATGGCGAGAACCGCGAACCGGTCATCACGGACGAAGGCGAGCGCTTGGCCAAGATCCATTCCGAATCCGACCTCCTAGTTGCACAATGCCTCAAGCGCGGTATCTGGAACGAGCTTGACCCGGCGGAGCTCGCTGGTGTGGCTTCGCTCTGTGTCTTCGAAAACCGCAAGGCCACCCGCGGCGAACCTGGCGCAGCAACCGACGAGATGGCGGACGCCATGAACGCAACCTGGCGCATCTACGGAGAGCTTGTTGCTGATGAGAAGCGCCATAACCTGCCGCAGACCCGTGAACCGGAACCTGCCTTTGCGCTCGCCATCCACCAGTGGACCGCGGGCGCCCCCTTGGCTTATTGCATGGCCGCGGCAAACGAATCCGGCGCGGAACTCACCCCCGGTGACTTTGTCCGCTGGTGTCGACAGGTCATCGACCTGCTCCAGCAGGTGGCCAAGACCGGCTACGAGGACGAGATTCGCCGAAATGCCCGGCGCGCCATTGACGCGATCCAGCGCGGCGTCGTCGCCATCGGCGCCTAGGCCTAGCGCCTAGTTTTCGGAGCCACCGCGAAGCAGTGCCGTGGCTGCCGCCGCGAGTGCTTGGCGGTGGGGCGCAACGAGTGCCACAGTGGCGAGCTTGAGGTTGCGCCCCAGCGGGTTAAGTATGAGGGCTTGCGTACCGATGACGGCGTCATCGACTACAGCTGGACCGCCCGAGTCACCTTTGACTGCCGGAATCGTGTTGAAAACAAATCCGGCGGGGGAGACAGTGGTGCGGAAGTCAATGGACCAGGTGCGGAAGAAGGGAAGGAGAAAAAGCCCACTGCGTTGCTGGGCACGGCGAGCTTTTCCGCCGTATCCCCAGGTGGTGACTGGGGCGCGGAATGGTGGGGTGCTTTTTGCAAGCCCAGGAAGGTCCCGGGGAGGGGCCGGCCGGTCTAGCAAGCACAGCGCCATGTCGGTCCCGTCAATCGTGCGCACGGCGGCCACGCGCCGCTTGAACCCGCCACTCACCTTGTAGTGTTCCCCTCTGTCAAGGCCGCTGCGGAAAAAGTGCGCGCAGGTCAGAACCAACCGGGTTGCCTGCTGGGTGCGGGGGCCTAAGGACGCATCGATGAGCACTCCCGAGCAATAGCTTGAGCGATTACGGATCTTGACGGCAGCGCGATGGGAATTCACGCCTCCCAGCTTAACCGGACGAAGGCGGGCGGTAGGCTAACTGTCATGACTGATTATGCGTCCCGACTGAGCCGCTCCCGCACTATCGCCGCTGCTAAGGGCATCGACATCCTGTTAGTGGGGACAGGTGCCGAATTCGCGTACCTCACCGGTTCGTGGGTTTCCTCCCACGAGCGCCTGACCTGCTTGGTTATCCGCCCCGATGCCGAACCGGTAATCGTCGCCCCCAACACCGACATTGAGTCGCTTCAGGGCGTTGCAGCCCACCTAGTGGGATGGAGCGATGGGAAGGATCCCTATGCGCTGGCTTTGGAAGGCGTGCGCCCCAATACCGTTGCCTTGGGCTCCTCGCTGACCGCCGATCACGTATTGCGTTTCCAGTCCGCAATTCGAAGCCAGCTAGATCCGTCCTCGCCGGATGTAGCGCACGTGGAATACCTTCTAGCTACTGAGGCACTGGCTGAGCTCTTTAGTCGCAAAGACCCAGACGAGGTGGCGGAGCTACGCGCTGCCGCGGCGGCTATCGATGCCGTGCACGCCGAGGTCCCGCGTCTTTTAGAACCGGGACGCACTGAGGCCGAGGTAGCGTCTGATTTGCGGGAACTCATTTTGCGCGAGCACCGAGAGGTGGACTTCATCATTGTTGGTTCCGGCCCAAACGGGGCGAACCCGCACTACGACTATGGGGACAGAGAACTTGGCGCGGGCGATCCCGTGGTGGTGGATATCGGAGGGACGCTGCCGTCCGGTTATCACTCTGACTGCACCCGCACCTATGTGGTGGGGGCAGCCCCCTCTGCGGCACCCGCCGATTTCCAGGAGGCCTACGCGGTGTTGGAAAAGGCCCAGGCTGCCGGACGAGCTGCCGCACGCCCGGGGGCGAGCGCCCAGGATATTGACCGCGCCACGCGCAAGGTGATCGATGATGCTGGGTGGGGCGAGTATTTCACGCACCGCACTGGGCACGGCATTGGCTTGTCCACGCACGAGGAGCCCTTCATCATGGAGGGAAATGAGCTGGAGCTTTCCCAGTCCATGGCCTTTTCTATTGAGCCGGGTATCTACGTGCCGGGTAAGTGGGGCATGCGTCTGGAAGACATCGTGGTGACCACTGAATCCGGGTGTGAGTCCCTGAACCAGGCACCGCGGGGGTTACGCTAATGAGACGCACTGGTGCGCTGTTGATTCTTGGCGGGCGCAGCGATATCGGCGGCGAGCTTGCGCGTCGGCTGTGCGCAGGCCGCCCAGTGGTACTTGCCGCACGGGGTGAGCACGGTATGGAGGAACTCACCACAGAGCTTCTCCGCAGAGGGGCGGTTTCCGTGCACACGCTATCTTTCGACGCTGCGGATGTCTCCTCCCACCGCGCGGTCATCGAACAAGCCTCAGCACTCGCGGGTGAGGACATTACAACAGCAGTCGTCGCCTTCGGAATCCTGGGTGATCAGGAACGCGCCGAGCACGACGAGGCCCACGCCTTCGACATAGCACTGGTGGACTATGCAGCACAGGTATCCATGCTCACCGTGCTCGCTGATGTCATGACCACGGGCCACATCGTGGCCTTTTCGTCCATTGCCGGCTGGCGTGCGCGCAGAGCCAACTATGTCTATGGCTCGACCAAGGCAGGCCTGGATGCTTTCTGCCAGGGTTTGGCGGATCGGCTGCAGGGCAGCGACCTAGCCCTGATCACCGCGCGCCCCGGGTTCGTCATCGGATCCATGACTGAGGGGATGAAACCCGCGCCCTTGTCGGTGACCCCAGACGTCGTGGCACAAGCTGTGGTGAAGGCCATCGAGTCCTCGTCGGGTACCGGGTCCCCGTCGGATTCACGGCCGGTCTCCCGCACGCTATGGATCCCTCGGAGGCTTCAGGTGTTGGCTTGGATCATGAAGCTGGTCCCACGGCCAATCTGGCGGCACATGCCGCGCTAGTGATGCCCGAGGGCGGGAGAGTTGAGGGCGGGAGAGTTAGCGTCAAAGATGAAGCCGCGCGGGGCAAGGACTCGCAAGACGACGTCAGCATCGCCTTCGGGCAAATCGTGGATGACCAAACCCCGCCACGGCGTTACTGAAATCGACGCGTCCAGCTGGGCGATGAGTCCTGCGTACTCCCCAGGCAGCACGCCATCCTGCAGGCCCGCACCCAGATCGACGCGGCCGGGCTCAGTGTGTTCGGTCAGCCAGCCGATGGGCAAGGTCGGCGCGGCAAAGGCAGCACGCGTCGGTGAGGGGAAGCCATCGATGGCTTCAGGGCGCTGAGCAGATAGCTCGAGCACGTAGTCGACGAGCTGAGAAATCGCATCGTCTAGTTCTAGGACCGGACCGGTAACCGCCCCCTCTCGGATGAGGCGCGCGGAGCTGGCGTCCTCGTCTTCTCCAGTGCTAGCACCGGATAGTTGGAGCCCAGCCGCCACACCGTGTGAGATGAGATCGCCCGCGCCACCATCGATACCAAAGACTGCATCCTGGTCGAGAGCGGCGGAGGCTCCTTCAGCTTCGGCCAGGACATCAGCAACGCGCTGCGCCACACGGCGTGCATGAAGGGAGAGGGGAGAGGCCAGCACGTGGGCGTCGGTGGTGGGCAGGGGGACGTCGCCAAGCACCTGCTCATCGCGGATGCCGCGCAGGCTGATGACGCTGTGCTCCTCAAGGTACACATGGCCATCGCCACATTCCCTGGCGGCCTGGCCTAGGGCAAGCCACTGCTCGGGGGTGACAACACCGCCGGCGGGATGGAAGCGCAAGGTATCGGATTCGGGATGCTTCGACTCGGGGAGGGACATGGTAGGTCAGTCTAATCGCTCCGGGAGGGTCTCCAGCGAACCGGCAGGTCCAGCAAGTATGGTGGGCTGCATGCCGTTTCTTCTGTTCATCGCGTACATCCTCCTCGAAACCCTGGCTTTCTGGGCAGTTGCCGAGTGGATTGGTGTGCTGTGGGCGCTGCTCGCTTTGGCGCTGACCATGCTCTTCGGTATGACGATAGCCAGCTGGGAAGTTCGCCGCATGATGGTCAGCCGCATCCGCCAAACCGAAGACGGAGTCTATGTAATGGAGGATCCCACTCCAGGTAAAACAGCCGGCAACGTCGGCCTGACTATGGTGGGCGGAATCCTGCTTTCGCTGCCCGGCTTCGTCTCCACGATCATCGGGGTTCTGCTCATTTTTGCGCCAACGCGTTCCATCATCCGCACGCTTCTTGCTGCGTCGATGTTCCGGAAAATCGAAGACATGGGCGTGCGCGTTTACGAGGCCTCACCCATGGCGCAGCACCGCGACTCCTATGGATCCTTTGGAAACTTCGGTGCGGGCGCTGCCGGCAGCGCCATGGGAAGCAGGGGACAAGCGGACCAAACGCACGAAGTCCTCGATGAAGATGAAATCCGCACATGGACCCAACACGTCAAGCCCGAAGACTTTGAGGACGGAAATAAATAGTGCTCGCTGTGTGTGCCCGGCTTGTCCTCGCAGCTCTTTCGGGCGCGGTCACGTATCTGTCGGTGGAGCCGCGCGGCTGGTGGGCTGCGGGAATCATTGGGGTGGCCATGTTGGTGGCTGCGTTATCTCCTTGGCGAAAGCCCCTGCATTTAGGGTGGGCGGCGCTCATCGCTGTGGTCCATAGCGCTGTCTTGTATCTATTCACCCTGCCGTGGATTGGTGAGCTCGTGGGCAACATGCCCTATATTGCGCTCGCTATCTTCCTGTCCTTGTACAGCATCCTCCTCGGCGTCGGCGGGGCAGCGTTGCTGCGCCTGAATTATGGCTTCGCACTTTTTCCCTTCTTTTATGTGGCGGTGGAAATGCTGCGCTCCTCCGTGCCCTTTGGGGGGTTTGCCTGGGTACGTCTGGCGTGGGGACAGATTGAAGGGCCGCTTGCCAACCTTGCCCCATGGGGTGGGCCTGCGCTCATTAGCTTTGCGGTCGTCTGCGTCGCCGCGGGTGTGGTGGGCCTTACGCGCGCACCACGGTTGGCCTGTGCCTTGCTGGCGGTGCCGCTTCTTGCAGGGCTCATCGCAGCGCAAGGCGTGAATCGACCGAACCACACCACAGGCACGGTCACGGTAGCCGCCGTCCAGGGAAACGTCCCGCGGCTGGGCCTTGACTTTGCAGCGCAACGCCGCGCAGTGTTGGATAACCACGTCCGCGTCACTGAGCAGGCAGCCCAGGATGGCGCTGAGCCAGACATCGTCATTTGGCCTGAGAACTCCTCCGACATCAATCCTTTTGCCAACGAGGACGCACGGGCGCTTATCGACGGCGCCGCCCACGACATCGACGCCCCCATCTTGGTCGGAACTCTCACCCGAGACAAAGTCGGCGCGCGCAATACTATGCAGGTATTCAACCCGGACGGCTCGGTGGGGCAACACCACTACAAGAAGTACTTGCAGCCCTTTGGCGAGACGATGCCGATGCGCGAATTCTTTAGGAAGATCACTGATCTGGTAGACCTAGCGGGCGATATGAAGCCCGGTGACGGGTCAGGCGTGGTGACCATGGCCGGGACTGCAGTGGGCGTTGCTACGTGCTATGAGGTCAGCTTTGACCAGGCGTTCCGAACGGCAATCGATAACGGCGCACAGATTCTCACGACGCCGACAAATAACGCCACGTTCAGCGATTCTGACATGACCTACCAGCAGCTGGCCATGAGCCGCCTGCGCGCGATAGAAGCGGACCGAGCCGTGGTTGTGGCCGCCACATCTGGAGTCTCAGCCATCGTGCACCCCGATGGTTCAGTGAGCCAAGACAGCGGTATCTTTGAACCGGCTTATCTCGAAGAGGAACTTCCGCTGCGAGAAGGGCGTACATTTGCGGTGCGTTATGGTTCGCTCCTGCAGTGGCTCATGACTATTATTGGAACGGTCTGCGCGCTGTTTGCGATCTATTCCACCCGCTTGTCCGGACGACGCAGCGCGTCTTAAAGCAGAAACCTAAAGGAGCAAGGAACTAGTGAGCTCGACCCACGAATCTACTCTGGTCATCATCCCCACCTACAACGAGATTGAGAACCTGCCGCTGATCACCGGCCGCGTGCGCAAGGCCACTCCCGAGGTTCACATCCTGATCGTGGACGATAATTCCCCGGATGGCACCGGAGAGGCCGCAGACAAGCTGGCCGCTGAGGATTCTCACCTGCACGTTCTACACCGTGAAGGCAAGGGTGGCCTTCTTGGCGCTTATATCGCCGGCTTCGAGTGGGGACTGGAGAAGGATTACCAGGTTCTGTGCGAAATGGACGCCGACGGCTCCCACGCGCCGGAGCAGCTCCACCTCTTGCTTGAGGAAATCGAGAAGGGCGCAGATCTGGTCATTGGCTCTCGCTACGTACCGGGCGGAGAGACAGTGAACTGGCCTGCCAACCGCGAGCTGCTTTCCCGCTTGGGCAACAAGTACATTTCGGTTGCCCTGGGTGCCGGAATCAATGACATGACTGCTGGCTACCGTGCTTTCCGGCGCGAGCTGCTTGAACACCTCGACTTTGAAGAGCTCTCCAACGCCGGATACATCTTCCAGGTGGACGTTGCCTTCCGCGCCATCAAGGATGGCTTCGATGTCCGCGAGGTTCCGATCACCTTTACCGAGCGCGAGCTTGGCGAATCCAAGCTGGACGGCTCCTTTGTCAAGGATTCCCTGCTCGAAGTAACCAAGTGGGGCGTGGCTCACCGCTCCGAGCAGATCAGCGATTTCACCTCGGAGGTTTCGAAGATCGGCTCCCGCACGGTCAAGGACCTGGAGCTTGGCCCGAAGGTCAACACGGCAAAGAATGCCGTGGCCGACTTTGTTTCCGAAGTCTCCAACCTGGTGAAAGGCACCCTCAAGCGTTAATTTGATGCTCATGGCGCCTCATACACGCGCGTAAGGAATAAGAACCAGCCCGGAAGCCCGTTATGGTTTCCGGGCTTTTGCCGTAGTTACCAGTGCTAGTGCTAATGTCATAAGTAGCACTGTAGCTGGTGCACAGTGATTTACTTCACTGTTTCTCACACTACGGATCGTTCGGCACGTACCTGTCGATGGAGGAGATTTTGCTATGGCAACCGTAACGTTCAAAGATGCATCCCTGACCTACCCGGGAGCAAAGGAACCCACCGTCAAGAAATTCAACCTGGAAATCGCTGATGGCGAGTTCCTCGTCCTCGTCGGTCCTTCCGGCTGTGGTAAATCCACCACACTGCGCATGCTGGCCGGTTTGGAAAACGTTACTGACGGTGCCATTTACATCGGAGACAAGGACGTCACCCACGTTGCACCGCGTGACCGTGACATCGCCATGGTTTTCCAGAACTATGCTCTCTACCCACACATGACCGTGCGCGAGAACATGGGCTTCGCACTGAAGATCGCCGGCAAGTCCCAAGACGAGATCAATAAGCGCGTCGACGAAGCAGCCGCTACCTTGGGCCTGACCGAATTCTTGGAGCGCAAGCCGAAGGCCCTGTCCGGTGGTCAGCGCCAGCGTGTGGCCATGGGCCGCGCCATTGTTCGTAACCCGCAGGTCTTCCTCATGGATGAGCCGCTTTCTAACCTCGATGCCAAGCTGCGTGTTCAGACGCGTACCCAGATTGCAGCCCTGCAGCGCAAGCTTGGAGTTACCACCGTCTACGTCACCCACGACCAGACGGAGGCCTTGACCATGGGTGACCGTATCGCGGTGCTGAAGGATGGCTACCTGCAGCAGGTTGGCGCGCCCCGCGAGCTTTATGACCGCCCCGCCAACGTCTTCGTCGCGGGCTTCATCGGCTCCCCAGCCATGAACTTGGGCACCTTCTCAGTCAAGGATGGTGACGCCACCTCTGGCCACGCTCGCATCGAGCTTTCCCCGGAAACCCTTGCCGCGATGACGCCCGAGGATAATGACCGCATCACCATCGGTTTCCGCCCGGAGGCACTGGAGATCATTCCGGAGGGCGAGTCCACAGATCTTTCCATCCCGATCAAGCTCGACTTCGTGGAGGAACTTGGTTCTGATTCCTTCCTCTACGGCAAGTTGGTGGGCGAGGGCGACCTTGGATCCTCAAGCGAGGACGTCCCCGAGTCCGGCCAAATCGTCGTCCGCGCTGCGCCGAACACCGCGCCGGCTCCGGGCAGCATTTTCCACGCGCGCATCGTGGAGGGTGGCCAGCACAACTTCTCGGCGTCGACCGGCAAGCGCCTTCCTTAAGCCCCCGTGCCGGCTGCCCCGCGGCACGTAATGAATAGGACAGTTTCAGCCATAGTCAGCAGAAAAGGTGGAGTGATTCACCATGAAAGAGTCCATGAGCATCACCTCGTCGACGTACGCGTCGGCACTGCTGACGCTGCCCTGGGACACACCATTAGAGCAGTGGCCCGATGCTCTCATCGCCGCATTGCCCAGGGGTATTTCCCGGCATATCGTGCGGTTCGTGGGGATCAACCGTGGCATCGTCGCGGTCAAAGAAATTGGTGCGCGTACCGCCCACCACGAGTACAAGATGCTGCGTGAACTGCAGCGCCTTGGCGCCCCTAGTGTGCGCCCCGTAGCCGTGATCACCGGCCGCCATCCGGCAGAGGAAGACTACGGGGAACTCACCGCAGCTTTGGTGACCGAGCACTTGGAGTTCTCCCTGCCCTATCGCGAGATCTTCTCTCGGCACCTCACGGTCGTGGAAGCGGAGAAGCTCATCCGCGCCCTGTCCGTGCTGTTGGTGCGGATGCATCTGCTCAACTTCTACTGGGGCGATGTGTCACTGTCCAACACTCTCTTTCGGCGCGATGCTGAGACCTATTCCGCCTATCTTGTCGATGCCGAGACGGGCGAGTTCCAACCCAATCTCTCTGAATCACGCAGGCTTTACGACGTCGACATTGCCCGCGTCAACATCATCGGCGAGCTCATGGACCTACAGGCGGGTGAATGCTTGGATGGGTCTATCGATGTCATTGCACTAGGCAGCCTTGTCGAGAGTTCCTATCTTGAGCTGTGGACAGAACTCACCGCTGAGGAGGCCGTGGATGCCAGTGAGTACTGGCGCGTCTCCGAGAGAATCGACCGCCTCAACCAACTGGGCTTTGATGTAGGGGAGCTCAAGGTAACCAAGGACGATTCTCGGCAGGTAGTACGAATCCGGCCCGTAGTGGTGGATCCGGGTCACTATCGTGCAGAGCTGTTGAGCTTAACTGGACTCAGCGTCGAAGAGCATCAAGCCCAACGCCTTCTGGGCTCCATCCAGGCCTACCAGGCCGTGGAATGTGGGCCTCACGTCGGCCTTACCCAGGCCGCGCACTTGTGGATGACGCATGAGTATGAGCCGACTATCGCTGCCGTGCCCGAAGAGATGCTAGACAAGCTTGAGCCGGCACAAATCTTCCACGAGATAGTCGATCACCGTTGGTTCCTCGCCCAGGAAAGGGGAGAGGCCGTCACGCTCGCGGAGGCCACGGCATCCTATCTGGCGTCTGTACTACCAGCCCGCCGTGCTGAGGCCCGGCTCCTCAACACGCCCCCGGCAGACGAAGACTTGTCATAACCTCTCGCGTGTCCCAACAACGCCCGCAATCTCAAATCCAACCAGACTTTTTCAACTGCTTTTTATATGTTTTTGTAAGTTTTAAGCCCGATTGCCCCATAAATGGGGAGGGTTTCCATGCCCGAATATGGATATGGTCACAATCGGGTGTTTTATGTCCGAATTCTTTTGAATATGTGGACTACCTCACTAAGATGGAGGGCAGGCTAACCAGTTCATAGTCGGACTGCGATCCGCTATGAAGCACTTGGTGGCGCTGGGAAGAAGCCTTCGTTACGGGAGGTCTCCCAGACACAACCGAATACGAGCCGGGTATCTATCCCTGGCCCACCATCCCGCTTTTCATCAAGAAAGATGAGGACCTCATGAAGCGTCTTACTCGCATCGCATCCATCAGCATGGCATCCATGCTCGCCGCCGCAAGTCTCGTCGCATGCTCAGGCTCCACCGACGAGGAAGGCGATGTTTACTTCCTGAACTTCAAGCCTGAACAGGACGCGGCATACCAGGAAATCGCAAAGGCCTACACTGAAGAAACCGGTGTCAAGGTCAAGGTCGTTACCGCCGCCTCCGGCTCTTATGAGCAGACCCTCAAGGCGGAAATCGGTAAGGATGAAGCCCCGACTCTCTTCCAGGTCAACGGACCTGCTGGCTTCATCACCTGGCAAGACTACATGGCGGATATGTCGGACACTGAGGTAGCTAAGCAGCTCACCGACGACATCCCACCGCTAACCACCGAGGACGGAGAGGTACGCGGCGTCCCGTTCGCCGTCGAAGGCTTCGGCATCATCTACAACGACGAGATCTTCGACAAGTACATCGCCACCTCCGGCGCGAAGATCAAGTCCACGGATGAAATCAAGAGCTACCAAAAGCTCAAGGAAGTCGCCGAGGATATGCAGGCAAAGAAGGACGAGCTCGGTATCGAGGGCGCCTTCGCCTCCACCTCACTGACCTCCGGTGAAGACTGGCGTTGGCAGACCCACTTGGCTAACGCTCCGATCTGGCAGGAGTACCAGGACAAGAACGTCGAGGACACCAACGATATCGAGTTCTCCTACAACAAGGAGTACAAGAATCTCTTCGACCTCTACCTTGATAACTCCACCGTAGAAAAGTCTCTTGCACCTTCTAAGACGGTGTCTGATTCCATGGCTGAGTTTGCGCAGGGTAAGGCCGCCATGGTTCAGAACGGTAACTGGGCATGGTCCCAGATTTCCGAGACCTCTGGCAACGTGGTCAAGGAAGACAAGATCAAGTTCTTGCCCATGTACATGGGTCTGCCAGACGAAGAAAAGTACGGCATCAACGTCGGCACCGAGAACTACTTGGGCGTGAACTCTGAGGCCTCTGAGGTCGACCAGCAAGCCACTAAGGACTTCGTAGATTGGCTGTTTACCTCTGATGCTGGCAAGGAGCACGTGGTGAAGGACCTGGGCTTCATCGCACCGTTCGAAAGCTACACCGCTGAAGACACCCCGAATGATCCCCTTGCTGAGCAGGTCGCGGAAGCTATCGCTAACGAGGATCTGACCACCTACCCGTGGAATTTCCAGTACTTCCCGTCGCAGCAATTCAAGGATGACTTCGGCCAGGCCTTGTCGCAATACGCCTCCGGAACGCTGAAGTGGGAGGACGTCGTCAAGCAGTTCAAGGACAACTGGGCTGCTGAGAAGGAATCTAACTGGGGCTAAATCTTTAAAGTCCCAATCCCCTCGCCAAACGTCTTCCGGCATTGGAGGGCGGGGAGGGGAGTAGGTGAGGATTGTGGCCCACGCCGGTGGCACGTGCGCGACTGGTTCTCCGCATCCTCAGCCTCTTCTCCTCGCCGCCTTCCCGCTGGGAAACGTGTGGCACCACCTGAAGTTAAGGTTTCACCACCATGCAAGCAACGCTGAAGAAGTATTTCCCAGTCTTTGTCTTGCCCACCCTTCTGGCATTCATGATTGCCTTCTTGGTGCCGTTCATCGTGGGTTTCTTCCTCTCATTTACGAAGTTCACCACCATCACCAACGCCAGATGGGTTGGCATCGACAACTACGTCAAAGCTTTCTCCCAACGCGAAGGTTTCATCTCCGCCTTCGGTTTCACCGTCCTCGTGGTCATCGTTTCCGTGATCACCGTCAACGTCTTCGCCTTCCTCTTGGCGTGGATGCTTACTCGCAAACTCCGCGGTACCAATTTTTTCCGCACAGTCTTCTTCATGCCGAACCTCATCGGCGGCATCGTGCTGGGTTATACCTGGCAGACCATGATCAACGCCGTGCTCTCGCACTATTCCACAACGATTAGTGCGGACTGGAAGTTTGGCTACGCCGGCCTCATCATGCTGCTTAACTGGCAGCTGATCGGCTATATGATGATCATTTATATCGCCGGCCTCCAGAACGTCCCGCCCGAGCTCATCGAGGCTGCCGAGCTCGACGGTGTCAATAAGTGGGAGATGCTGCGCCACGTCACTATTCCGATGGTCATGCCGTCGATTACCATCTGCCTCTTCCTGACTTTGTCGAACTCCTTCAAGCTCTTCGACCAGAACTTGGCGCTGACCAACGGCGCTCCTGGCGGGCAAACTGAGATGGTGGCGCTCAACATCGTCAACACGCTCTTTAACCGTATGAATGTCGAGGGGGTCGGCCAGGCCAAGGCTGTCATCTTCGTCGTCGTTGTGGTCGTCATCGCTTACTTCCAGCTGCGCGCGACCCGCTCCAAGGAAATCGAGGCTTAAGTTATGACTACCAGCACTTCAGTGCAGGCCGTTCCGGCCTCGAAGAAGAAGGATCACCAGCTTCCCTCGGATAATAAGACTCGGATGTCTGGCGGCGCCAAGTTCGTGGTCTACGCCATTCTGGTGTTCTTCACCATCGTCTTCCTTGGGCCGATCCTCTTCATCTTCATCAACTCCTTTAAGTCCAAGTTCGCTATCTCCTCCGATCCTTTCTCGCTTCCCATCGGTGAAACCTGGGTCGGCTTCGAGAACTTCATGGTGGGCTTGACCAAGCAGGGATTCTTGGAAGCGACCTTGTGGTCCTTCATCATCACGATCCTGTCCGTCATCGTCATCGTGTTCTTCTCCGCGATGACCGCCTACTACATCACGCGCGTCAAGACGTGGTGGACAAACCTTCTATACTACCTCTTCGTGGTCTCCATGATCATCCCCTTCCAGATGGTCATGTTCCCGACGGTCAAGATTGCAGACATGCTTCACCTCAACAACCCGATCGGTATCGTGGTGCTTTACCTCGGTTTCGGTTCCGGTCTGTCGGTGTTCATGTTTGCGGGCTTCGTCAAGTCCATCCCTCTGGATGTCGAGGAAGCCGCGATGATCGACGGTTGTGGGCCGATCCAAAACTACTTCCGTGTGGTGTGGCCCATGCTCAAGCCGACTGCCATTACCGTGGCCATTCTCAACGCCATGTGGGTGTGGAACGACTACCTGCTGCCGTACTTGGTCATCGGTCTGTCCACGCGATACAAGACCATCCCGGTGGTCATCCAGTCCTTCGTTGGCTCCAACGGTAACCGCGATATGGGTGCCATGATGGCCATGCTGGTACTGGCTATCATCCCCATCGTCATCTTCTACTTCTCCACGCAGAAGCACATCATCGAAGGTGTGGCTGCCGGTGCCGTGAAGGGTTAAACCGGTGCGATAGGTTAGAAAACCATGAATCGCATGCTCGGCCCCGAATCAAAGTTCTATGCTGCTCTGAGCCTCTTCGCTGACCTAGTCATCGTGAATGTTCTCTTGGTGATCACGTGCTTTCCCGTGTTCACCGGGGGAATGTCCTTGCGCACCGCCCATGCGGTGACCGGGCAGATGGTCCGGGAGGAAGGTTCTCGCCGCGGCTCAGCCTTCGTTCGGGGCCTTCTGACGCGTCCCGGGGTCAACACTGCATGGTGGTTGATTTGCCTCGCCGTCGCCGCCTTGGCCGCGTATGAATTCGCCATTATTGCCAAGGCAGATCTGGGTTCAATGGGCCTGATACTGCGCGCAGCCTTGATCTCGGGGCTTATCGTATTGGGCTGTGTCAGCGTATGGTTCTTCCATCTCGATGCACCGGGGCTCGGATTCCGTCAAAGAAGCACACAGGCCATAATGAAGGCGGTAGGGCACCTACCGCGTACTCTATTGGCAGTATTGCCTGGCATAGTGCTTGTTCTGTATCCCGTCTTTTTCCCAGCGCAGTGGGGAGGCTACCTGTTCTTCCTCGCGGTGCTGGGCCCAGCTCTCGCGGTCTATCTCGCCGAGCTAGTGCTGCAATGGCCCGAACTCAATTCGCAATCACCCGATAGCTCTTCTTCCTAACGCGGTGCGCGCCAGCTGGCCTAAAGCCGAAAATAGGGTAGCGGTATCCACGTCATCGTGGATCCGCTACCCTGTGGTCTTTGTGGGCTTCCTAGAAGCCCTCTAAGCTTCGCCTTCTTCCTGCGCCTTCTGTTCCTTGAGCAGACGGGCGGCCGCGCGACGACGAGAACGAAGATTCTCAATGCGCTCGGTCAAAAGTTCATCCAACTCCTCAATGGAGCGGCGCTCGCGCAGCATGTCCCAGTGGGTCCGCGGTGGCTTCACGGGCTTGGACTCGACGCCTTCGCCTTCAACCAGGGTGCCGAGTTTTCCGTTCTTACACATCCACTCCTCGGGGATCTCCGCATCGTCAGCGAAGGGCACCTCATAGATGTCGCCGTCTTCGGTGCGGTACTTCACCATTTGGCGTGGGGCCAAGTCGTGGTCGCGGTCGGTTTCGTAACTCACTGCGCCCATGCGGCTGCCACGGAGTACGCGATCTGCCATGCAACATCATCCTTTTCACGTGTTGAGGTAGGGAAGTGATCAGGGTCGACCCATATCACCCAGAGAACAATCATTATAACGAACGCCCCACTGCCTTTGTTCCCACCCTCGGTTTAATGGGCTAAGGTGTGTGAGGTGATTGGTACACAGGATCCGCAGCCCGGAAAGCCAACAAGGCGCGGCTCGGCTACCTGCCAGTGGTGCGGCAAAGAGATCGCCCAGGGCGGCCGAGGAAGGCCTCGCAAGTTTTGCTCGCCCTCGTGCAAGCAACGCGCGTACGAACAGCGCCACAACGTCGCAGGGACGCCTATTCCAGCCAACGCTGTCATCTTGACTCCGGAGAAGGCCGACCGACTTCGTGACGGCCTCTTCGAGCTTCGATGCTGTGCCGAGGACGTCGCCACGGCGGCGTCGGAAAGCGCCAGCGCTGAAGAAATGGAAGAACTGTGTGCCGAACTGGTCACATTGGCTCGCAAGCTTGAGGAATTGAGATAGCACATGAAATCTGTACTAGGCAACCGCAAACTGATTGTCAGCATCTTCGTGATCCTGATTGTGGCCTCAACGGCACTGGCCCTTGGACCGCTAGCGTTCTCTTTGATCATGGGCCGTGGCGTCCAGACCGAGCCGATCAACGCGGATAAGGTCCAAGCCGCAACAACGGACATCGACGGCGAATGGCAGGTGGCGCAAGGTTCGGCACATAACCACACCTCAGCAGGGTTTACTATCGACGAAATCCTCCCGGCAGATAAGCGCACGACGTCTGGTTCCACCAAGCACGTCACCGGGCAGGCTACCATTCAGCACAGCATCGTCGAGAAGGCACGCATCGCCGTGGACATGTCCTCCTTGACCACGGATAAAAAGGTGCGCGACCAAAACATGAAGACGAAGCTCTTTGAGGTCTCAAAGTATCCAGAATCCACCTTTACGTTGACCGAGCCGGCTGATGTCTCCGCCGTGCCTGACGACGGCTCACTGGTTACCATCCCACTCACAGGTGACCTCACCATCCACGGTCAAACCAAGAGCGTGACGCAGGACTTCCAGGTGGTCCGCGATGGTGACACCATCATCCTGGGCGGCGATATTCCGGTTAACCGTCTCGACTACGGAATTGAGACTCCAGAGATGATCGCCGCACGAATCTCGGAAACCGGCGAGATCAATGTCCGCGTAACTTTTGAGAAGAAATAGCTACGGTTCCTTATGAATCCTCGCTATCTCATTCCAGTCTTGTGGGTGCGGCTCGTCGTGCTAGCAGGATTCGGCATCTTCATTTGGACCCAAGCCATGAAGCTCCTCGCTGCCTTCTCAGTGCTACTCGTAGTCCTTACGGCGGTACAGCTGGTGATCGCCTACCGTCAGCGCTAAAACTCGCACTCGGTACAGCCACAGGAACATAGGCCAATTACGTAACTGTGACTATATTTGGGCGATAAGGGGACTCTGCCGCGCGGCAAACAGGGGATGCAAATTGGGAACGTCACGAGCCGTCAGCGGTTACCCCCGTACGCGTACAGTGCATTGCTTGAGGCCAATAAAGAGCACGCAAATGGACTGCCCGGAAGCTGACGAAAGCAGGAAGCCGCGCATCAGCAGAAAAGTGTCATGCCACAACAACAGCGCAATATAGGAACGGTAAGCATTCCAGAAACTGCAAGGCGGACGTCTCGACACCTAAGCACCGAACGGCGGCAAGATGGGGACAGCACACCCGTCACAGCGCCACAACAATCCACGGCCACCGACACCTCACGGTCAAGGCCCGCACTGGCCCCGGCCAGGTTTAGCTAAAAGACCACGCTTGGCCCACTACTTTAACTATTGTCCGATAATGTACATTATGTCAAATAATCGACGCGCCCACTTCCCGCCCAATGCAAAAACTTACCCAAGAGGAATTTTTCACCCATTGAGACTTTCATTTCATTGCGTGGGACGGTAGTGTTTCCCTCACAACCAATCGTCCTATCGAAATAATCAAGGAGGGCGCCTCTCACATGACCGCCGTCAGCACAACACCGCCAAAAGTAGCGGCCCCAGCACAGCAGCTCACCAAACGTGACCGTGTGCGTGTGGCCGTGGCTTCAACTATTGGCACGACCATCGAGTTCTATGATTTCTACATTTATGCCACGGCAGCCGTAGCCGTCTTTCCTTTCCTCTTCTTCCCGAAGACTGAGGATCCGACCGTTGCCCTGCTGCAGTCCTTTGCAACCTTCGGCCTTGCCTTTATCGCTCGACCACTGGGCTCACTGCTCTTTGGGCACTTCGGCGATCGCATCGGCCGCAAAGCCACGCTCGTTGGCGCACTCCTGACGATGGGCATTGCCACCTTTATCATTGGTATCCTGCCTACCTACCAAACCGCAGGCATTATCGCGCCGGCCCTGCTGGCCCTGATGCGCTTCTGCCAAGGTTTGGGCCTGGGCGGCGAATGGTCCGGTGCAGCTTTGCTGGCCTCCGAGACCGCGAAGGAAGGTAAACGAGCTTTTGCCGCCATGTGGCCGCAGTTTGGCGCACCCTTCGGCTTCCTACTGGCCAATGGCTTCTTCCTGACGCTCGTAGCCACCATGGATTACTCGCGCGGCGATACCACCGGCACCTTCATGGAATGGGGCTGGCGCCTGCCCTTCCTCGCCTCTGCTGTGATGGTGCTCATCGGTCTCTACGTCCGCTTGCGCCTGGAAGAAACACCGGTTTTCCAGCAGGCCGTTGATGAAGGCAAGAAGGTCAAGACCCCTATGGTGGAGGCTTTCCGCACAGCATGGAAGCCGATGATCATTGGTACCTTCGTGATGGTCTCTTGCTACACCCTATTTTACCTGGTCACCACCTGGATCCTTTCCTACGGTATTGGCGATAAGACCAAGGAGCTGGGTTTGGGCATCCCCTACCTGGAGTTCCTGGAGATCCAACTGATCTCTATCTTCATGTTCATCATCGGCATTCCGGTGTCCTCCATGCTCTCGGACAAGTACGGACGCAAGCCGATCTTGACCATAACCTCGCTTATCATGATTGCCTTCGGCTTCAGCTTCCCGTACTTCTTGGGCATTGCGCACGCTGACCGCAACTCCGTCCTTGGGTTCCTGGTCGTTGGCATGTTCATCATGGGCCTCATCTTCGGCCCTATGTCCGCCGTTCTCCCAGAGCTCTTCCCCACCAACGTGCGCTACACCGGCTCCGGCATCGCGTACAACGTGTCCTCTATCCTCGGCGCCGCCGTGGCCCCGTTCATCGCAACGTGGCTCGTAAGCACATACAACGTGAGCTACGTGGGCTACTACCTGGTTATCGTTTGCTTCATCTCCCTCATCGCCATCCTCATGATGCAGGAGCTAAAGGATCAGGACCTGTCCCAGGTTTAGGTCTTTAAATACAAACATCTCCCCGACTCTTTCTGGTCTGAAGCACCAAGGTCGGGGAGATTTTTATTGCGGCGTTGCGGGCTCTACTCACGTCACGCTTCACCTGACACCGCCTGCGGGCGCCATTCATGGGTGGTTGTGCCCCACTGCTGCCAAAAGTGCCAACCACCTATCACGAGCCCTTAATCTACTCAGCCTGCCTAGAAACTACGCAGTAACAGCAGCTTCAGCAGCCTTCGCATCTTCCTCGATGGGTTTACGGCGCACGATGGCGGAGAAGAGCGCACCAGTAATATTTGCCCACACCGCGGCGACCACACCCGGAATCGCCGCCTCCGGAGTGAAGAACTGCAGCGCCAATGCCGAGGCCAGACCGGAGTTCTGGGTCGCCACTTCAATTGCCGTGGTGCGTGCCGCTGCCTCGCGCTGGCGAGCAATTTTCGCCAGATAGTAGCCGAAAAGAAATCCGATGAGATTCTGGATAGCCACGCCCACGAATACCACGAGCCCCACGGTCACGAGCTTGTCCTGGGACTTTGACACCACCGCCATGACCACGCCGCCGATGCCAGCGATGGCCACCCACGGCAAGGCCGGCAGAACCTTGTCCACAGCTTTAGTAGCAATCACGCGCAGCAACAGGCCCAGGCCCACCGGAATGAGGACGGTCTGGACCAGCGACCACACCATGCCGGCACCGTCAACCTCTGCGGTTTGTCCCGCCAACCACAGCATGAGCACCGGCGTCATGATCGGCGAGACGAGGGTTGACACCGAAGTCATCGCCACCGACAACGCTACATCGCCCTTAGCCAGGTAAGCCATCACATTGGAGGCAGTACCGCCGGGCACAGACCCGAGGAGGATGAGGCCGACAGTGGCGGCGTCGGAAAGCCCTAGCATTTTCGCCACGAGCACAGCACTCGTCGGCATGATGGCAAATTGACAAATAACGCCCAAGAAGATGGGCAGCGGGCGCTTCGCCACTAGGGCCAGGTCCGGAATAGTCAGGGTAAGGCCCATGGAAAACATGATGACCATGAGCAACTGCGAGGTGTACTGCCCCACCGGTTCAAAGGTACTGGGACTCACAAAGGCGACAATGGCGCAGGCAATAATAACGATGGGAAAGATGTAGACGGCGAGTTTCTCGCCGGTCTCCCCCTCTGTACGCGGGTTCGTCATGGTGTTTCCTTTCCAGAGTATGTCTCACTAGATGAATTGAGTATCCCATATGATGAACCTCACGTACCCGTTTTGGTCCAGATTTACTGTCACGCGATAGATTAGAAATATGTCCAAGCTTTTAAGCCCCGATTCCTCTCGTTTCTCCCGCCCAGCCGGCACCACGAGCCAGGCCGACGCGGTTTCTGCACACTACAAGAACGGCTCCCCCGCCGAGCTGGTGGCGGACATGGAAGCCATCGTTGGTCACGAGAACGTGCACGGACGTCTCAGCGACCTCGTGCGCTTCTCCTCTGATGCCGGCCCTTACCGCTCCATCCCGAACATCGTGGTCTCCCCGCGCAACGCCACGGACCTCGCTGCGCTGATGAAGTACTGCGATACTCACGATCGCCACATGACCTTCCGCGCAGCAGGAACGTCGCTGAACGGCCAGGCCATGGGCGATGACATCCTCGTCGATGTCAAAACCCACTTCGGCGGCATGGAGGTGCGCGAAGAAGGCCGCAAGCTGTGGTCCCGCCCCGGCGTCATCTTGGGCGATGCCCAGGCGGTACTCTCCCGCCACGGCTTCATGCTGGGGCCGGACCCGGGATCCACGTCCGTGTGCACCATCGGTGGCGTGCTGGCCGATAACTCCGGCGGCATGCGCTGCTCTTTAGAGCGCGATAGCTACCACAGCATTGAAGAGCTCATCTTCGTCCTACCTTCGGGCACCATCGTGGATACGTCCCGTGGGGACGAGGCCTTCCGCAAGCAGGAGCCAAAGCTCCACGCCGATCTACTGGCCTTCCGCGACAAGCTGCGCGCTAATACCGAGATGGTGGACTTCCTGCGCACGAAGTTCTCCATCCGCAACACCAATGGGCTGCGAATTGACGCCTTCCTCGATGAAGACGAACCCGTGCACATCCTCAAGCGCCTGCTCATCGGTTCCGAGGGCATCTTCGGCGCCATCACGGAATCCGTCATCCGCACGGTGAAGCTACCGCGTGTGAAGGCCACGACGTGGGTCGAGCTGCCCAACCTGCGTGATGCCGCAAACTACGTGCACCCCATCATGGAAACCGGCGCGGAAGCCTGCGAGCTTCTCGTCGCCCCCGTGATGCGCCGCTCCGCCGAGCACTATGCGCATGCGCCGGAATCCTGGCGCAACCTTGATGATGATGCCGCGGCACTTCTCGTCGAGGTGGGCGGCAGCGACGAGGCAGATTTGGACAAGGCCATGGATCGCCTACGCACCGTGCTTGCCGACGCCCCACTACTCCGCCCCCTCGAATTCCTCACCACCGCGGAAGGTATGCGCGGTGCGTGGGAGCTGCGCAACGGCCTCTATGGCCTGCTGGGCGCAGACCGCCCGAACGGCACGGCGTACATCACCGAGGATGTCTGCTTCCCGCCCTCTCAGGTTGGCGAAGCCGCAGCAGACCTGTTGGACTTGCAGGCTAAGTACGGCTACCCGGAATCCGTCATGGGGCACGCTGCTTTTGGCAACCTGCACTTCTTCTTCACCCCGCGTTTTGATGTCGAGGAAGAGCGCGAGTCCTATGCCGCGTTCTTGGATGATCTGGCCGAGCTGGTCATTGATAAGTACCAGGGCTCAATGAAGGCCGAGCACGGCACCGGCGTAAACATGGCTCCCTTCCTGGAGCACGAGTGGGGCACAGAGGCCTTCGAGCTGTTCTGGGAAGTCAAGAACATGATCGATCCCAAGGGCATCCTGGCGCCGAACGTGAAGCTTACACGCGACCAAACCATCCACCTGCGCAACTTCAAGTCCTTCCCGAAGGTCGAGAATGAAATCAACCCGTGTGTGGAGTGCGGCTTCTGCGAGCCTGTCTGCCCCTCGCGCCACGCCACGGTGACCCCACGCCAGCGCATCGTGCTGCGCCGCGAGATGGCCCGGCAGCAAGAAGGCTCGGAGGTGCTGGCGCAGCTACAGAAGGAGTACCAGTACGACGCAGTCGACATGTGCGCCGCAGACGGCACCTGTTCTATCCCCTGCCCGATTAGCATCGATACAGGTGCGGTCATGAAGCAGCTGCGCGCGCAACAGGCTACCCCGGCCCGCGAGAAGGTGGCACTGACGACGGCGCAGCGCTGGGAACTGGTGGAAAAGCTTGCCCGCGCTGGCATCATCTCCGCCAACAAGATTCCCCACAAGCCCCTCGAGCTGGGCGCCAACATGGCTCGCAACGTGGTAGCTCCCGACTTGCTGCCCACCGTCCCGGGGCCGCTTCCGAAGGCCGCATCGCGTCTGCCGGAAACCCCGCGCGAGGGCGCTGGCGCACTCTACTTCCCTGCCTGCATCAACCGCATCTTCGGCCGCCCAGCCGGCGCGGCCAAGGATTCAGTCGACCTCCCGCGCGCCATCGTGGAACTAGGACGCCGCGCTGGCCAGCCAGTGTGGATTCCGGAGGACGTCGCGGGCGATTGCTGTGGTACACCGTGGTCGTCCAAGGGCTACAAGGAAGGATTTGAGTACCAGGCTCAAAAGATCGTGCGCGACCTCTGGCATTGGTCGGAACACGGCCAGCTGCCCATCGTGGTCGATGCTGCCAGCTGCACCCACGGGTTGCTAGATTCCGTTCCTGAGGTGCTCTCCCCTGCTGACCGCAAGCTTTGGGAGGATCTGCGCATCCTCGATGTCGTGGAATGGCTGCGCGATGAAATCGCCCCACACCTGCCCATCGTGAAAAACATGGGCAGCATCGCCGTACACCCAACCTGCTCGACTGACCACATGGGCATGAGCCAAGCGCTCGTTGACCTGGCAAACCTCTGCGGCTCTGCCAAAGTCCCGGAGGGCGCGATGTGCTGTGGCTCCGCCGGTGACCGTGTCATGCTGCACCCGGAGCTCGTCGAGTCCGCCACACGCGAGGAGCGCGTTTCTCTCGACACGGAACACTTCGACGCCTTCGTCTCCGATAACCGCACCTGCGAGATGGGCCTGGAGATGATCTCCGGACGGACCTATGAATCAATCGCAGTGCTGTTGGAACGGGCCTCCCGTCCGGTCGTCACGCCCTAGAAGAGGTGACGCTTAACGGCGACCCCCGCGGTTGCGGTGGGTCGCCACCACGTGCACCGCATCCAGCATCCCTAAGGTGAGCAGCGCCTCGCGGAGAGCAAACTGGAACGTCCAAAGGCGGCGGAAAACCTGGTCGAAGCCCGCTGCCGCAGCTTCGCGGTGCCGCCCGTCGAAGAAGCTGCGCTGGTAACGAAGCGTTTCCAGGTAGTGGGTTCCGGTGTGGGTCTGAGCGATGATGCGCAGGTTGGAGCGCCTATCGAAGAGTCGGTGGGTCTCCTCCAGCGTCGGGTAATCCAGGCCAGGCCATATATAAGCTCGCAGAACCTGAATCGCGGACTGGGCGGCCGGAGTCATCGCCTCGGTAGCAAAGAGCGATCCCATGGCCACTCGCCCACCGCTGACCAGCGAGCGATCCAGCATCTGCACATAGCGCCGGCGCTCGGGAGCCGATAGCGTCTCTAGCTTCTCCACGCTCACTATCGCGTCATAGCGCCCGCGCCACTGCTTCGGATTGGGCAACGCCGTTTCGATGCCCTGCACATGGACAGAATCAGCGGCTCCCTCAAGGAGTAGTTGTTCGTCGAACAGCGCTTGCTGCTCAGCATCCCCTGTAAGGACGTCAACGGTGGCGCGCCGGGCAACGGCTTGAATTGCTACCTGCAGACCAGTCGCCGGATAAACCAGAAGATGTGTGCCGGCGCCGGTGCGGGTGGCGTCGAGAAGCCACTGTGCAGCGCGGCGCTGCGCATCGCCCAAGTCCTCACGGTCGGTGTGCGTCGGCTCGGTCACACTTGTCACATCGACGAAGTGCTCTTTGGGTTCTTTGCTCCCCACCCGCGCACTATAGCTGCGCACCGCTTCACGCACCGTTGTGGGAACGCCGCTAGCAAAGATGCCGCCCGAATGGCTGAGGGAATCACCCGCATACAGTTTCACCACATCAAGAGGCAGCTCGCCCGGGCTCGAAGTCTCCACCGCAAGCTCTTTCGCCTTCGGCCGGTAGCCCACCCCCAGGAGCCGCACGAGAACTTTGACCAAACGATCGGAATCGGGCGTCGTCCACTCCCCTGCCATATAAGACTCGACCAAGCCCAGCCAGCCTGAATCGGCGATGCGGGAGAAGAGGGCGTCGTGAAGCACGGCTAGATCTGGGTCCTCGCCGTCCAACTCGACCCCAGCTTTGGAACACGCCTGCGCAAATTCCGCCTCCGACCGGTCGCTTTTGAAACGCAGCAGGCGTGAAGAAGGGACGGTGGCCACGCCCGGCCACGCCGCAGCGTCAATCGAAGCCAAGTGGGAATACACGCTCTAGCCAGCCTTCCTCATCGCACACACGTATTTTCTTAGACTAAAACGGGCGGGCCACGAACAGGTGGAGGCGCGGCCTAAAAAGCCAGTTAATAACCCATAAAGTATGCATGTACCGCTAGAAAGGTTTAGACTAACTCGGGTAAAATAATCTAGCTTTCTTAAGGAAGGTATTCAATCACCATGGCGCACACCCCCTACCGTCCTAGTAACGGCCGCCACCACGTCGTTGTTATCGGTGCCGGCTTCGGCGGCATCAACGCCGTTAAGAAGCTCAAGGACGCGGATGTTGAGATCACCCTGATCGACAAGAAGAACCACCACCTCTTCCAGCCGATGCTTTACCAGGTCGCCACCGGCGTCATCTCCGCCGGTGAGATCGCCCCGTCCACGCGTCAGATCCTGCGCCACCAGGACAACGTCAACTTCGTCAACGGTGAGGTTACCGACGTCAACATCAAGGATCAGACCGTCACCGCAGAACTTGACGGCGCGGTTCGCACCTACGGCTACGACTCCCTCATCGTCGCCGCCGGCGCTGGTCAATCCTACTTCGGCAACGACCACTTTGCCGAGCACGCACCGGGCATGAAGACGCTTGACGACGCCTTCGAGATCCGCTCCCGCATCATCTCCGCCTTCGAGAAGGCTGAGTTGGAAGAAGATCCTGCCAAGCGTGAGAAGCTGCTGACCTTCGTCATCGTCGGAGCTGGCCCGACTGGTGTTGAGCTCACCGGCCAGATTGCTGAGCTGGCACAGCGTACGTTTGCTGGCGAATACTCCAACTTCGGTTCTTCCTCCGCCAAGATTTACCTGCTGGATGGTGCCCCGCAGGTTCTTCCGCCCTTTGGCAAGCGCCTCGGCCGCAAGGCTCAGCGCACCTTGGAGAAGCTGGGCGTTGACGTGCGCCTCAACGCCATGGTCACCGACGTCACCGCTGACGCCGTCACCTACAAGAACATGAAGACTGAGGAAGAGGTCAGCATCGAGGCCGCGACCAAGATCTGGTCCGCAGGTGTCGCTGCTTCCCCGTTGGGCAAGCTTATCGCTGACCAGGCAGGTGTGGAGGCGGACCGTGCCGGCCGTGTCTCTGTCAACGAGGACCTCACGGTTGGTGAGTACAAGAACGTCTACATCGTCGGCGACATGATTTCCCTCAACCGCCTTCCGGGTGTGGCCCAGGTGGCCATCCAAGGTGGCAACCACGTGGGCAAGCTCATCGAGGCCAAGATTGATGAAGAGTCCACCGCTAACGAGGCCGAGCCGTTTGAGTACTTCGACAAGGGCTCCATGGCCGTCATTTCCCGCTTCAACGCAGTGGTCAAGCTGGGCAAGACTGAGTTCGCTGGTTTCCCGGCTTGGATTTCCTGGCTTGGTCTGCACATCTTCTACATCGTTGGCTTCCGCAGCCGCACCCTCGTTGCGCTGCACTGGCTGCTCAACGCCTTCTCGCGCGACCGCGGCAATCTGGAGATCACCCAGCAGCAGCGCGTTGCTCGCAACGTGATTGACCGCGACCTCCACTAGGTCTTACGCGTCTTTTAAGGAGAGAGGATATATCCTCTCTCCTTTCTCTTTGCCCATGTACGGTAGAGGGAAGAACAGCCTAGCTTAAGGAGAAAACCGTGAGCCAACCTGCGCTGCCTCGTGTCCTCAGCATTGCCGGCACCGATCCCACGGGCGGCGCTGGTATTCACGCCGACCTCAAGTCTTTTGAGGCCGCTGGGGCCTACGGCATGGCCGTGGTGACCGCCCTGGTGGCGCAGAATACGCAGGGCGTGCGCGCTATCCACACCCCACCGGTGGACTTTTTGCGCGAACAGCTGGAAAGTGTCAAGGACGACGTGACTATCGACGCCGTCAAGATCGGCATGCTGGGCTCTGTTGCCATTACCGAAGCGGTGAGCGACTTCATTGCTTCCCTCCCCGCGGGTGTGCCGGTGGTCTGCGATCCGGTCATGGTCGCCTCCAGCGGTGACCGCCTGCTCGAACCGGAGGCGGAACGCGCAGTACGTGAGCTGGCTTGCCGCGCGACAGTGGTCACCCCCAACCTGCCGGAGCTTGCAGTCCTCGCGGGCGTAGCAGAACCGCGCACCTTTGATGATGCTCTTTCTGTTGCAACCAAGTGGGCCCACGAGAACGACACGTGGGTCGTAGTCAAAGGCGGGCACCTCGATGGTGCTCAGGCCGATAACGCGACCGTAAGCCCTTCCGGCGAAATCACGCGCGTGCCCTGCCCGCGGATTGATACGAAGAACACGCACGGCACCGGCTGCTCTCTGTCCTCTGCCCTAGCGGCGCGTTTGGGCGCGGGTCAATCCCTCGACGAGGCACTGGTATGGGCAACTGAATGGCTCCACGAGGCGATCGTGCATGCGGATGCGCTCCACGTCGGGCACGGACACGGCCCTGTTGACCACGGCCACCGGCTCCGGCGCCTCGCCGCGGAGGCACAAAGTTAGCCCAGCAGATCGGCGCCTGGGCGGGTAAGCACGGCCACCATGAAGGTGGAATTCTCCTTAAAGACCTTCATGTCCCAGGATGCAAAGATGAAATCGACCCGATAACCCAGTGAGCGAGCGAGGTCGAGGAAGTCCTCAAAGCCCCAGCCGCGGCCCTCACCAAAACCGACGACGAAGCGGCCGCCGGGGCGTAGCGCGTTAAACACATTGCGCAAGGCCGCCTCACGCCCTTCGGTAGCAATGAAAGTCATGACGTTGCCCGCAGCCACGGCGATGTCGAAGTTATTCTCGGGGATTTCCTCCTCGGAAAGATCACCTACCTCCCAGCGGGCCTCCGGATAATCGTTGACCGCATGTTCGATCAAGATGGGATCGACATCCACGCCCACGACGGTATGCCCGCGTTTTACCAACTCACCGCCAAGACGTCCGGAACCGCAGCCGGCGTCGAGAACGCGGGAGTGGCGTTCACTCATGGCGTCGATAAGCCGGGCTTCCCCATCGATATCCTTGCCCTGGGCCCGTAGCGTCTTCCATTTCCGTGCAAAGTTGTGGGAATGGGCGGGATTCGCTGCAGTTACTTCTTTCCAGGTAGGCATGACAACGAGTATAGGCCTTTAGAGGTGTAAGATTTAGCCGCTCTTATAAAACGCCTATACGAAGCGAAGGAGGCTGAGACACGATGCCATCTGTACCGTCACCATTCAAGCCACGCAAGAAAAACACTTCGGACAATAATTCGCCGAGTTTTTCTGTGCCTGTCGAGCGCGCCATTGAGCACTGCCGAGTGTTCATCGACGGCGAGGCACTGCCCGGTGAGTTCACCCCGCACAGCGCGCTGCAAACCGTGGAAGAATACGGCCGCGGCTTCGTGTGGGTAGGCCTGCATGAGCCCTTAGAGTCCCAGATGACGAAGGTGGCGGCTGAGTTCCGCATCCACGAACTCATCGTTGAAGACACGGTCCAGGCCCACCAGCGCCCAAAATTAGAGCGCTACGATGACCAGCTCTTCGTGGTGGCACGGTCAGTGAACTACCGCGACCACGATGAAGTTGCCGATAAGCGCCAGATCATCTCCACGGGTGAAATTCAGATGATCATCGGCGACACATTCATTATCACGGTCCGTCACTCAGCGAAGCTGCCCAACTTAGCCTACGTGATTCAGGATGAACAGGACCTAGTTGAGCAGGGCCCCATATCGCTCGCGTGGAAGATTCTGGACATGATGGTGGACCGCTATTCGGAGATCTGCCGCCTCATCGCCATCGAGGTCGACGAACTAGAAGAAGAAATCTTCACCCCGAATTCGCTGCCCAACATTGACCGTATCTACATGTTTAAGCGAGAGATTCTGGAGATGAAGCACGCGATCGTGCCGCTCTCGCCGGCTTTGCGGGCGATGGTCGCAGACCACAAGGATCTCATTCCGAAGACGATTCGCTCCTATCTGCGCGATGTCAACGATCACCAGCTCGTCGTTCAAGACCAGGTGGCGGGCTTTGACGAGCGCTTGACCTCGCTTATCGACGCCTCCGTCGCCAAAATCAACATGCAGCAAAACTCCGACATGCGCACGATCTCTGCGGTGGTTGGCATGTGGGCCGCTCCCACGCTCGTGGCGGGTATCTACGGTATGAACTTTGATGTCATGCCGGAGCTGCATTTTCCTTGGGGCTATTACGGGGCAATTGGCCTCATGGTCTTGGTCGTGGCCGGAATGTGGTGGTGGTTCCGGCGCAATAACTGGCTGTAGGGGCTACTGCACCACCATGGTGCGCAGTGTGGAAGCAGCGAGAAGTACATCGCCCTGGCTGATTTTTACTTCCCACAGCTGCGTGCGGCGGCCCTTGTACAGCGGCGTAGCGACGGCGCTGACGGTGCCTTCGGCTACCGGTTTAAGGAAGTCTGTGTTGTTGTTCACGCCGACAACCGGCTTGCCCGCGAGAATGAGGCTGCCGACAGATGCAGTGGACTCCGTAATCGTGCAGAAAAGCCCGCCATTCGCCACGCCCCACGGCTGGTGGTGGTCTGGAACGACGTCGACCTCGGAGCGAATCTCATCAGCCGAGATGTGTGTGAAGCGCAGTCCGATGAGCCCGGCAAGCCCCTGTGGGTGAGAGTTGATGAGGTCAAGTTCCTCGGCCTTGAGCGGCCGTGTTTGGGATACCGCGACAAACTTTTCAAAGATTTCAGAGTGTTTCATGCCACACCAGGTTAGTGGATATCGGTGACGTAGGATGGTGGACATGACTCAAACTGCTGAAAAGACAGATCTTGCTCAGATTGGCGTTGTGGGCCTCGCTGTAATGGGCTCCAACCTCGCGCGTAACTTTGCCCGAAACGGAAATACCGTCGCGGTCTACAACCGCAGTCCGGAAAAGACCCGCGCACTCATCAGTGAGCACGGTGATGAAGGTACCTTCATCCCGTCCGAAACTGTCGAAGATTTCGTTGCCTCCCTCGAGCGCCCCCGCAAGGCAATCATCATGGTGCAGGCTGGCGCGGCTACCGACGCCGTCATCAATCAGCTCACCGAGACGATGGATGAGGGCGACATTATTATTGATGGCGGCAACGCCTTATTCACGGACACCATTCGCCGTGAGAAGGAGGTGGCGGCTAAGGGCCGTCACTTCGTCGGAGCGGGAATTTCCGGTGGTGAGGAAGGCGCGCTCAATGGCCCGTCCATCATGCCTGGCGGCCCAGCAGAGTCTTGGGAGACCCTGGGTCCAATCCTTGAATCGATCGCAGCAGAAGTGGACGGAACGCCATGTGTGACCCACATTGGACCGGATGGCGCGGGTCACTTTGTCAAGATGGTGCACAACGGCATCGAATACGCCGACATGCAGGTTATCGGTGAGGCATACCAGCTGCTTCGTTATGGTGCAGGCATGGAACCAGCTGAAATCGCTGAGGTTTTCCGCGAGTGGAACGCCGGCGACCTGGACTCCTACCTCATTGAGATCACCGCCGAAGTGCTGGCACAAAAGGATCCGGAGACAGGTGCCCCGCTTGTCGACGTCATCGTGGACGCCGCCGGCCAGAAGGGCACCGGCCGTTGGACCGCCATTAATGGCCTCGAGCTGGGCGTGCCGATCACCGGCATTGCGGAATCGGTGTTCGCGCGTGCGCTCTCCTCTGCCACCGCTCAGCGTGCAGCTGCCCAGGAGGGCCAGCTGCCCTCCGGAACCATTACCGAGCTCAACGTAGATAAGGCCGAGTTCGTCGAAGACGTTCGCCGTGCACTGTATGCCGCAAAGCTCATTGCCTACTCTCAGGGCTTCGATGAGATCAAGGCTGGCTCCGAGGAGTTCGGCTGGAACGTGGACCCACGTGACTTGGCTACAATCTGGCGCGGTGGTTGCATCATTCGTGCGAAGTTCCTCGACCGCATCCGTGAGGCCTACGACAACAATGCCGACCTGTCTGCCTTGATTTTGGACCCGTATTTCAAGGGCGAGCTGGAGAACCTCATCGACCCGTGGCGCCGCGTCGTCGTTGCTGCAACGCAGCTGGGCCTGCCGGTTCCGGTGTTTGCCTCTTCCCTCTCCTACTACGACAGCTTGCGAGCCGAGCGCCTCCCTGCTGCTCTAATCCAGGGCCAGCGCGATTTCTTCGGCGCCCACACCTTCAAGCGTGTGGACCGGGACGGCACATTCCACATCGAATGGTCAGGTGACCGCTCCCTGACCGAAATGTAGCCGCCAAGCCCCTCCCCCGAGGGGCTTTTCTTATATCTGTTCCGCCGAACGTATTCTCCCTTCTCCGGCTGCGCCCCCTCACCGTTCCTGCGGAGCGCTCCTAGGCGCCACACGCCGCCGTTCCAGCCATGGCTCACATCCTCTCGCCCGCAGCCACCGTTCACCCAGCCACCCCCTGTCCGCAGCCACCGTTCACCCAGC